>DAIDCO010000100.1 GCA_027309555.1 bacterium
ACCCCTCCGTTTCCACTGGAAGGTGCGTCGTGCGCGTGCATGCATCCCCGTCGGTGCCGCCGACCGGCCCGGCGGGGCCCACCCCCTCGAGACCATATATGGAACGCGTCCGTCCGCACGCCCGATGGCCCTCCCGTCGTACCCGAAACCCCGGCCCTGGCCGGTACAGCGACGATTCTACGTGCCGTACCACGACCTCGACGTGCTGAACCATCTCAATCACGCCGCATACTTTCCGTACATGGAGACGCTTCGATGCGACTACTACCTCCCGATGCTGGGTCCGCTCGACCCAGCGAAACTCGACATCATCATCGCCGAGGCGACCTGCCGCTACTTCGCTCCCGTCCCCTATGGGGTGGAGCTCGTCGGAGAGGTCGCGCCCGCCGCTCCGCTCGGTCGTACGAGCTTCACGCTGCTCTACCGGTTCACGATCGCCGGTACCTCGACCGTCGCGGCGCGCGGCCGCACGGTGGTCGTCTGCTACGACTACGAGCGCAACGAAAAACGCCCGATTCCGCACGAACGCCGCGCGCTCCTCGAGCCCGACCTCGTCCCACCGGACACGGAGGGGTGGTAGTCCTCCACGGGTCTCCACTGGAAACCGGGGGGTGGGGGGGTCCGGACCCCGACGCGATCAGTACGCCGGATGCACCGGGTCGTTCCGGGGAAGCGGAGGCGGCCAAGGGATCGGTTCGATGAACGACGGGTCCTCCGCGACCGTCTCGACGCGGTAGAGGACGCCCGTGCCCTTGAGCGCGTCATGGATCTTCGAGAGCTGCTCGTGGAACTCCGGCTCGCTCTTCCACTCGAACGTGAGGTCGTGCGGCCCAATGATGAACGAAAGGGCGGTGTGACGGCGCAGGCGTTTCGCGATCTCGAGGGGAGAGGAACTCTCCGGCGTGAAATACAGATCGATATAGGTGTGCATGACCACGCGCCGCGATAGGAAACGGGACGACCCTCTACTTAAATTCAGAGGCCGACGCCGAGGGGCGTCGCGGCGGGCGATCGATCCACCGCTCCCCGCCCGCGGGCCGTGCTAGGCCAGCAGGATTGCCGCCCGACCGAACCGCGCGTTGATCTCGGATGCTCCTCAGCCCCGTCGCCCCGCCAGCGTCGACGGGTCACGGTAAGGCTGCTCCCGTCAGGACCTGACCCGGTGCCCGTGATGGATAACCGCTAGGGCGCTCCTCCGAGCGCTCGTCGCGGTGCCCGCGGCCCAGCGGAACAGAGCGTCGACGAAACACCTCGAGACACGTGATTCGACCGAACGTCGCTCCTGCCTGTCACCCCCGCTAAGGACGGTTTCGGTGTGTAAGGGGACGCCCAACCCCCCGGTCCAGCCTAGCGGCTCTACGAGTCCCGGCCCCCTACTTAGCGCTTCGTCCTGCCCGGCGGGGCCACGGGAGCGCCTCCGCCGCGCCGCCCGGCCCGTGCCGGGCGCGCGCGCGGAGCGAGCGCCGCCGGGCCGTCAGCGGATGTGTTCGAGGCTGAACGAGCCGAGGTTGAGCGAGCGCTTGTTGAACGTGTAGCCGATCCACGCCCGTGCCTGGGCCTCGCCGATTCCCCGGACCGCGAGGAACGTCTTCATCTGCTCGACCTTGAGGTTGATCGACCCGTCGACCATGTGCTCGAGCGTCTCGAGGTCCGACTCCGAGTGCATCCCGCTATCGAGGACGTAGTAGCCGACCGCGCCGTCGAGCTTGCGCCGCCCAATGAACGGCTGCAGGAAGCGGAACGTCGCCGACGAGTCCAGGTAGGCGGTGATCGTGGAGACCGACTCAAAGATGAGTCGGTAGGTTGGATACGTCTCCTTCAACTCCGCGGCGAAGGCGTTCACCGTCTGCGCGAGCTGATCGAGCACCGCCTTGTCGGTCGAGGAGAGCAGACGGACGTTCGCGCTCGACTGCGCGGAGCCGACGGCCCGAGAGTACAGGTCGACGTACCGCACGAGCCCCTGCTTCTCGGCGTCGGGGAGGCTCGTGTAGAGCCCGCCGAGGTCGTCTCGGACCTGGGCGTAGGTCTTGTCGGTCACGACCCAGATCGACGGGATCCCGAGCTTCAGGCCCTCGATCGAGAAGAGGCGGGCGAGGACGTCCTTGCCCGTGTGGGCCGGACCGTTGACGAGGAGCTGGGCGCCGTTCGGGAACCCGCCGTAGAGCAGGTCGTCGAGGCGCCGGACCCCGCTCTTCACCTTGACCTCTTGCGCCGCCGCCTGGACGTCGTCGCGGATCTGGTGAGCCTCGGCCTCCGCCGTCTGTCCGCTCAGGCGCTCGAGCTCCTGGACCCGGGCCGTGAGCTGGGTCTCGCGAGCCCGGAGCTCGGCCTCCTTCTGGGAGAGCTCGTGGCGGAGGTCCTCGAGGCGCCGCGTCTCGTCGCCCGGGGCCACCCCGGTCGCGCCGATCTCCCGCCGCAGCTCCTCGAGCCGTCGCGCCTCGATGTCGAGCGCCTGGCGGCGGGTCTGCAGTTGCTGGTCGTAGGCGGCGAGCTCGCGCTCCTTAAACTCGAGAGGGCCGCGCCGTCGTTCGCCCTCCTCGGCGCTGATCCGGATCTCCTCGAACCGTCGGCGAAGCTCGTTCTCGCGGGCATCCAGGTCCTTCTCCCGCAGGGCGGCTTCCTCGATCCGCCGGGCGAGCTCGTCGGCGGCCGGCCCGTGCTGCTGGCCGAGCAGGGCCTGGCGCTCGCGGTCCCGCTCGAGCTCCCCGGTGAGGTTGCGCACGTCCCCTTCGAGCTGGACGATCCGTCGGCGCAGTTCCGTTTCGCGCTCGACGTAGTCGCTCTCCCGCTCGCCGAACTCCCCTCGCAGTCGCTGCTCGAGCTCGCGGGTCGCTTTCTCGACGGCATCGGCCGTCCGCGCGGGGGCGGGATCCTCGGCCGCGTCGGATGGGGG
>DAIDCO010000101.1 GCA_027309555.1 bacterium
GGGGCGACGAACCAGACGAAGGGAGGTATGCCGGCCGTCACCGCCCCCCAGACCGTCACGTCGACGCCTCCCCCCGTTTCTCCCGAAGTCGCCCTCGCGGTCGCATTGAGCGGGGGCGCGGCCATTCCGGCGAACGAGGACGTGGCCGCCACCTGCCCGAGGGCGTCCTCGACGCGCACCGTCGCTCCGAACGGCCCGGGGGCAGCGGGTACTGCGGGGAGCTCGAGCGGGCCGTCCGAGTAGACCGTCGTCCTCGGGCCGGCGGCCGAGCCCGATAGGTTCCAGCCCACCGAGAACGGCGCCACGCCTCCCTCGATCGTCAGGGGGAGGAGCACGGAATGGCCGGCTTCGCCCGAGAGCATCGCGGACGAAGCGCTCACGCCGAGCGCCGGAGCCACCGGGAGCGTCAGGTTCGCCTCCGCCGGGGAGAGTGCGGGCGCGAACGGTACCACGGCGTACCCGACGTGGCCGGCGCCGGCGTGGTCGAAAGTACAGGAGAAATTCATCTCGGCCTGCGTGGCCGGGGTCCCGACCCGGCCCGGGGCGGCGGTATTGGAGCAGGAAGTATAGACCTGGAAGGCGGAGGGTAGGTCCTCGATCTCTCCGGTGAAGTTGATCGGCACGCCGACCTCGGCCGCGAAGCTCGACGCGGCGATCCCGACCGCGAGGACCGAGCTCGAGTACACGGGCTCCTCGACCGAGACGTTCGCCCTGCGACCCGCAGCGTCCACGAGCTCCAGGGTCGGCGTGAAGTTCCCCGCGGCGAACACGTGCGGGAGGGAGAACGCCCCGGGGGCTGCGAGCGTGGCAGTGGATACGCTCCCATCGCCCCAGTCAACCCTGAGTCGGTAGGGGGCACTGCCCTCCGCGACGATACCGCTCAACTCGCTCGACGTACCAGCGGCGACCGGATCCGGGCTCATCTGTACGGAGCCGACCCAGGGAGGGGCGACGACGGTGACCCGCGCGACGGCGGTTCGGTTCACGGCCGTTTCCGTCAGCCCGCACTCGAGGACAGTTCCCGAGCGCACTTTCACTTCGGCCAATCCCGGGGTGGTTGAGTCCGCCCAGAAGCGGGTCGTCGATCCCGCGGGGGAGGCGAGCGTTCCGCCAACCGGCCCGGCCAGGAGCTGCCAGCGGAATCCGATCGGTCCGCTCTGGCACCCGGCGGGTATCCCGGCCCAGGTCGCGGACAGGTTCGCTTGGGCTCCGACCGCCACCTGCACGGCGGCGGGCGTCAGCGTCAGGTGCGCGGTATCGAGCGCGACCGAGAGGGCGGCGGGCGCAGTTGCCGGCGCGGTCCCCGCCGCGCCTCCCGCTCCGATTCCCGAAGTGAGCCCCAGCACGAGCAGCGCAACGGCGATCCCCGTGACCTCGATCCTCGGCGCCGATCCGTTGTGCGACATCGAGTCTCTCCGCGCGGCGGCGGACGAGCTCGTGCTATTTGCGCCGACACCGGTCGGCGAACGCTGGGCGGTGGCCTACGCGCGTACGGTGAGCGCGACGTGCTCCCGGGAGAACGGGTCGAGCGCCGTCTCGCTTCGCAGGGTGAATCCCGCGTCCGCGAGGACCCGACGGGCCTCGCGCACGATGGCGGCAGCCGAGCCGCGCTGGGTGACCGAACGGACCTTGAGCATGAGGACGCCCGCCTTTCCCGGAGCGAGGCAGGCCCGCGCGTTCTCGACAAAGATCTGGGCCTGGTTGCGCTGGGCGACATCCTGGTAGAGAAGATCGACCGTGCCGACATCGGCCTGGTAGCGTTCGGGTAGTTGGGCGTCCGCGAGGAGCGGGAGGAGGTTCGCCCGGTGTCGCGCGAGGGCCAGGAGCGGAGCGAACGCCGTCGGGCTCTTCTCCACCACGTAGATTGTCGCGTCGGGCCACGCATCCGAGAGATGGCTCACGGTCGTTCCGTGCGCCCCACCGAGGTAGAGGGCCGAGCGCACGCCGCCGAGCAGGTCGTCCGGAACGCCTCGGAGGAGCGCGGCGGCGAGCTTCGACCGAAACGGGTCCCACTGCCGGTACTCTACGCCCCCCACGGACCGCAAGATCTCCCCGTAGACCTTCACCCCGGGAACGGCGTTCACGGTGTACAGGTCCCGCCCCTCGCGGTAGACCCCGTCGGATCCGGTTCGCTCCACGGTCGCTTAGTCCACCGCCGCCCAGAGCTCGACCTCGACCGGGGCGTTCAACGGGAGGCCGGCAACACCGACCGCCGCGCGGGCGGGCCGTCCGTTCTCCCCAAAGATATCGACCAGCACTTCGGTGGCGCCGTTGGCCACCTCGTGCTGCCGGACGAATCCGGGGGACGACGCGACGTAGACGGTCACCCGGACGATACGTCGGATCCGGTCGATCGACCCGAGCGCAGCGCCCACGGCGCTCAGCCCTTGGAGGGCCGCCCGCCGGGCGACCGCTCGTGCCGCCTCCGGTGCCACGTCGCGGTCGACGAGCCCGGGGGAGACCACGGCCCCGTTCTCCACGACGACTTGGCCGGACACGTAGGCGACCCCGTCGTGGACGACCACGGGGGCGTACGTGCCCGCCGGGAGGGGCGGGACCGGGAGCTCGATCCGATGGGCCGCCAGCTGCTCGGTCGGGGTCGGAACCACGGTCGGGGAAGCTCGGGCGGGAGAAAACAGTGCTGCGCGGACCGCCGCCACGCCTTTGAAGGAACGTACGCTGGGCCGGTTCGATGTCCCTGTTCCGCCGCTTCCGCCGGGAGAAGGAAGGGCCGCCGGCCGAGGCGGAGCGGCCGCCCGACGTGCCGACCTCTTCTTCCCCACCGGTCGTCCCTCCCGCACCGCCACCCTCCGAG
>DAIDCO010000102.1 GCA_027309555.1 bacterium
GAACGAAAGGGGGGCGGCGGGCCCCGCTCCCGCCCCCCTTTCGTTCCCTTCCGATGCCGTGCTCGAGGCCCGGACGAAGCGTCAGATCGACGCCGCTCTCCTCGAGTTCGGTCGGAGCCGGCCGCCCGGGCCCGACCCGGCGCTCCTCGAGTCCAAGCTCCTGACGGTCGTCGACGGGCACGTTCGCGACGCGGCCGAGGAGTCGCGCCAAGCGGTGCTCCGCCTCCGGGGGGACCTCGAGGCCCGGCTCGCCGGGCTCGAGTCCCGCCCGTCGGTCGACCCGGCCAGCCTCGCCGAGGGTCTCGACCGTACGATCCATACTCGCGTCGACGGACTCCTCCCCGAGCTCGCCGAGAAGCTCCAGCAGACGGTCCAGTCGACGAGCGAGCTCTGGGCCGAGCGACTGCGCGAGGAACTTCGCCAGGAGATCGAGGAGCTCAAGGCCCGATCGATGCGGTCGGAGGAGGAGCTGCGCGCCGCGCTGGTCGCCCAGCTCGACCTCGAGCTCGCCGAGACGAAGGAGCAGGGCACCGCGCTGCGAGAGGAGGTCGAGGGGCGGGTGCGGGACCTCTTGAAGGAGCGCACCACGGAGCTCGACGCCCGTCGGTTGAAGGACGTACGGGACCTCGAGCAGCGCCTGGCGATCCTGGTCGACGGTCGGACGAAGGATCTCGAGACGCGGCTCCTCGCAGCGATCGCGGACCAACGGGACAAGGTGGTCGGGGTCGCGGACGAGCGGATCGACCTCGCGGAGCGGCGCATCGTGACGGAGCACGAAGCGCGGATCCAAGAGGTCTCGGGCGCCGGGACGGCTGCGGTCGCCGCGCTCCAGGTCCGGCTCCAGTCGTTCTTCGAGCAGAAGCTGCGGGAGAACCAGGAGCGGGAGCGCGAGAAGTATGTGGAGCTCCTCGCCCGGCTGAAGAGCGACGTGGAGCAGTCGCTGTCGAAGGCGATCGACTCTCCGCGCTTCGACCAGACGATCCGCGACCGGGTCTCCCGGCTGCTCGAGTCGTCCCGCGACGATCAGGAGAAGACGATCGCGGCGAGGGTCGCCGACGCCGAGGCCCAGCTACGGTCCCAGCAGGCGGAGGCGATGCTTCGGCTCGAGCGCACGGAGTCGAAGCTGCAGCAGCGAGAGACCGATCTCGCCCGGATCGAGCGGAACCTGCGGCAGGAGGCCGACGACCTCGACCGCCGCATCGCCGTCCTGAGCGAGCGCGTGCTCCCCTTGGTTCGCAAGACCTGGCTGCGCGTCGAGGAGCTCGGGAAGCGGGCTCCGGCGTCCGCCGAGGCCGATGCGCGCGTCAACGAGGTCCGGCGCGAGCTCGTGCGCGAAGTGCGCCGGGTCGAGGGAGAGCTCCTCGAGCAGACGAGCGACCTCCGCGACCGGCTCGAGTCGACGGTCGCGCATCAGGGCCGGATCTGGCTCAACCTTTTGCGTCAGCTCTCCGCGGAGTCGGAAGACTCGGCCAAAGGCGGCACTCGCTCCTCCCGCCGGGCGCCGGCGAGGCCCGCCGAGCGACTGCCCGAGGGGGGTTTCGCGGACCCCGAGCCTCCGGCCTCGAGCCCATACTCCGCCTACCCGGACGATCCCCCGAATCCAATGGACCCGAGCTCGGCCCTCGGCCCCGACCTGACCGACCGGGAGTCTCGCCGGCGGCTTCGCCGTCCGTAGGGCACCCCGGGTCAGCCCGCAACGCTAAGCGAGGGAGGGGATTCGACCGACTCCGTGCCGGGCGAGAGCGACCACCGCCATTGTAAGGTCTGCGGCCGTGTCTGCGACGTCGGGGAGGAGACCTGCAGCCGGGCGTGCCGGGAGAAGCGGGCCCAGCAGGTCTCGACCCGACGGACGTACGTCTATCTTCTCTACGGGACGATGGCGCTCCTGTTGATCGTCTTTCTCAGCCGGTTCCTGATCTAGGCGGAGGGCCCCGATGCGTCGGTACGGTCACGCCGTGCTCGGAGGTACGTTCGACCACCTGCACGTGGGCCATGCCGCGCTGCTCACCACGGCGTTCCGGGTCGGCCGCTCGGTCTCGATCGGACTGACGACCGACCGGTTCCTCGCCCTCCACCCGAAGCCGTTCCCCGAGGAGCTCCAGAGCTATCGCACGCGTCGACGCGCGCTTTCGCGCTGGCTCGGCCAGGCGTTCCCCGATCGTCCCTGGCGCCTGGTCCCCCTGGCGGACCCGTTCGGCCGCTCGGTCGAACTGGGCGTGGACGTGCTCGTCGTCTCGGTCGACACGCACGCGGGCGGGAAGGCGGTCAACGCCGAACGCCGGAGGCTCCACCGTCCTCCGCTGCCGCTGGTGCTCGTCCCGGTCGTGCTCGCCGACGATCTCGGGCCCGTGAGCTCCCGCCGGGTCCGAGAAGGCGCGATCGACCGCGACGGCCGCCGACTCCTCCGGATCGAGGTGGGGCTCGCGGTCACCGACCCGATGGACCGGTCCTCGGCCGAGCAGGCGATCCGCCGAGTCTTCCCGTCGGCCCACGTTGTCGCCGTCCCCGGATCGCCCGGGCCCCGCCCCTCGGCCCGCGACGTCGCCCGCGCCCTCTCCCGGGC
>DAIDCO010000103.1 GCA_027309555.1 bacterium
GGAGAGGGAGTTGGGGAGGATGTGTCGGAAGTAGAGGTGGCGGGGGCCGGCGCCGGAGGCCCGGGCGGCCTCGAGGTAGGGCTCGCGGGCGACGAGGCGGGCCCGTTCGCGGGTGGTGCGGGCGGTGGTCGGCCAGAGGATGAGGCCGAAGAGGAGCACGAAGAGGCCGAGGCCGGTGGAGGTGGAGCTGAGGGTGGCGAGGCCGGCAAAGACCACGATGACGAGGAAGAAGGAGGGAAGGGCGCCGAGGGAGTCGCCGAGGAAGGTGATCGCGTTGTCGAGGAGGCCGCCCTCGTGCATGCCGGCGAGGGAGCCGAGGAGCGATCCGAAGAGGGCGTCGAGAGCGAGGATGGCGCTGACGATGGCGAGGTCGAACGGGGTCGCCTGCCAGACCGCACTGAACAGGTCGGTGCCGAGGCCCGGCAAGATCCCGAACGGGTGGAAGAACGAAGGACCATAGACCCGGATCCCGGGGATCCACGCGTTGGTCGTGGGGAGCGCGAACAGCGAACCACGGAAGACCACGAGCGCGCTCAGGGCCGCGGTCAGGTAGGCGACAAGGAGCACGAGACCGGCACCGAGCTCGAGCCCGAGCGGTCGGCGGGCGAGCCGCTCGGCCCAGCTGGGGGGACCCGGACCTCGGAGGGCCCCTCGAGCGGCGGCCGGGGCCGACACTGCTAGATCGCCTCTCTCGGGTCCATGCGATGGGAGAGGACGTCGACGACGAACAGCCAGACGAGGATGAGGATCGCGACCATGAACATCATCGCCTGGAGGGGCGCAAGGCCCCCGCCGCCCTGCCCCGTCAGGGTCATCAGGACGAGGAACCCGATTCCGCGGTCGAGGAACGCCGCCTCCACGGCGAACTGGGTCCCGAGGTACGCGGGCAGGGTCAGGGCGAAGACCAGCATGAACGTCGGGCGCACGCGGCGAGAAGTGTGCTTCCACAGCAGGGTCCGTTCCCGGATTCCGCGCGCGCGGGCCGCCACGAGATGCGGCTCCTGGCTCGCGGCCACGACGACCGCCCGTGCGTGCCGCAGGAAGATCGTCACGTAGACGACCGCGATGATGCTGGCCTGCAGCAGCGTCTTCAGCAGGGTGATCTGCTCGTACGCCCAGGCCTGGTGGACGACCCCGTCGACGAGGGGCAAGCCGGTCGGCTGGGTGATGCTCCCGAAGAGGATCCAGGAGGGGATGCTCCCGTAGTACGTGATGAACCAGAACAGGGACGGGATGACTCCACCGTCGGGGAGATCGTGGAAGACGGCTACGAACCAGAAGAACAGGAGCGAGATGACGAGCGAGGCGACGACCATGACCGGCAAGAACGTCCCGAACAGGCTGACGAAGCGGGCCGAGAGGTCGACCGTCCGTCGCCGGCTCCAGCCAACGATCATGCTCACCGGGTAGGCGATCGCCGCGGAGATCGAGAGCGCAATCGCCCCGAGCTCGACCGAGTTCGGCAGCAGATACGCGTAGAGCTGCACCCAGGGGACGCCCGGATACTGCTGGAAGCTCGAGCTCCCCCAGTTACCGGTGAAGTCGTTCACGACCATTTGCGCGAATCCCGCGGCGAATCCGGCGAGGTTGGCGTTCTGGCCGCTCTGGAGGTTGGTGGGCTCGTACAGCGCGAGGTAGAGAAGCAGGAGGACGAACAGGAGCTGCGCCGGCACGAGGAGGAGGCGGCGCAGGACGAACCGTCCAAACCGCGTGAGCCGGGGGGACCCGCGGGGTCGGGTCAGCCGTCGGGGAACGACGGGCATGTCGGATCGGGGGACCGGAGAATCGTTGATAAACCCTCTAGGCCGGGGATCCCGAGACCGGCCTTCGCCCTCGGCGCCGTCACTACCGGGGGCTGGCCCGCGAACTAACTCCACCGGCGGTCGAGTCCGTCGCAGACGAGGGCGATGCCGAAGCAGAGACCGACGATCGCGATCAGCGGGAACCCGTACATCCACCAGTAGTTCGCCCCGGTCACATACGGCAGGCCCTCACAGGTCCCGACCGCGAGGAGGTACCCCCACTCGGGGAAGTGCGCGGTCGGGAGGGGCGAGAACGGCGGGAGCCCCGCCACGAGCCAGTACGATCCGGTGTTCTTGTGCGGTCCGCTGGCGCAGTCCCAGAACCAGGGGAAGACGGTGAGGACGAAGAAGATCGGGGCGACGTCGATGGG
>DAIDCO010000104.1 GCA_027309555.1 bacterium
GTCGGGGGGTGGTGGAGGGCCCGTGCGGGCGGTCCGGCGGTGTGCGAAGTGTCCTCGGCCGACGTACCGGTCCCCTCCCTCCGAGCGCGACTACGAGCGACTCCGCGATGCCCCCGGAAAAGCCGGCGACCGCCGCCAGCTGCTCGTACGGCGCGCTGCGGATGCGTTCGACGCTGTCGAACCCTGCGGACCAAGCGGCGCGGACCTTCGCGGGGCCGAGCAGGGGAGCTCCGAGGAGCCCATCTAGCTCCTGGTTCAGCGCTCGCACCGCCTCTTCGCGGGCGATGACCTCCTCCTTCGTGAAGTCGGTCTCGAGCATCTCGGGCGGCGTCGCGGGCGGCGCCCGTACCGTCCGGTGCCCGAGCGCGTGTGACGTTCGGGACTTCGCCCGACGGGTGGGCGCGGGGACCCCGGGAAGGTGGATCCACCAGCGGGCGCCCGTCCGGGTGCGTCCGCGGATGCGGTTGGGCGGTTTTGCCTCCTCAACCACCTCGGGTACACGGACCTCGGCCAGGCCGAGGTACCGGGCCAGCGGCTCGGCGACGGCCCTCAGTTCGCTCGCGAGCGGGTCGGACGCTACGACGATCGCCCTCCACGGGCTCCCCGCGGAAGGCACGGGGGCCCGTCGGAGCCGGCGCTCGAGGTGCCGCACGAGCCAGAAGGCGTCCGGAGAGAGCGGCGGCGGCACCGGGGCGTCCCGGCCGCTTCTCGGAGCCCGCTCGACATACAGCTCTCCGAGGTCCCATCGAACGGGGACGGTGTTCTCGGGGAGCACCTCGACCAGTTCGACCATCGAGGGCAGCACGCGGCGCGCTAGGCCCTGGATCACCACGGAGAGCTCGGCTCCGCCAGCCTCCTCTCCCGCGCGGCGGGGCGGCATGCGGCGCAGGAGGTGGACGATCTGGGAGGCCTGCGAGGGGTAGATGCGCTGGATCTCGGATTCGACCGGTCGCACCTCGCGTCGGCGGCCGAGCCAGGGCTCGCGAGGGGATCCTACCTCGATCCGGCCGACGCGCGCGAGCCGCTCGAGTACGGGCCGGTCGGCTCTCAGCCGGTCCCCGTCCTCGTCCGCGCCGAGGACGAGGGCGACCGTGCCGATCGGGGTGTCGGACCCGAGCCCGCTCGTGCGACGGTAGTCCGCGAGGGCGGTCATCACCGACCGCCATCGATCCCACGCCGCGACGAGGGTGTCGTCGAGCAGCGTCGAGTCACCCGCGGTGAGCGAGCTCTCGGTGACGCTCGTCCGGTCGGAGACGAATCTACGGTACACCGACTCGGCCAAGAACGGGACGACCGGGCTCACGAGCACCACGGCCGTGCGCAGGACATAGGTCATCGCGCGCAGGGCGCTGCGCCGAGTCGTCGGAGTTCCGGGGAGAGCGAGCCGGGGCCGGATCCACTGCCGGTACTCTGCGAGGTCGTTCTCGAGGAAGTGGAGGACTCGGCGGAGGACCGCCCCCGCCCCCGTTCGGTCGTACTCGGCGATCGCGAGCACCCGCGTCCGCTCCCACCGGGCGAGCAGGGCCCGGTCCTCGAGCTCGAACTCGCCGAGATAGTTCGAGACCGGCGCTCCGAACTCAGAGAGCATTCCGGCATCGCACGCCCCCAGGACCTCTTCGGTGAACGCGCCGAACCGCCGCAGACGGCGACGCTCCTGCGCGCACCGTTCTACGAACGAGCTTGCGCTGCCCTCGTCCCGCTCCGTCCGAACGAGCGCGGCGCGTACGGCGTCGGCCCCTTCGCTCTCCACGAGGGCAGCGAGGTCCGCCGACGGTAACGAAGGCAGGATCGAGATCCCGACGTTCGCGACCGAGCCGCGCATCCCCGCCATCGCAGCGAGGTGGTGGATCGCGCTCGGGATCCGCCGGCGTTCGCTAAGGTAGAGGCGCGCGGAATCGGAGGGGGGGAAGGGGTCCGCGCGCGCCCACGCACCGAACGTCGCGGCGACCGACGCGGTCAGGCGGCGGCGGAGCGGGAACATCTTCCCCCCGCACGGGCACGACGGAGGGCCGTCGAGCGCATCGAGACGCTCGCACCCAGAACACTCGAGGAGGGCGACCGCGGACGCCTCCTCACTCGTTGTCGTCTCGCTCACCGGCCACGGGGCGACTTCGACGTGGGGTAGGGG
>DAIDCO010000105.1 GCA_027309555.1 bacterium
GGCCTCCGACGGCCGGGGCGGGGCCCTGGAGGGGGGCTCGGGCACGGCAGCCGGAGGGCGTCAGTTGGCCGCGGGCGGGAACAGTGACCCCAAGCGCCCGATCGGAGGACACCCGTAGCCGAGCAGGCGGTCGTGGAAGAGGCCGAGCCGGCCCTCGAAGTGCGACCGGAGGACCCGGGAGCGGAGCTTGAGGATCTCGAGCTTGCCGAGCGTGTAGCAAAAGTACTCCGGATTGAACGTTCCTCGCACCGCCTCGCGCTCGGCCGGCAGCCGTTCGAAGTGCGCCTCGCGCTGGAACAGCCCGGTCGCCGCCTCGAGCGTCATCCCCTGGGTGTGGAGCCCGATCGAGACGAGGAGGCGGCAGTCCCGCAGGAGCGCGTCGTGGATTTGCGCGACCTCCGCCGCCGAGTTCTCCCGGCCGAGCCCCTGCTCGATCGCGAGCTGCTCGGCATAGTGGGCCCAGCCTTCGACGAACGACGGGGAGAGGTAGACCTTGCGCGCGAGCGACCCGGAGGAGCGACGGAAGTGGAGGAACTGGAGGTAGTGGCCCGGGTACACTTCGTGGACCGTGATGTTCCGCAGCATCGGGTAGCTGAACGAGCGAAGCCACTCCTCGGCCTGTACGGGGGTCCACTTCGGGTCGACCGGGGTCACGTAGTAGATCCCCTCGGTCGAGGTCGTGTCGAACGGCCCCGGCGGGTTCATGCTCGCGGTCGAGAGGGCCCGGCCGTACACCGGGGTCTCCTCGACACGGCAGGACGCTTCGGCGGGGACCGTGGCGAGCTCGTGGCTCTCCACGAACCGCCGGGTCTCCTCCACGAACTTCTGCGCGGTCGGGAGCACGTCGGGTGCCGACGGATGATCGCGGTGGAGCCGACCGAGCAGCTCGTCGACCGGGACCCCCTCCGCCCGGGCGATCTCGCCGAGCCGAGCCTGATTGCGGGCGAGGTCGGCGACGCCCGCCTTCCGGAGCTCTTCGACGGGGTCGCGGATCCCCTCCCGAACGAACAACAGGCGTTGGTACCGCTCTCCCCCGAGCGCGAACTCGGGCGTTGCCCGGGGCAGCGCCTCCTCCTGCAGCCATGCCAGGAACGGAGCGAGGGCGCGTTCGGCGACCGCCCGTGCCGCCGCGACCTTCGACTGAAGATGCGCCCGCGTCGCGAACGTCTCGGCTTCCCCGAAGTGGGCGGGAAGTCCGCCGCCGATCGCGAGGGCCAGCTCCACGAACGGTCTCGGCAGCGGGCCCGTAAGGCGCGAGCGACCCTGCTCGAGGAGGCGGGGAACGCTTTCGAGGGTCGCGACGATCGCCTCGACGCGCGCTTCCACGGGGGCGTACTCTCGAGCGAGGTAGGAGGTCAGCGAGATCGACCCGACGAACGACATCGGATTCCGGTCGAGCTCGCGGGAGTCCCGGAGGTCGAAGAGCGGCCCCTCGAGCAACAGCTGGAGGAGGAGGCGGTCCAGGCGGCGGTCGGTCGAAAGTGACCGCTCCTCGATCGCGCGGAGGCGAGCGAGGAGGCGATCCGCGTCCGCGGCCCACCGGTCGGTCGCGGCCGCGGAGAGGTCCGGGACCCGACCGTCGTACTCGTGCAGTCCGAGGCCGACCGCGTACCCCGGCTGCAGGACGAACAGGTGGTCGACGATCTCGCGCTCGATCTCGTCGATCCCCGAGGCCGCCGTTCCCGACATGGGCGGGCGAACGGGAACGGGCGGGGTTCAAAAGGTCATGCTCGCTTCGGCAGCCCTGCGTCCGCGTTCGGATGGGGTTCACTCGACCCAGGTCATCCGGCAATCCGGACAGGTTGCCCCTTCGAGAGGGCTGCCGCAGACGAAGCAGGTCGCATAGCCCGCACGGTCGGGCCGGGGCGGAACGTTCGCCGCGGGGGACGACTCCGGGAGCGGCGGAGGCGCGGCCGGGAGAGGGGAAACGGG
>DAIDCO010000106.1 GCA_027309555.1 bacterium
GATGTTACCGCCGACGCAGATCCAAATGAAGTTCGTATCTGCCGGAGCGGTTGTGAACGCTCCGAATACGCCGATCACCTGGAGTCCGGTTCCCGGAGCGTCCGCCGATGGACTCGGAGTAAGCTAAGCTTTATCGGCGTCAGGTCGCTCTCTCGACCGAGGGTTCGTTACCGTGGAGGACGTCGTCATCCGTACGCTCGAGAAGGTCACGCTGCGCGACCCGATCCTAGTGGAAGGGCTCCCCGGGGTCGGCAACGTGGGGAAGCTCGCGGCCGACTATCTCAAGGAGCAGCTCGGCGCGAAGCCGCTCGCGACCATCTACTCGAAGTTCTTTCCGCCCCAGGTCTACGTCGGTGAGGACGGGGTCATCCGTCTCGTCTCGAACGACCTTTCCTATTGGAAGGCCCCCGGGACCGCCCCGCACGACGTGCTCATCCTGGGAGGCGACTACCAGGGGATCAGCCCGGAAGGTCAGTACGAGATCACCGAGCGGGTGCTCGACTACTGCCATGGCCTCGGCGTGCGCGAGGTCTTCACGCTCGCCGGCTTCGCCCAGGGTCGCGTCGTCGAAACGCCCCGCGTTCTGGGCGCGGCGACGCAGGTCGGGCGCGTGGAGTCGCTCAAGAAGGCGGGGGTCGTCTTCTCGCGCAACGACCCGGGCGGCGGATTGATCGGCGCGAGCGGGCTCTTCCTCGGGCTCGGCCGGCTCTTCGGCATGGAAGGGGCCTGTCTCATGGGCGAAACAAGCGGCTATTTCGTGGACCCGCGGAGCGCGGAGGCGGTCCTCCAAGTGCTGGGCCGGATCCTCCACGTCGAGATCGACCTCACCGCCCTCGAGGCCAAGGCGAAGGAGATCGACCGCATCGCCCAAAAGATCCACGAGGCCGAGCAGCGGTCGACCGAACCGACCGCGCCGTCCGGCCCGACCCCCCGCGAGGACCTCGGCTACATCGGCTGACCGCGCCTGTGCCGGGTTCGGAGCGGACGAGGGCGGAGGAACCGCCGGCGCCCGGTCCCGGGACGGCCGCCCGCCTCGAGCGCGTTGCGGCGCGCCTACGTCGGGCGGCCGACCCCGACGGCTTCCTTCCGTTCGACCGGTTCATGGCGATCGCGCTCTACTCCGAGGACGTAGGGTACTACACTCAACCGACCTCCCCGCTCGGTCCGGCGGGCGACTTCTATACGGCCGCCCACGTCCACCCGCTCTTCGGCGCGACCGTCGCCGAACACGTCCGCGCCGTGCGCGCGACCGTCGGGCTCGACCGGCCGTTCCGCCTGGTCGAGCTCGGGCCGGGCGACGGCACTCTCGCCCGCACGCTCCTCGAGGCGCTCGGACCGGCGTCGGCCCGTGACCCGCCGTTCGAGTACGTCCTCGTCGAACGGTCTCCCGAGCGTGCCCGCGCCGTGCTCGATCGCGTAGAGCCCGTGGGGCGGGCTGCCGGCGTTTCGGTGCGCCGGGCCGAATCGGTCGGGGCCGACGGACCGTTCGAGGGCCTGGTGCTCGCGAACGAGGTGTTGGACGCCCAGCCCGCCCGGCGCCTGCGCTGGAACGGCTCGGCGTGGTGCGAGCTCGGGGTCCTCGTGGCCGAAACC
>DAIDCO010000107.1 GCA_027309555.1 bacterium
GGCCTTGGGACATAATTAGGGGACCGGCCGTGCGAGGGCCGAGAGGTCCTCCGGCGTCGGTTTGATGACCCTCACCTCCGAGTGGACCTTCCACTCGCGGAAGAACCCCTCGATCTGGGCGAGGTCCCGTTCCCGCAGGATCACCACGCCGCGACGGAGCTTCCGATGCGGGAGCCCGTCCAACAGGCCCTTCCGTCGGTATCGATACTTCCTCGACCAGGAGCTGACCTCCTGGCCATAGAATCGCTGGGCGAACCGGTTCTGGATCGGTTGCGGGGTCTTCGGAGGGAACCAGAGGACCACAACGACCGTCCGCATGTTGCGTGTAGTATTACACGCAATGTCATATACTTGACGGCCTTCCCCTCCCCATGCCCCCCACGATCGCCCAGCGGGGCGAGACGATCCGCAAGATCGTCACCGCTGCCCGTACCGGGGTGCTCGCCTACGAGGAACGAGTTCCCCTCCCTCGAGATTGGTCGTCCTACGATGTCGCCCAGACCCGCGAGATCGCCGACACCCTCACGATCACCCGTCATCTGGTCGACGAAGCGGAACAGCGGCTGCTGAACCGAGCGGGGAAGCGTGCTCGGCGAAGGGGACGGCCTCCCACCCCCGCCGCCGACATCTCCAAGGTGCTGCTCATGCAGACGTACTTCGGCGTGCCGAACCGAGTGGCGGAGGGGTTGCTCCTCCTCTTCCAAGAGAAGCTCGGGATCTCTCGCGAGTTCTCCTACAAGACGATCGAGCGAGGGTATGATCGGGAGGCGGTGAACCGCCTCTTGGACGAGGTGATGGCGCTGACCAATCGCCCGATCCAGGGGCTGGAGAAGGTGTTCGCCCCGGATGGGACGGGCTTTCCCTCCTCTCGCAAGGAGAACTACGCCGACGAACGATCCCATCAGTCGACGGAGGGACGAGAGGCCGGCGCGTGGCCGGACGGCCCTCCTCCCACCCCGTATCGAGTGCCCGTGTTCGGGGTCGGGATGATCGGGATCCGATTCAAACTCTACACGGCGTGGCGAGGGAGCGCCGATCGCCATATGGGTGAGCTCTCCCACTTCGAGCCCCTGCTCGAACGGACGAAGGAGCTCCACCCCGAGATGTCGATGGTGGTGGGTGACGGACTGTATGCCGGCCGTCCCCAGTGCACCTTGGTGGCTCGAGCGGGAGCGATCCCGAGATTCCTTCCTCGGCGGAACGTGACGATGAAGGGGATGGGGAGCCAGGGGTGGGTCTCGATGTTGCTCGACATGGTGCGGGACCCGCAGAAGTGGTTCGGGGAATACTATCAGCGGGAGGCGGCGGAGACCGGCTTCTCGATGGTCAAGAACCGGAAGGGAGCGTTGCGCAAGCGGTTGGGCCGTCGGAAGGAGACGGAATCATACCTGAGGATCGTCCAGTACAACGTGACGCGCCTGGGCCAGCTACAATGGATTGCCAACATCCTTCCCTGGCCCGACTTCGCGGCGAGGTAGGCTCAGCGGCGAGGGCCCGGGATTATTGTCCCAAGGCC
>DAIDCO010000108.1 GCA_027309555.1 bacterium
GGAACGGTCGGATTGGCCGTCTCGCCATGAACTTGGTGTTGCACGAGATTGGGTACCCCATGCTGAACATCCAGTACGGAAAGCGAGCTGGATACTACCACGCTTTGGAGCGATCCTGTGTAACTTCGGACCGCCTGCCGTTCATGCTTTGGTTCTTCCGACGCTACGTGCGAGATGGAAGGCGATGGATTCGTGGGACCACCACAAAGTGAGGACGTCCCTCAGGTGGTGGGTGTGTTCGCTGTACAGCCCCTCGTTTCGCTGGGGGTATGTGTTCACGCTCCCCAGTAGCCTGACGGTCTGAGGGTAGGTTCTTCTCCACCGCAAAGTGGGAATCCGGCCTCGCTCGCTCCGAAGGAGCGAGACACGCATGGCCGTATCGAGCGCGAGGCCGTGGAAGAAGAGCAGGAACGGCACGGCGCCGCCGAGGAGCGGGCTCGGGAGATCGAACGGCTGCGGAGAGAGAATGCCGAGCTCCGCCGACGCCTTCAGGTCCACGAGAACCCGAACGCCCCTCCGAGCGTGCGCAACCATTCCCCCGGCTACACTCGGACCCATCCTCTCGTTCCGTCGGTCCAGCGCAAGAGGCCCTGCGCTCGACCGGGCCTTGACGGCACTACCCGCGAGCCGCTGACCCCGGACGAGAGGGTCGCCCTCAATGCGGACTCCTGCGACCGATGCCACGGTCACCGCCTGAAGTTTCGAGGTAACGAGACACAGCAAGAGGTCGAGGTGGTGCGCAAGCGTCGGGTGACCGAGTACGGCGTGGCGGGCTACGGGGCGAGAATCCCGCGACACTGCTCTTCGCCACGCCCAGTTG
>DAIDCO010000109.1 GCA_027309555.1 bacterium
GGTGCCATAATTTCGGGAAGACTTGGGGTCAGAATTTAGGGAACCGACAGAATTGGCACCACCCGACCGCGTTTGGGCCGTCGAAGACGAGCGCAGCGTGGGCCCGGCCTTCTCGCACTCGCACCTCCTTCATCGCTCGGTACGTGGCTGCCCCGCGCTTCCCCTCCCCTGGCTCGAGATGAAACGAGATGCACCAGCAGCCGCCGAAGATTCCACCGTGTTTCTCGACAAGGCGAGCGAACGCGGGCCAGGTTTGGGAGGAGAGCGGTCTCGCGGTGAGCGGCATTGCTACGTCCTGGGGGTTGAGACCCGAGACACTCCTGGGGGGTGATATCCTCGAGCGTGCGCCATTGCCCGCCTAGGCATCACGCTCGCGGGCTTGCGGCGGAGTGGGGTACGCTGAGGACTACTGCTATTCGCCCGTTCAAGGAGGAAGGATCGGCCCGTGTTCCGAGCAACTCACTACTTCGCGTCTGTCCTCTCGATGAAGTCGAGCACACGCCGCGTGAGCTCGGTCGCCGCTTTCGGATCGTAGTCAGCGAGGCTGCTGTCCGCGAAGAGGTGGCGCTCACCGGGATAGAGGAAGAGCTCGCCTTCCTTCACGGTTCCGACCAGTTTTCGGGCCGCGTCGAGGTCCCCTTCTTGCACCCACTTATCCCCTTCCAT
>DAIDCO010000010.1 GCA_027309555.1 bacterium
CGCCCGACCCGCCCGGCACTCGACCTCGCCGTCGCGGGGTCGTCGGGTCTACATGGTGACCGGCGGCGTCACGAAGTTCGCGAAAGCCCACCCGGCCATGGACTTCCGCCTGATGGTGAAGCGCGCCTACGACTACGCCCTGAAAGGCATCCCGAACCTCAGCACGGACCGGATCGACGGGAGCCGGATCTCCTACTTCTCCGACCATTTCGCTCGCCAGCTGAAGGCGGCGAGCATGGTCCAGGACTATCTCGGGCTTAACCCGAAGGGATCGGTTCGGATCGAGTGGGGGGGCGCGACCGGGGGGGAGTGCTTCCAGGCGGCCTACGAAGCCGTCGCGAGCGGGCGGATGGACGTATGCCTGGCCGCAGGGTTCGAGACGATGAGCCGGGTCGCGACCTGGAAAGGGAACGAGTTCATCGCGCTCGCATCGGACACGAACTTCGACTTTCCCCTCGGCGGGTTCTATACGGGCTACTATGCGCTGATGGTCGTTCGCCACATCTACGAGTATCTGCGTCTCGGGAAGTTCGCCGACGTGAAGGACGAGCGGGAGGCCCAGCGCCTCGCGATCGCCGAAGGTTCGCGTATCATGAGCAAGGTCTCCGTCAAGAACCACCTGAACGCCCTCCACAACCCCTACGCGCAGTACCCGAAGCGGCTCACCGTCGACGACGTGCTGCGCTCGGAGATGATCAGCTACCCGCTCACGCGCGAGCAGATCTGCACGATGAGCGACGGGGCCGCGGTCGCGGTCCTCTGTTCGGAGGAGCGGGCGAAGGAGTTCACCGACAGGCCGGTGCGCATCGCCGGCGTCGGCTGCGGGACCGATACGATGCGTCTCGCGGACCGGCCGTTCGGCCGGGTCCCGTTGCTCTCCCACGAGCGGGCGCGCGACTACGAGGACCTCGAGTACCCGGGAGTACACTCCTTCCGCGCGGGGCGCGCCGCGGGGATCGAGGCGTACCGCATGGCCGGGATCACCCGCCCGAACGACGAGCTCGATTTCATCGAGCTGCACGACGCCTACGCCTCGAGCGAGATCCAGACCTACGAGGACCTCGGTCTCTGCAAGTACGGTCAGGGCTACGAATTCGTAGAGCGGGGTGACCCGTTCCTCAAGGGGATGGACTACGGGTTCCCCACCCCCGACGCCGGAGCGATCCCCGTGAACCCCTCCGGCGGCCTCATCGCGTGCGGCCACCCGGTGGGGGCGACCGGGCTCATGCAGGGCGTCTTCGCGTTCTGGCAGCTCCAGGGAACGATCGCGAAGCACTTCGGCGACCCGACCCTCCAGCTCGAACGCCCGAAGCGAGGCGCCATCCACAGCCACGCCGGAACCGGGTCGAGCGTGACCGTCTCCATCCTCGAGCGGGGGTTCCGATGACCGCGCGGCCCCCGACGTACTCGAAGTTCCGTGACGTCCAGGCCGAGCTCGAGCGCAGTGGCTCGGCCCTCTTCCGCGACGCCGACGGGGTCGAGAGCCTCGTCATCCGCAACCCGTACGCGATCGCGTACATCCATAGCTACGCCGAGGATTCTCCGTTCTTCCTCGGCCTCGCCGACGGCCGCCTGCGGGGCTCGAAGTGCCGGCGGCCGAAGTGTGGGTTCGTCTACGGAACCCCGCGCGGACATTGCATGGTCTGCGGGGCGCCGACCGAGTGGGTCGACCTCCCCCCAAAAGGTCGGGTGCACTCCTGGACGACCTGCCACTTCGGCAGCGAAGCGTTCTTGCAGGAGACTCCCTACAACCTCGCGCTCGTCGAGTTCGACGGGGTCGGGAGCCTCTTGCTCGTCCGCCTCAAGGACTGTGTCGAGTCCGACGTGTACGTCGGGATGCCCGTCGAGGCCCGTTTTGACCCCGCGCCGAAGTACTCGATCACCGACGTCTGGTTCGTGCCGCAGCGCTAGCGGGATTCGGACGCGTGGCCCCGACCGACCGGGAGCCCGACGAGGGCGAGTACGTCGGCCTGCCCGCGCGCGAGCTCGGAAGGGAGGATCGCGTCCAGGTCGACAAAGGCGAGCTCCTTCCAGGCGGCCGCGGCCGGCGGCTCGGACGACGGCCAACGCGCGCGGAAGACGAAGTGAAGGTCCCAATGCGGGTCCCGGGCCGAGGTCGGCGAGCGTCCGTAGGCCTCCGAGTGGACGGAGCGCTCCTCGACCGGGGGGAGCGTAGTTCCAAGCTGCTCCCGTGCGATCCGCTCCGCCGCCACCTCGGGCCCCTCGAAGAAGAGCAGCTGGCTCGACGGGAGCATCCAGCGCTGCCCGATCCGCACGACGCGCGACGGCTCGAGCGCGCCCAGCTCGAACCAGGGGGCCGTGGGGTCGAGTCGGCCGAGCAGGACTTCGCGGTCCCGGCCTGGGGGTCGGAGGACGAGGAAGACGGAGAGGCACATCCCGTCGTCCGGCACTACGTAGAGCCCGGGCCCTGGAGCTGTGGTCCCCGCGCGCAATCGAGCAAAGCGCCGGTCGGGGGCCATCCGGCCGGGATCGGACCCGGGCCCAAGAAGGTTACCCGGGGTCGAGATCCTTTCCGCGCGGTGTCAGTCAACTGGAATTGACGCCGGAACTATGACCGCCGGCGATCGCCGGAGACCTGTATGAAGGACTCCGAGTGGTTCGGGCTCGTTGCGATCGTGGCGGCCGTGCTGGTCGTCGCTACGGGTGCGCTTGCGATCTCGGCCGAAGGGGTCGCGGGAGGCTCGGGGGCGGCGCCGGTCACCGTGAGCTACCTCAACCTCACGATCCAGATCAACTCGACAACGGGGATGCCGCAGTACACCCCCGCGAACTTCTCCGTCGCCCGGGGTGAGCTCTTCGTGACGATCGTCGACCGGGACCTCCCGGCGTCCTGGGCGGGCTGCGCGTGCAATGTGACGGGTACCCAGGGGAACGTCGAATCGGTGAATGGCAGTGCCCCGGTCTCCCAGGTGAGCTGGACGGCGGTGGCCCACACCTTCTCGATCCCATCCCTTGGGGTCAACGTCCTCAGCCCGGCCCAGACCACGGTGACGTTCAGCCTTTGGCTGAACGCGACGGGCTCGTTCTCGTGGATGTGCATGGACCCCTGTGGGTCCGATGGCTACACCGGCGAGCCGATGGGAATGCCGGGCTACATGGCCGGCACGATGACGGTCGTCTGAGAGGGCCCCCCGCAGACCCCCGCCCCCCGGCTCA
Organism: bacterium; assembly: GCA_027309555.1. Classification (GTDB taxonomy): domain Archaea; phylum Thermoplasmatota; class Thermoplasmata; order Lutacidiplasmatales; family UBA184; genus Lutacidiplasma. The sequence continues at coordinate 3,178 of DAIDCO010000010.1, forward strand.
TGCCGGGCGGGAGCGGGGGGATGCCGCGGGCCGGGCTTGAACCGGCGGCTTCAAGATCTTCAGTCTTGCACTCTCCCAAACTGAGTTACCGCGGCGCCGCCGACCCGGACCTATCGCGATGTATAAAGGGTGAGGGGACGCGCGAGCGGACCCTCTTGCGTCGCAGTCCATTGCCGTTCCGGGCGACCGGCGGGCGAGGCCGGTTTCCGAACGCGCGCGCTCACGTTCGAGCGGTCGTTGCGCGTCCGTCGGTCCCTTCAGTTTATCTACCGAGCACCGCCTCCACTGGGGGTTGTGACCCGCTCGCTTGTCATCACGGAGAAGTTCAACACCGCGTTGCGCATCGCGATCGTCCTCTCGGACGGTCGGATGAAGCGCACCCGCATCGAGGGGACCCCCGTCTTCGAGTTCGAACGACCCGACGGTCCGTACGCCGTGGTCGGGCTGCGGGGGCACATCGTCGAGCTCGACTACCCGAGCGATCTCGCCGAGTGGTCCCTCGACAGCCTCCCGAAGCTGATCGAGACCCTGCCGCACAAGCGCGTGACGGAGACCGGGATCGTCACGACCCTCCAGCACATTGTGCGAGGCTACGACCGCGTGATCATCGCGACCGACTTCGACCGCGAGGGGGAGCTGATCGGGCTCGAGTGCCTCGAGCTCCTGCAGAAGGTCCACCCGTCGATCGAAGTGGCCCGGGCCCGCTACAGCGCGCTCACTCGGGACGCGATCGAACAGAGCTTCTCCCACCTCGAACACCTCGACCGCGCGCTCGCCGAGGCCGCCGAGGCCCGTCAGGAGATCGACCTCGTCTGGGGCGCGCTCCTCACGCGGTACCTTTCCCTGACCGCAGGGCAACGGGGCCGCAGCTTCCTTTCCGCCGGGCGGGTCCAGACGCCGACGCTCGCGCTGCTGGTCGAGCGCGACCAGGCGATCAAGGAGTTCACCCCGACCCCGTACTACGAGATCGTCGCGAACGGAGCCAAGGGAGCCGAGGCGTTCCGCCTCGGTCATGCGCACGGGATCTGGGAACAGAAGGCGGAGGCCGAGCGAGTCTTCGCGCGCGTGCGGGACGCGACGGACGGGGCCGTCCGGGAGTTCGCCGAGGAGGAGACCCATCGGCGCCCGCCGATCCCGTTCTCCACGACCCTTTTCGTGGCCGAGGCGACCCGGCTCGGGCTCGGGGCCGCGACCGTGATGCGAATCGGCGAGGACCTCTACACGCAGGGGCTAATCAGCTACCCACGGACGGACAATACCGTGTATCCGCGCGGGCTTGGCCTTCGCTCGCTGGTCGAAAAGTTCCGGGAGGGACCCTTCACCGAAGCGGCCGAGTTCGTCCTCGCCCAGCCCGCCTTCCGGCCGACGCGGGGACGCACCGAGACGACGGACCACCCGCCGATCTATCCGACCGCCGCGGTCGACCCGAAGAAGCTTCGGCCCGAGCATGCGCGGGTCTACGAGCTGGTCGTGCGCCGATTCCTCGCGACCCTCGCCCCCGACGCGGTCGGGTGGTCCCGCACCGCGGCCGTCGAAGTACAGGGCGAACGGTTCGAGGGGAAGGGCCACCACTTGACCGACCCCGGCTGGTACCGCGTCTACCCCTACTCCGAACCCGAGGAGGTGCCGATGCCCGTGCTCGCGGTCGGAGAGACGGTGGCGATCCGCGATGTTCGACTGGTCGAGCAACAGACGCGTCCGCCCCGCCGTTTCACCCAGGGTTCGCTCATCCAGGAGATGGAGCGCCTGGGCCTCGGGACCAAGAGCACTCGGCACGACGTGCTCCAGAAGCTGTTCGACCGGCACTACGTCGCGCAGCGCCAGCTCGAGCCGACCTCGACGGGGATCGCGGTCGCGGAGGCGCTGAGAGCCCATGCCCCGGTGATCACGCGACCCGAGATGACCCACCGTCTCGAGGAGGACATGGAGCTCGTCGCCCAGTCGAAGAAGCCGAAGGCCGAGGTCCTCTCCGAATCGCGCGAGATGCTGCGCGAGGCGCACCAGCTGCTTGCAGCGAACGCGGTCGGCGTCAAAGAGACGCTCACCGGCGCTCTCGACCGCCAGCACTTCGTCGGTCCGTGCGTCAAGTGTGGGGGCGCGCTCCGCCTCGCCCGCAGTCCGCGCGGCGCGCGCTGGGTCCAGTGTGTGAACAACCCGACCTCGTGCACCGCCACCTACGCGCTTCCATCCGCCGGCTTCATCGAGCCGGCCCCGGAATTCCTCTGCGGTACGTGCAAGGTCCCCCGGGTGAAGATCGTTTTCCGAGGCCAGCGGCCCGACCTCTACTGCATCAACCCGGAATGCCCGGAGCACCACAAGGCGTTCCGGATCGGCGTCTGTCCGAACTGCGGAAGTCCGCTCCACATCCGGTACTCGTTCGCCGGGAAGCGGTTCGTCGGGTGTTCGGGCTATCCGTCGTGCCGCGTCACCTATCCTCTGCCCCAGCGGGGAAAGCTCGAGAAGGATCAGCCGCCCTGCCCGGTCTGCCGGGCGCCGGTCGTGACCGCGATCGAGGCGGGACGGCCGCCCTGGACCCTGTGCATCAACCCTGTCTGCCCGACGCGCGCGAAACCCGAGGCGGCGGGCGCGGCGGGCAAGGTCGCCCGCAAGACGCCGACGAAGAAGCGATCCTCGGTCCGGTCCCCCGCGTCGAAACCGACTCCCGAGGGCGCGACCCCGCGGGCGGCCCGGCCGTCTCGCCGGCGGACAAAGCCCGGCCCGGTGGCGACTCCGTCGCCGTCGGAAGGCCCCGCGCCAACGTCTCCCTGATCCGGCATTCGGTGGTCGAGCGAAACCCCAACGGAGCCCCCCGGGCGCTAAGAGCTGTGCTCCACCACGTTCCGGGGAGGAGCGTTTCCCGGCCCCCCGGCCCGCCTTAAATACCCACATCCGGTGTTTTCATTCCATGCCCTCCTCCTCGCGCCACTTGCTCGAGCTCGACTCCCGGTCGTTTGAGCGGCGGCTTACGTCGAACCCGCTCGTGATCCTTCCCGTCGGTGCCCTCGAGGCGCACGGCCCTCACCTTCCGCTCGGGGCCGACCAGATCCAGGCCGAGGCGACGGCGCTCGCGCTCGCCGAGCGCCTCGACGGGCTGGTTGCGCCGACGATCCCGTACGGATCCGCCCCCGGCGCGCGTTCCTTCCCCGGCACGGTATCGCTCTCGATCGCCGAGCTCGAGACCCACGTCGCGGGAGTGCTCAGCGAGCTCGCGCGCTCGGGAGTCCGGCGTTTGCTCGTCCTCTCGGGCCACGCGGAGCGCGGTCACATGGCCGCTCTTCGGGAGGCCGCGGACCGCGCCGCACGCGCGACGCCCTCCGTCCGGATCGTCGTCCTTTCCGACTATGACTTCGTCTATGAGCTGCGCGGGACCGAGTCTCCTGCGGGAGATGGACACGCGGGGCTCCTCGAGACCTCGCGCGTGCTCGCGCTCGCCCCCACCACGGTCGGTCCCGTGCGGCCGGTCGTCGAGAACCGCCACAGCCCGTTTGTGCCCGGCGCGCCGACCCCGGACGAGTGGCCCGAAAGCGTCGCGGGCGATACGCGCCCCGCGTCGCGCGAGCTCGGCGAGCGGGTCCAAGCGCACGTCCTCGACCGTCTCGTGGAGACCGTGCGCGCTCTGCTTCCCGCGTGAGCCCGGAGGACCCATGCCTGCACCGTCCGAGGTCATTCGCATCCGCGGCGCCCGCCAGCACAACCTCAAGAACGTCAGCCTCGAGCTTCCCCGCGGCAAGTTCATCGTCATCACGGGCGTCAGCGGATCGGGCAAGTCGTCGCTCGCCTTCGACACGCTCTATGCGGAGGGCCAGCGCCGCTACATCGAGAGCCTCTCCTCGTACGCACGACAGTTCCTCGGGCAGCTCGACAAGCCCGACGTCGATGCGATCGAGGGACTTTCCCCGTCGATCGCCATCGAGCAGCGTTCGGGCAGCCGCAATCCCCGCTCGACCGTCGGGACCGTGACCGAGATCTACGACTTCTTGCGACTGCTCTACGCGCGCATCGGGACCCCCCACTGCCCGAACGACGGGCAAGAGATCGCCCCCCAATCGATCGACCGGATCGCCGCCGCGGTCCTCAGCCGCGCCCGGGGCGAGAAGGTCGACCTCCTCGCCCCCGTCGTGCGGGCGAAGAAAGGGGAGCATCGGGACGTCCTCGACGGACTGCGGAAGACCGGCTACCGTCGGTTCGTCATCGATGGCGTCGAGATCCGCCTGCCGGGCGCCGAGATCCGTCTCGAGAAGAACAAGAAGCACTCGATCGAGGTCGTGGTCGACAGCTTCGAGGTCGGGTCGGACGAGGAGAGCCGGCTGACCGAATCGCTCACGCTCGCGAGAGAGCTCGGGGACGGGCTCGTCGTCCTCCGGCGGCCGGGCGGGGTGCGGGAGACGTTCTCGAGCCGGCGTGCCTGCCCCCGTTGCGGCTTCTCGGTCGAGGAGCTCACTCCGCGGATGTTCTCGTTCAATAATCCGATGGGCGCCTGCTCCGAGTGCCTCGGCATCGGAGCGACCTTGCACGCCGAGCCCGACCGCATCATCCCGGACAAAGACAAGCCGCTCGGGAAGGCGATCGCGGTTTGGGGGCTCACGCCGAGCGCGAGTTCTCTTGCCCGCTTCGGCAAGGCGTTCGGCTACGACCCGCGGCGGCCGGCGCGCGAGCTCTCCCCCGACGGCTGGAAGGCGATGATGTATGGTTCGACCCGCGACGTCGGCGGCGCGGTCGGCGGGGCCGCGGAGTGGTGGATGGGCTCGGGGTGGCTCCGCGAAGGGCTGATCAACGCGGTGGAGCGCCGCTGGAAGTCGACCAAGAGCGAGGGAGCGAAGGAGTACTACCTCGGTTTCATGTCGTTCGTGCCGTGCCGTTCGTGCCGCGGGCGACGCCTCAAGCCCGAGAGCCTCGCGGTGACGGTCGAGGGCCGGTCGATCGCGGACGTTGCGGGGATGACGGTGTCGGACGCGGCCGCCCTGTTCCGCGCGCTGAAGCTCGCCGAGCGCGACGAGCAGATCGTCGGGCAGGTCGTGAAGGAGATCCGCGCACGGATCGGGTTCCTCGAGAACGTCGGACTCACCTATCTCACGCTCGACCGCGGGTCCGGCACTCTTTCGGGGGGCGAGTCCGAGCGCATCGCGCTCGCGACCCAGATCGGTTCGGGGCTCGTCGGGGTCCTCTACATCCTGGACGAGCCGTCGATCGGCCTCCACCCCCGGGACCACGCCCGGCTGCTGGCGACCCTCAAAGCCCTGCGGGACGTCGGCAACACCCTCCTCGTGGTCGAGCACGACGAGATGACGATGCGGGAGTCGGACTGGCTCGTCGACCTCGGCCCGGAGGCCGGCGTCCACGGCGGCGAGGTCCTGTACTGCGGCCCTCCGGACCGCATCGCGGGGACTCCCCGCTCGCTGACCGCCGACTACCTCTCGGGCCGCCGGTCGATTCCGGTGCCCGACGTGCGCGCGCGGCCCGGCGCGCGCGCCCTCACGATCCACGGGCCACGGGAGCGCAACCTGAAGGGCGATCCCGTGCGGATCCCGCTCGGCCTCTTTGTCGCCCTCTCGGGCGTCTCGGGCAGCGGAAAATCGACCATCCTCGAGGAGATCCTCTACAAGGCCGTCCAGCGCCACCTCGGACTGGGGCGGGCGACCCCCGGGCGCCACGACTACATCGAAGGGATCGACGAGGTCGACCGGGTGCTGTTCATCGATCAGTCGCCGATCGGCCGGACCCCCCGATCGAACCCGGCGACGTACACCGGCATCATGACCCCGATCCGCGAGTTGTTCGCGAGCCTCCCCGAGGCGAAAGCCCGGGGGTTCGCGCCGGGGCGGTTCAGCTTCAACGTCGCGGGGGGACGGTGCGAGACGTGCGAGGGCGATGGGGTGCTCCGGTACGAGATGCACTTCCTCCCCGACGTCTACGTCACGTGCGAAGAGTGCGGTGGCCGACGGTTCAACGCCGAGACCCTCGAGGTGACGTTCAAGGGCCGGACGATCGCGGACGTTCTCGGGATGACGGTGGACGAAGCGCTCGCGTTTTTCGCGAACCAGCGCCGCATCGCGACGCGGCTCCAGCTCCTACGCGATGTCGGCCTCGGCTACATCCACCTCGGGCAGAGCGCGACGACGCTCTCGGGCGGGGAGGCGCAGCGGATCAAGATCGCCTTCGAGCTCGCGAAGCCCCCGACGGGAAAGACGCTCTACCTCCTCGACGAGCCCACGACCGGCCTCCACTTCGCCGATGTCGAGCGGCTCCTCCAGGTGCTGTTCCGCCTGCGCTCGGGCGGCAACACGGTGGTGGTGATCGAGCACAACCTCGACGTGCTCAAGTCCGCCGACTGGTTGATCGACCTCGGCCCTGAGGGCGGCGACGCGGGCGGCCACCTGATCGCCGAAGGGACGCCCGAAACGGTGGCCGGGATCCCTGCCTCGCACACCGGCCGCTTCCTCGCGCCGCTGGTTCGCCCGTCCCTGGCGGTCGTGCGTCGCGCGCGGGCATGACCGAGCAGCGTCGGGCCGATCCCCCATCGTTCGTTCCCGCGAGCCAGCTCGCGGCGGCGACCGGCGAGGGGTTCCGGCCGGGACCGGACGTCCCAGGGGTCTACCTTTTCCGCTCCGCCGGCGGAGAGGTCGTCTACGTCGGGAAGGCACGCAACCTGCGCCGCCGCGTGCTCGACCACCTACGGGCCCGCATCGAGAAGGACGGCACGATCCTCGCGCAGAGCGCGAGCGTCGAGTTCGTGCCGACCGCCAACGAGCGGGAGGCGTTGCTTCTCGAGGCGAGCCTGGTCAAGCAGTACCAGCCGCCGCTCAACGTCCTCCTGAAAGACGACAAGAGCTACCCGTACCTCGCGGTCACCATCGGCGAGGAAGTGCCGCGGGTCCTACTCGTACGGCGGCCCCGCCGTCGGTCGGGCGTCCTGCTCTTCGGCCCGTACACGAGCGCCCGGGAGGCGCGGGGAGTCGAACGCCTCCTCTCCGATCTCTTCCAGCTCCGACGGTGCGTTCGGCTCCCGAAGGAGGCGTGCCTGTACTATCACCTCAAGGTCTGCAGCGCCCCGTGCATCGGGGCGATCGGCGGCGACGAGTACCGGGCCCGCGTCGACCAGGCGGTCGACATTCTGCGCGGCCGGACCGCGCTCGTCCGCCCCGCGGTCGAGGAGGAGATGCGACACGCGTCCGCCCGCGAGGAGTTCGAGCGGGCGGCCCTCTTGCGCGATGCCCTCCAGGGGCTCGGGGCCCTCCGCGAGCGCCAGTCGGTGATCGGCCGGGGGGCCGGACGCGTCGACGTCCTCGCACTCGCCTATCCGACGGACGCGGCGACCCTGCGCGTCGCGGTCGGGCTCGTACGGGTCGAGGACGGGGAGGTCCGCCAGACCGAGCCGCACCTCGTCGCGATCCCGGCCGATGACGTCCCCGAGCCGGGCGAGGTGCTGCGCCAGTTCCTTTCCCAGTACTATGGGAACCAGTTCGAGCTGCCGGAACGGATCCTCGTCGCCGGGCCCCGGCCGGCGGGAATCGACGCGACCCTCGACGAGCTGTTCGGCTATCGGGGGATCGAGGTGGAGTTCCGGCCGACCGGCCGGTACGCCGGGATCGGCCGGCTCGCCGAGCGGCTCGCGCGCGCGACCGTCGACCAGGTCGTGCCTCGGGCCGCCCCGCGCGAGGTCCTCCTCGCGCTGCAGAGCCTCCTCACCCTCCCGACGATCCCGAACCGCATCGAGGGGATCGATATCTCGATCTTTCAGGGCGCGGAAGCGGTCGGCTCCGTGGTCGTCTTCGAGCGGGGCATCGCGAAACGGTCGGAGTACCGTCGCTTCCGCATCCGCTCGGTCGAAGGGACGAACGACTTTGCGATGGTCGCCGAGGTCGTCCGCCGCCGCTACCTCCGACGGCAGGCCGAAGCGGAGGTCCTCCCCGACCTCCTCCTGATCGACGGCGGGGCCGGTCAGCTGTCGGCGGCGCTTTCCTCTCTCGCCGCCCTGGGCCTCGCCGGGACGATCCCGACCGCCGGTCTCGCGAAGCGCGAAGAGGAACTGTACCTTCCCGACCGGACCGAGCCGCTCCGCCCGAATCCGAACGTGCCTCCGATGCTGCTGCTTCGGGCCGTTCGGGACGAGGCCCATCGATTCGCGGTCACGTACCACCGGACACGGCGGCGGATGCGACTGCGCGACGAGTTCACGGGGGCTTCCGCGGCCGGCGCGCGGCCCCCCGACCGGGGCCCCGGGTGACCTCGATCCAGGTCATCCGCGTCGAGGCCACGTCGGCCTGCCAGAGCGCTGCGATGACCTCGCCGAGGTGGTGAGCCTCTTCGAGGGTCGTTTGCAGGAAGGCGTCGCCGACCGTGTAGGTGCCCGGCATCCAGGGGGCCCGAACGGTGCGAGCGAAATCGCGCCCGGAGAGGTGGTCGACGGTCTCGGCCGCGCTGGACCAGACCCGCGCAGAGTACGCGCGCAGTCCTTTCCAGTCGGTCGGATGGCGGTCCCGCTCGCTGAACCGGCGGGTGAGCTCTCGCGTCCGTCCCGGTACGATGTAGACGAGCCAGGCCTCGTGCACGTGGAGGATGTGCACGAGGGTCGCGAAGAGCGTGTGATGGCCGATCTCGCGTTCCGCGAAAGCCGCGCGGCGGGGAAGTCGGGCAACCCGGCGCGCGAACCGGTCGAAAACGGCACGGTTGTAGTCGAGGAGCTCGCGAGCCTCGGCAGCGGACCGAACCAGGGAGGTGGGCATGCCGCCCCTACGGCCGGTCCACTCTTAGAACTGCGGGGGGGGGCGACGCGCGATGCTCGGGAGCTGGCGGGCAGCCTAGCGGCCACCCGAGCGCCGTTCGGGCGCGCCGATGAACGGCAACCCCTGCACGCGCCGGGCGACCTCGGTCGGAGCGAGGCGACGCAGCTCGGCCTCCGGCTCCAGGATCGCGACGTCGAGGGCTTCCGCCGCAAACGGCGTCGGCGAACCTTCGGCGACCGCTTGCACGGCGAGCTTGAAGGCGGCCTCCTCGGTCAGGTGCTCCGGGACCTTCTCCTCGAGATAGTCGGCGACCGCCCGGCGGTTGCGGCCGATGGCATAGGCCTTCCATCCGATCGTCGCGCCGCTCGGGTCGAGCTCGACGAGTCCGGGGACTCCGCCGATGAACCCGCCGAGGAGCAGCGACACGGCGAACGGACGGGTGCCGCCGAACTGCGTGTACTGCTGGAGCAGGGTGCCGAGGGCGTGGGCCAGGAGCGTGTAGGGGCCGGCTTCGCCGTAGGTGAGCCGATGGCGCTGAGCCTCGACCCGCAGGAACTCGACGAGCACGCGCGAGTCCGCGATGAGCCCCGCCGTGACGCAGCCGAGCCCGGCGTCAATCGCGAAGCTCTTCTCGATCGAACCCGCCTCCGCGAGCGAACTCACGGGCAGGTTGCGGAACGCCACGAAGACGATCCCTCCGTCGTACGTCACCGCCACCGCGGTGCCTCCCATTTGGATCGCCTGGAGGGCGTACTCTACCTGGAAGAGCCGACCGTCGGGGGAGAAGACGGTGCTCGCGCGGTCGTAGGCCATCTGACCCGGTTGCATCTCCATCGCCGTCGCGCCCCCGAAAGTGAGGCTGGCGAATCGAGGGGGGGATTTGAGCCTGCGCCTTCGCTCTCCCTCCCCCCACTAGGTGGCGTTCGGTCACCACGGGAACGTCGCGTCGCTCGTTCGTGAACGGCTCGGGTGGGTTCCGCGCCGCCGGCAGGGGCTCGCTCTGGGCCCGTCTCGGAGGGCCTCCGGTGGAGCCGGGCAACGCTTATCCCTCCCACCCCGCCTGCTTCCGTTCCCATGGCGCCGAACCGTCTCCACCTCCTGCCCATGGCCTCGAGTCACCGTGGGGCGCTCTCTCCGGCCTGCGTTCAGTGCACGGAGGGCCGCAAGATGGTGCTGTTCGTTACGGGGGTCTGCCGATTCCGATGTTTTTACTGTCCCGTCTCCCCGAACCGGAACCAGAAAGACGTCGTCTACGCGAACGAACGCCGCGTCTTCGCCGACGACGACCTGCTCGACGAGGTCCGCGCGATCGGCGCGGCCGGCACCGGGATCACGGGCGGTGACCCGCTCGGGGTCGTCGATCGGGTCGAGCATTACGTGCGCCTGCTCAAGCGGACGTTCGGCCCATCGCACAACATCCACCTCTACACCCACGAGCCGAACGCGGAGAAGCTTGCGCGTCTCGCCGCGGCGGGCCTCGACGAGTTCCGCCTCCACATCCCGCACTACCTGTGGGGGCCGCTCTCCACCGAGGGAAGCGCCTACCGCGCCGTCCTCGAGGCCGCCCCGGACTGGGGGATCCGCCGGGGGGTCGAGATCCCCGTGCTGCCCGACAAGGCGGCGGAGCTGCGCCGACTGCTCCGCACCCTGGACACGATCGGGGTGGACTTCGTCAACCTCAACGAGCTCGAGTTCTCGGAAACGAACGAGCAGAAGATGGTCGAACGCGGCTATCGGACCGATCCCCGGAACGGCTGGGGGGTCCGGGGCAGCCGGGCCGTCGCCGAAGCGGTCGTGCGCGAGATGCGTCTTCGCGTGCCGGTGCACTACTGTTCTTCCCGGTTCAAGGACGGCGTCCAGCTTCGCCAGCGTTTGCTCCGTCGTGCCGAGCGCACGGCGCCCTCGTTCGCGGACCGCACCTCGGACGGAACCGTGGTCTTGGGGGTCGTGGAGGCGACGGCGGCTCGCGACCTGCCGCGCTGGGCATCCCGCGTCGCGCGCCGGCTCCGGGTGGGGCCGGACGACTACCGCCTGGACGTCGCGCGCCGTCGGGTCGAGCTCGGGGCCGACGCCTTGCGCACCGCCGCCCGGCGCCTGCCGTGGCCCGCCTTCGAGATCGAAGTGTACCCGACCTCGGACGCGCTCGAGGTCGAACGGGCACCGCTCAACTCCGCCGCCCTCGTCAAGGTCGGTGCCGCGGACGGGGGCACGTAGCCTTCGTCGCACTCGTGCCCTCCCCACGTGAGGTAGCGCGTATCGCCCCGACGGTTCTTGATCGAACACGGACCCCAGCCTCCGTTCTCGGCCCCGTACCACATCGGGCAATCCTGGCAGTGGAGCGGCTCTCGGGAGGGCGCGCTCCGGGTCCGCCGTGGGGAGACGGCCCGAGCGGTCACGGGCTCCCCTCGGGAAGGGTCGCTCGTTCCCAGGCGCGCACGCAGTTCGCCATCAGTTCCGCGACGGTGACGGGGCCGACCCCTCCCGGAACCGGCGTGAACGAACGGGCCCAGCCGTCGAGCGACGCGGCATCGGCGTCGCCGGCGGCTCGCACCGTGCCCGGCCGCTCGGGATCGGGGACGCTCGAGAGGCCGACGTCCACGATGTGCGCCCCCTCGGGAACATTGGCGCGGGTCAGGAGCCCGGGCTGTCCCACGCACGAGAAGATGGTCCGGGCGTCGGCGAGGACGCGGGAGAGGTCCCGGGTCCGCGAGTGGGCGACCGTCACAGTGGCGTGGATCCCTTCCGCCTTCCCCATGAGGAGGAGCGCGGTCGGAAGCCCCACGGTCTCGGAACGGCCGAGCACTACGACCCGCTCGCCCTCGAGCGGAAGGTGATAGTGTCGGGCAATGTCGATCGCGGCCCGCGCGACCGCCGGTGTGTGGACCGGTCGCTGGGCGACCAGCCGACCGAGATTCTCGACTCCCACCCCGTCCACGTCCTTCCCGGCCCGCACCTCGGAGATCGCCCGGGAGTAGTCGAACGGCGCTGGGAGAGGGTGCTCGAGCAGTATCGCGTGCACCCCAGGGTCCTGGTCCAGGGAGCGCAGCCGGGCGAGCAGTTCGGCCGGACCGGCGTCGGGCGGGAGCGCTTCGTCGCGAAAGGCGATGCCGACGTCGGCAGCGGCCTTCGACTGGCGCTTGAGATAGAAGCGGAACGGGCTTTCGACCCCCCGGTGAACGCTCACGAGCGAGGGCGGCGGCGCGCCCGCCCGACGGGCGCCGATGGCGCCGCGGCTCTCCGCCTGTATGCGGTCCGCGATCGGCTTGCCGAGAAGGCGCTCGGTCACGGGGGACCTCCTCGGGTCGAGCCCGGTTCGATAGATAACGAGCCGCCCCCGGCCGGTGCTCGGTGACGGGTCCCGGGTCCCCTGCAAGGCACGGACGCCCGGACCGCGAGTCGACGCTCCCTCTCGCCCCGAAGGGATTTATATGGACCCCCGCTTCGTTCTTCTGGCGCGACGACCCGGAGGCTCGGGCCGGAACGCTGCCATGGCAGAAGGAACGGAACAACCGTCCATCGGGGCTGTAGAGCCTGTGTCGTCCAGCGAGCTGGACAGCTGGGCCCGCACCCTTCCCTACACGTCGAGCGCCCAGGTCGAGGTCCCGCCGCGACTGCTCGAGCAGGTGATCGGGCAGGACGATGCCGTCGAGGTCGCCCGAAAGGCGGCCACCCAGAAGCGGCACATGATCCTGATCGGCGAGCCCGGCACGGGCAAGAGCATGCTCGCGCGGGCGATGGTCGACTTCCTACCGAAGGAGCAGCTCCAGGACATCCTCGCCTACCCGAACAACGAAGACTCGAACGAACCGAAGATCCGAGTCGTCCCCTCCGGGAAGGGCAAGGAGATCGTGGCCGCCCAAAAGCTCGAGGCGGCACAGAAGAAGGAGCAGCGCACGATCCTGTTCGTCGTGCTGGCGCTCGCGATCATTGCGTTCACGCTCTACATCGTCCTGACGACCCACGACCTGACGGCGCTGCTCTTCGGCATGCTCATCGTGTTCATCGTCTATGCACTCGTCCGGTTCTCGGGCGGTCGCAATGACTCCGGGGCCGGGGTCGCGAAGCTCCTCGTATCGCACACCGTCGACGACAAACCTCCGTTCATCGATGCGACGGGCGCGCACGCCGGTGCACTCCTCGGGGACGTGAAGCACGACCCGTTCCAGTCCGGCGGGCTCGAGACCCCGCCGCACGAGCGCGTCGAGGTCGGGGCGATCCACAAGGCGAACGGGGGCGTGCTGTTCGTCGACGAGATCAACCTGCTCAAGATCGAGAGCCAGCACTCGCTGCTGACCGCGCTTCAGGAGCGCAAGTTCCCGATCGTGGGTCAGTCCGAGCGGTCGGCCGGCGCGATGGTGAAGACCGAGCCGGTGCCGGCCGACTTTGTGCTGGTCGCCGCGGGCAACGTCGACAGCGTCCAGACGATGCATCCGGCGCTGCGCTCCCGGATCCGGGGGTACGGCTACGAGCTGTACGTCAAGACGACCATGGCCGACACGCCGGAGAATCGGATGAAGCTCGTCCGATTCGTAGCCCAGGAGGTCCTGAAGGACAAGAAGATCCCCCACTTCGACGTCGGGGCGATCACTGAGGTCATCCGAGAGGCCCAGCGCCGCTCGGGCCGCTCGGGCCAGCTCACCCTTCGACTGCGCGAGCTCGGAGGGCTCGTGCGCGTGGCGGGAGACATCGCGCTCTCTGAGGGCCTCTCGATCGTTCACGCCGATCAGGTCGTCAAGGCGAAGCGTGCGAGTCGGTCGCTCGAACAACAGATCGCGGACCGCTACATCGAGCGACGCAAGGAGTACCGTATGTTCTCCGTCGAGGGCGCGGCGGTGGGCGTCGTGAACGGCCTCGCCGCGATCAACGCGCAGACGGGCATGGCGGAGTTCTCCGGGATCGTCCTCCCCATCGTCGCGGAGGTGACTCCCGCCCAGACCCGCGACAGCGGGGTCGTCGTGGCAACCGGGAAGCTCGGCGAGATCGCACGCGAAGCGGTGCAGAACGTCAGTGCACTGATCAAGAAGTACACGGGAGAGGACATCTCCCGGTACGACATCCACATCCAGTTCGTCGGAACGTCCGACGGGGTCGAGGGGGACAGCGCCTCGGTCTCGATCGCTACGGCGGTGATCAGCGCCCTCGAGGGGGTGCCGGTCGATCAATCGGTGGCGATGACGGGCTCGCTCTCCGTCCGGGGCCAGGTGCTGCCGGTCGGGGGCGTTACGGCCAAGGTCGAGGCGGCCGCCGACTCCGGGATCAAGCGGGTCCTCGTTCCCGAGGACAACCTCGACGACCTCGTGCTCGAGTCGCGCTACCGCGGCATGATCGAGGTGATCCCGGTGCGGACGCTAAGGGACGTACTCAAGTACGCGCTCGTCGGGCAGGGCACCCAAAAGGAGTCGCTCCTCGAGCGGCTCTCCGCGATGGTGCGCGCGACGAGCCGCACCTCCGAGGAGATCCCCGCTCCGGGCGCCCCGGCCGTTCCTCCGGGACGACCGGCGGGCTCGTGAGGAGCTCCTTCCGCATCCCGGTCCATCTTCCCGCCCCTCCGCGCGCCGCCCCCGCGGTCCCCGACGAATCGGAGGACGACGAGGGTCGTTTCGTCAATCGACCTTGCTACGAGTTCAACACGCTATTGCGACCGGCGTGGAACGATCGTCACTGCGAGCACTGCCGGCACTACCTGACGGCCCGCTGCCCGCACATTGACGAGTTTCTGGACGACGTGGAAGATTTGACCCCGGAGTGATATCCTCCGAGCCGTGCGCGGGCTCCTCGTCGGGCGGTTCCAACCGTTTCACCGGGGGCACCTGGCCGTCGCGCGCCAGATCCGCCAAGACCGCCCGGGGGCGCCGCTCCTCATCGGCATCGGGAGCGCGGAAGAGTCGTACACTTGGAAGAACCCGTTCACCGCGGGAGAGCGTTTCGAGATGATCGCCCGGGCCCTCGACGAGGCCGAGGTCGGTCGGGTCGAGATCGTCCCGATCGCCGACATCCGACGGCACGCCCTCTGGGTCCGGTACATCGAGGGGCTCCTGCCGACGTTCGACCGGGTCTACACGAACAACCCGCTCACCCGTCTGCTCTTCGAGCGTAGCGGGTACAACGTGGAGAGCCCGCCTCTCGTCGACCGGCGTCACCTGGAAGGCGTGCGTCTCCGGGAGCGCCTCGCGACGGACCGAGGTTGGAAACCGCTCGTGCCGCCCGCGGTGGCGCGATATCTCGTGACGATCGGCGCGCCGGCCCGTCTTCGGGTACTGCGCGCCGGCGAGAGCCGCTCCTCCCCGGAAACCGTACCGTGACCGACCCCGAGGCGTCCAAGCCCCCGCCGGGCCGCCCCCACCGCTTCGAGCCGCTGCCGGAGTGGGTGGGGGTGTCGACGCGACTCGTCCACGGTGCCCGACGGCCGGAGTACAATGCGGGCGCGGTCGTGCCGCCGATCTATCAGACATCCACCTTTCACTGGCCCCCCGAACGCTCCGAATCCTCCGACCGCGCGCGGCCGTACCTCTATACCCGCCTCGAGAATCCCTCGCTCGAGGTTCCGACCGAGCTCATCCGCGGGCTCGAGGGCGCCGAGTCCGGCCGTCTCTTCGGATCGGGAATGGGCGCGATCACCGCGACCGTACTGTCGCTGCTCCGTTCGGGGGACGAGGTCGTCGCCCTTGCGGGGCTGTACGGTGGCACCACCGACCTGCTCACCGACCTTCTCCCTCGCTACGGGGTCCGGGTCCGCGAGATCTCCGTGGCGGATGCGCGCGCTCCCGAGAGCGTGGTCGGCGAGCGGACGCGGCTCGCGATCGTCGAGAGCCCGACGAACCCGTTGCTCACCGTACACGACCTCGCGCGCTGGGGCCAAGCGACCGACCGGGCCGGGGCGATCCTCCTCGTCGACAACACGTTCGCGACCCCGATCAATCAGAATCCGCTCGCGCTCGGCGCCGACCTGGTCGTGCATAGCGCAACGAAGTACCTGGGGGGCCACTCCGACCTCGTCGCGGGCGTCGTGGTCGGCCCCGAGCGATTGATCTCGCGGATCGACTCGAAGGGGTACTTCGGGGCGGCGGTCGACCCGTTCGTGGGCTTTCTGCTCGCGCGCGGCCTACGGACGCTCTCGCTGCGCGTCGCCCGGCAGAACGAGAACGCCCGGGCGGTCGCCGAAGCGATTCGGGAGCACTCGGCCGTGACCCGGGTCCACTACCCCGGATGGGGCGGGCCCGAGGAGGAGGCGATCGCGGCCCGCCAGATGCGCGGGCGGGGCGGGATGCTCTCGGTGTCGCTCCGCGGAGGCGTCGAAGCGGCGGAGCGGTTCCTGTCGCGCCTGCGCCTCGTCCACATCGCCGCGAGCCTCGGCGGCGTCGAGAGCCTCGCGAGCGTACCCCGGCTCACCTCGCACCGCCACCTCTCGGCGGCGGAGCTTGCCGCCCGGGGGATCGACGAAGGGCTGGTGCGTCTCTCCCTCGGGATCGAGGAGACGGCCGACCTCGTCCGGGACGTCACGGAGGCGCTCGACGCGCTCCCGGGGTCGTAGGGGCCGGCAACGCCCTCTCCGCGCGTCGGAGGAAGCGGGCCCGTCGGCCTTCTTCCTGACCGTCCGTCCTCGCCGAGCGCCAGCATTATAGGGCGTCTCCTTTCGTCCGTCCGTCACGCCACTGTAGCTCAGCTGGCAGAGCGGCTGATTCGTAATCAGCAGGTCGGGGGTTCAAGTCCCTCCAGTGGCTTTGGTCCAAGGGTTCGTATCCGTTGACGTTCCTCTCTCGGAGCGATCGGAGTCGCCCCGGCGGAACCGGTAACCGACAATCGCCGGGTTGACATCCACGACGCGCTCGGGCAGATCGCTCACGCCGAAGCCCGTCTTCGTTCCCGCGATCCTGATGTCCCGCCCGAGACCGTCCGCACCATCCTCGAGTTCGTCGAGGCCCGTCGCGCGGCCGTCTCCGCGCAGAGGGTGGTCCCCTACCTCTGGAACCTCCACGGAGCAGCGAAGAAGCTCGGCCCGGACCTTCTCGAACCGAACCGGGACCCGCCAACGAAGTTCCTCCGACTCTACCGCGACAAAGAGGTCTGGACCCAGATCACCGTCCGCTCGGTCCTCTACTCGTTCTGGAAGTGGCGGTTCGACCGCAAGGGGAAGGACTTCCCCCGGTGGCTCAAGATTTCGGTCCCCGCACGAGGCGCACGTCGGAGCGACCGCAACGACGTGCTGACACCGGAAGAGGTCGCGCGGATCGCCGAACACGCGATCAACCTGCGGGACCAGGCACTCGTCTGGGTCCTCTACGAGAGCGGAGGTCGCATCGGGGAGGTACTGGCCCCTCGGATCGGGGACGTCGAGCGGACCGAGTACGGAGCGGTCCGACTCTACTTCCCCACGGGGAAGACCGGACGCCGAACCGTCCCTCTCTTCGAACTGGCGGTCCCGAACCTGCTCCTCTGGCTCAAGAACCATGCGAGAGCCGATGACCGAAACGCTCCGCTCTGGGTTTCGGTCGAGCAGGCGAACCCGAGCGGTACCGGGATCGGCTACCGCTATGTCGTCATGCTGCTCGAGAGGTCGGCCACTCGGGCTGGGGTCAAGAATCCGGCGAACCCCCACAGCTTCCGTCACTCCCGGGCTACGGCGGTCGCGCAGAATCCCCGGGTCTCGACCTCCGTACTCGAGAAGTTCTTCGGCTGGCAACCCGGGTCCCCGATGGCGAAGACGTACGTCCACCTCTCGGGAAAGGAAGTCTAAGACGCCCTCGCCCGAGCTCACGGAATCGAGATTGGGAAGGTCGAGAGTCCCAGGGCGAAGCTCCCGCGAGTTTGCGCCCGCTGCTCGACCTCGAACGATGCCGACGGCAAGTTCGCCGTCCAGTGCCGAGGGCCGCTGACGCTCGAGGGTGCGGAGGAGCGAGTGCGGTGGAAGATGGAAGAGGACCGTCTCGCGGACCTTCTCGACGATCCGAGGATACGCGCATTCATCGCGCAAAGGATGCGAGCCCGGCTCGCTCGAGCAGCCGTTTAGAACCGGCCCCCTCACATTCGAATCCTTCGTCGAAAGAAAACCCGTTTCAGAAAGAGGAACAATGAACCCCGGGGCGCCTCGCGGGCTCGTGCGTCAAACCGAGTCGAGCGATTTCGGGGGGGCTTACACAAGCCTCGGGCAACAAATCGGTCAGCCAAGCTGAGGGAGGGTCCGGGCCGTACGCAAGGCGCCGGTTTCAAGCGAATCGGGGTCTATCTCGTTCCCCGTCGGCTCCCGAGCTTGGTCGGTCAGCGGGAACAGCCTGTGCGTCAGGGATCGGAACGATTCACAGCTCTGAACCCACCGACATCGGGAGGGTAATTCGTACGCCTAACCCCCGCCGTGAATGGCCATGTTCTGCAGCCCCAAGGCTCAAATACCACGTGACGGGATTTTGATGGTCGAGGCCGTTGGTGCGCAGAGACCGCCACACCACCCACCCTATTCCTCCGACAAGAGAATGGGATGCCCCGTTGTGGGCGTGGGTCGTGGCACTCACCACATTGATGCTCCTCACTTCGTTGCCAGCGATCGATGCCGGCGGCCACCTCGCCCGCATCCAACCGACAGTCGCAGATGCCAGGCAATCAACCGAATTCTCGCCGTTGGCCCCTCCGCTAAAGGTCCAGCTTGTCGCGAGCCCGTCGACCCTGAACCTCGGGAACGTGACGGGTCTGAATGCGCTCATCTCGGGAGGAGTCCCTTGGTTCAGCTTCGTGTGGGGCCTCTTACCGACCGGATGTAAGAGCTCCAACCAGTCGAGTTTGAATTGCACTCCCACCGCGGCCGGAACGTTTACCGTCAGCGTCACGGTGACCGACAGTATCGGGAAGAGCGACACTAACTCAACCACGCTCGTGGTCAAGGGGAGCCAACCCATGGTCAGTGGTTCTCCCCTCTCCCTCGGGTCGATCTATGTGTTCGCCGGATTGTTGGGGATAGCAGCATCTGTCGTGACCGCTCTCGTGATCACCATGCTCTTCCGTCGAAGACGTAGGCAACCCCCCATGGTCACGAGATTCAACCACCCGTACATTCCGCCCACATCCGAGGAGAACCCATAGCGGCCGCGGGGATCGTTGCCCGTAGCACCGAATTGATCGGACGCTGATCCGGCTCGGCTCCGCCAATCGTCGCTTGACCCCCAAGAGGACCGCGCGGAGCTCCGTCGACTTACTCGAGGAGACGGGTTTCCTTCCGAAGAAGCCGTGGCGATTCTACTCTCGGGTATCCGTCTTATGCTACCAGGAGGGGTCGATGGAACCGGTGCCGTGGTCGAACAGAACAGTCCAGACGATTTCGGCGACGAGATTCCTGCGATCTATATCCTCTGGTCGCTCTCGGTAGCCGATTCGTCTAACCATGGAACGGGGGCGCATCCGGGAATCCGGTGGGTCCTCGAGTAGCGAGGCTACGCGGGAGATCCTCGAGAGGCCCGTGCGGAATGCCGACGCGCTCACCCGTCCCTCCTGGTCGAATCCTCTGACGAGGACTCAAGGGCGAGGCAGGCGACGCTCGAGACTCCGGATGACCGGTTGGGGACGCCGAAACTACCCACCCAAACGTCGGAAGACCCGGAATGGGTTGGCCGGCAGGATACCGTGGGGGCCCGCCGGCGGGGGTCCGGGATTCCCGGTAGCCAATTCAGCAGGTCTCCACCGAGACGGGCGCGCTCCCGTCGAGGTCGATGATCATGGTGTTCGTCTCGTCGCACAGCCAGACGCCGATGGCATCGTGGTTGACCGAATTGTCCTGCAAGGTGGTGTTCGCGAGTATCGGGGCATTGGCCTCGCCGGGGGCCGCTTCCGCCACCACTTCGATACCGGTAGGCACTGTCGGGTCGTTCGGGGGCCCTTCGAACCCGTTGTTGCCGATCATGTTGTGGGCAAAGGTGTTATTCCAGACCCGGTCCCCGGGGGCGTTGCTGTGGACCACGATCCCCGGGATGATGCTCCTGTAGATGTGGTTGCCCACGACCGCGTTGTCCCAGACCCACGTGCCGGGGGTGTCCGCCGCGACCACGATTCCCCCAACGAATGGGCCCGTTCCCGGGGCGCTTCCGACCACGAGATTGTCCCCTACGATATTGGCACCTACCCCCGCTCCCGCGTCGTAGGCGGCCAGAACGATCCCGCATCCGAAGGAGTCATTCACGATCATGTTGTCCATGATCACATTCCCGATGGCGGGATGCAAGGCACCGGGCGCGAGCGCCGCAGGGTCGAACGCTCCGTCGTCGGAGACTCCGATCCCACCGTCGGCCATGTTGTTCAGGACGAGGTTGTCGCGCACGATGACACCCGTCGTCCCGGTAAGCTGGATGGCCTTGTCCTCGGCGATGCAGGGAGGAGCTCCGCACGTGTGTGGAGCGAGTCCGTTGTGCACGACCGTGTCCCCAAGAACTTTCACTCCCATCGTGTCTTGAACAAAGATCCCGTGGTCATTGGCGTTCTTCACCGTAGCGCCGACAATGTCGACGTTCGTCACACCGGGGCCAACGTATATTCCGACATCGCAGCCCTGGGCATTGATGTATCCGCTGATCCACTGATGAGAGTGGGCGACGACGTTCGCCGTCAATCCAGTAGTCCCTGCGGGAACGCACACCGGATCCCCTCCGGTCGCTCCAACGCTCCGCGACGCCGCGGAGCCCGCCGTGAGCGGCACCAAGAAGGCCGCCACCGCAAGGAACAGGGCAACTCCGACCGCCAGTTCTCGAGTCTTTCTTCGCGTCCCGGTTCGCTTCCTTCGCATGTTCCCCCCCCGCACTCCGGGACCGGCTAGGACCAAGGGGTAGGGCAGGCGGAACCGCGCGCCCGACTACTTGGCCATCGTCGGACACCGGGTGCCTTTCATCGGATGTGGTCGAGCGTCTTAAACGTGCCGTTATTCCCGGGTCGTGTGATGTGCCGTAAGTAGTTGCTCTCGGCGTCGTGAGCCCAGGTGGCCGTGTTTCATCGGTGCACCTGGTCCTCGGGATAGGCGGTCAGGTGGTCCGCTCGGTCCTTCGGGGTGAGCTTCCTTACGAAGCCGTGGAGGGGTGTCTCGGCGCGCTCGAAGTTCAGGCTGAGGTGGGGTTTGTCCTCGTTATACCACGCCACGAGCTCCTCGAGCGTGTCGAACAGCGCCTCTCCGTCCGGCCAGTTGGCTCGCAGCTTCGACTTTAGGGTCCTGAAGACTGGCTCCACCTTCCCGGCCGTCAGAGGATGTTTCACCCGCTCCAGAATGTGCTGCATGCGGATCCCTTTCCGCCGCTGGAGTTCCCGCAGCTTCCGATCGAAGTGGGCGAGCTGGCCCTACTGGACCTTCGTGAACTGGGTCCGATGGTCGGTGAGGATCTGCTTGGAGAACCCGTAGCGACGGCCCGCAGTCTCGAAGGTCGTCCACGCGACCTCGGCGGTCGCCGTGGGCGTTCGGGCCCATCTCACGATCAATCGGGACGCATCGTCGAGGATCACGAGAAGGTAATCGCCCGACGGATCTCCGAGCGGTCCATCTGCCCGAGGGAGTTCGAATGCCTCCGCTCGAAGCGGACCCACTTGCGGCGGTGCAGCTTCTTCGGAGAGTCGACCACGAGCCTGGCTCGCTTGAAGGTCGCCCAGAGGCGATTATGGGCATTAGACACACGGTATTCCTCCTCCTCGAGCAGCCGCTCGAGGGCGAGGGGAAGGAGGCGGTGGTGCCGCTCGGCGGCGAGGATCAGCTCGGCCTCGTCTGGGTCCCGGGGCTTCGGGGGTCGGACGAGGTGTCGGTCCCCGTGTAACGGGAGACTGAGCGTCGCCGGACGGCGGATCTCCCGGATCCACTCGGGAGTCACTCTATGGACGCGAGCGATGTGGTAGATGGAGCAGCGGTGTCGGGCCGACTCCCGGAGGATCCCGTGCACTTCGGCTCGAGAAAGCTTCCTCACCCCGAGCGCTCTGTCTTCCGAGGGCAAGTAATTTCGGGATACTACAAGCGCGGAGACCCCCCGCGAGTGGAAGGAGCGCGAGTGGTGCCGGCAGGAACCCAAACATCCGCAGATCGGCGCTACCGGTGGGGTTCGAGGGCCGGATCAGAACGGCCTGCATCCGGTTCCCGTCCTCAGCCGGCGGACTCTTCCGCGGAGTCCGTGGCCGGCGGGTCGGCCGGGCTCACGCGCGCCTCGATCGTAGCGGGCGCGTCAGTCCTTCGTGGAGCATCGCCCTGGTCCTCGTGGAGGTACCGATCCCCGCGAAGGTAGGAGATTCCCGCCCCCACGAGCGTAATGACGCCAGCGAAGAGGAAGGCTCCTCGAAGACCGTCGATGAACGCCGGGGCAATCGCGTTGGGGAAGAAACTCTGGGACGTCAGCTGGGCGGCGATCGCGGGCGTAATCTGGCCGGGGTCCCATCCGGGCACCGACGAGGCGAACGTCAAGAGAGTGCCGACCGGGTTGTATCCGAGGAAGGCGGCGAACAACGATTCGGTCGGATTCGCCTGAGCGAGATTGGCCAGGATCGGGCCGTCGGGCGCACCGACCCCGAGACCGCCCAGCGCGGCCGTGACCGAGCCCGCCAGCCCGGACGCCAGACCGCCAATCACGATGGTGAAGAAGAAGACGAGTGACAGTTGTTGACCCGTGTTCTGCAGCGTGGCGAGCATCCCCGAAGAGGCGCCGCGGTGGCGGGCCGGGACGGAATTCATGACCGCAGCCGCATTCGGGGCGGCGAACATACCCATCCCGCCCCCCTGGACGAACAGGAGCCCGCCGACCACCGGGTAGCTGAAATTGTACGGAACCAGCAGGAACACGAAGAACGTGACCCCCGCGACCACCATCCCCAGCGTGGCCAGGGTTCGGGCCCCCCACCGATCGGACAGCCAACCGCTCAGCGGTCCGAACACGAAGAAACCTCCCAGCAGGGGGATCATATAGACTCCCGACCAAAACGGAGTGCTGGCGAAGGAGTACCCGTGCAGGGGGAGCCAGATTCCTTGGAACCAGATGATCAAGAGGAGCATCATCCCACCCCGCGCGAGCGATCCCAGGAATGCCGAGGTCACCCCCGCCGAGAACGCCCGGTGGCGGAACAGGGCGAGTCGGAACATCGGCTGGGCTACGCGTCCCTCGACGAACAGGAACACGGTCAGGAGGACCACGCCCAGCACGATCGCCGTCCACACGTAGGGATTCTGCCACCCGAGCGAGGAGCCGCCGTACGGCAGCAGCGTGTAGGTAAGTCCCACGAGCAGGAGGGTGAGGCCGCCCGCGAACAGCGCGTTGCCGGGGATGTCGAGTCGCTCGTCCTTCTGGGGCGGCCGTAGGTCGTGGAGTCGGTAATACGCCCAAACGGTGCCGAAGACACCCACGGGCAGGTTCACGATGAAGATGAGGCGCCAGGTGGGAATCGTCAGGGCACCCAAATGTAGGTCCGGGATTCCCGCGAGGATACCACCGATGATGAGCCCGAGCAACGAGCCCCCAATGAAGGCGACCTGGTTGATCCCGAGCGCCTTCCCGCGTTCTTCCGGAGGAAAGGCATCGGTGAGCAACGCCGCCGAATTGGCAAAGAGAAACGCCGCTCCGACTGCTTGGACCAGTCGGAACCCGACGAGTTCCCAGGCGCCGGTCGTGCCCATGCTCGGGGTGAAGAACAACAGCACGGAGCCAAGGGTGAAGATCGCGAACCCCAGGTTGTAGACGCGCGCACGCCCGTAGATGTCGGCGAGGCGGCCGGCGTTGACCAATAACACGGCCGTGACGACTCCGTAGCCGAGGAGCAGCCAGATCAGGATCTCGAAGCTCGATGCGTTGAACGGGTTCACGTTCAGGCCACGGAAGATAACAGGGATGGAGATCAACAGGATCGTCCCGTTGATCGATGCCATGAGGGCGCCGATCGTCGTGTTCGATAGGACGACCCACTTGTACGCGACCATGACCCGTACGGGACCCTCAGGCGTCCTCCGACATTCCCAACGCCAGACGAAGCTCCATGACTCCCCGGAGGAGCCCCTGGCGTGCAGGAGGAGAGATCTTGACGCCGAGGTCCCGGAGCGCCTTTCTCTGGCCTTCCATGGCCTGGCGGAGCAGTCGGTGGCCCGGCACCGTGAGGATGGCAAGACGCGAACGTCGATCGGTGGGGTGGGGAGCGAGTCGGATCAGACCCCTACCGGCCAGACGGCGCGCCAAATCCGTAGTGGCTGCGGGGGTTACACCGAGGGCCTGGGTGATGGACTTCAGGGGGGTGGGACCCCGCGAACATAGCGTTAGCCCGTAGTACTCGGAGAGAAGGAGCCCGTGAGGGTTGAGGGCCTCCTGGGTCACGCCGCGAAGAATCCGATAGAGCTCACGGACCGAGTCCCACGGGGGCTCCACCGACCCCGTCGCCCGGGCCGCTCCTCCCTCCCGTCGGCGGGAATCGGCGGGAGGCGTCCCCATGGGAGGCAACCATACTTGGGAGGATATTAAGACGTCTTACCTCGGGCTGGGGGCGACGGGAGCCCGGCCGACACTCAGGCGTATCGGACGACAAGGACCGGGCACGGCGCGTGGTGGACTACGGCGTCCGAAACGCTACCGAGGAAGAGTCGCGCTGTCGTGGAGAGTCCTCGGGAGCCCAAGACCAGGAGGTCCATCGGGCGGGTCTCGAGGTACGTCACGATGGCATCCGACACGTGGCCCTCGAGTCGAACGGTGACCACGTCGTGCGCCCCGGCCTCCTCGGCCTTTCGCTTCGCCCGCGCGAGCAATTCCTCGTGGAGGGGCGTGACGTCGACCGGGGCCGAGCCGGGAGCGAGGGGAGAGAGGATCATCGTGGAGGGGAGAGGGACGACCGAGATCAGCACGAGCGACGCGCCGTAACGGCGGGCGAGGTTGATCGCAAGTTCCAGGGCGCGCTCGGCGTGGCCCGAGCCATCGAGCGCGACAGCGATCCGAGTCAAGTCGGCCCCGTTCATCGGAGGTTACCTAGGAGGGGAACGTCCCTCGAACCGGAAGGGACGTGGGTTCTAATACGTCACCTTAACAGTTTTCAAGGCCCGGCGGTTAGGGCAGGAGGCGATGACCGAGGCGACTCGCGGGGAGATGGTGAAGTTGCCGGGGAAGGGCCGGGAACTCGACGCCGCTTTGATAACCCCGGGGGTCGACGAGCGACGGCCCGCGATAGTCGTGGTTCACGAGATCTGGGGCCTGGATGCCCACATACGGAATGTGGCGGGTCGGTTCGCAGCCCAGGGGTACGTGACCCTCGCCCCCGACCTCTACATCGGAGAACTACGAGCGGCGATGACTTCCGACAACATCCAGGCCGGCATGGCGTTCTTGCGACAGGCGCCGCCCGAAGTGCAGCGCGACCCTTCGAAGATCGGTCCGTTGCTGGCCCAGCGGACCCCGTCCGAGCAGGAGGCGTTGCGGACGCTCCTCCGCGTGATGAGCCCGGGCCAGCAGCGGCAGTTCGCCGAGGACCTTGTCGAAGCCTGCCGCTACCTTCGGACCCGGCAGGAGGTCGACCCCACGCGGATCGGAGGCGTGGGGTTCTGCATGGGGGGCGGGTTAGTAGGCCTCCTGGCCACCCTGGACCCGGAACTGAGAGCGGCAGTGGTGTTCTATGGTGCCAACCCTCCCTTGGAGAGCGTACCGAACATCCGGGCGTCGGTCCTGGGGTTGTACGGGGGCGAGGATCACCGGGTCACGGACACGGTACCGGAGTTCGAGGAAGCGATGCGGAAGGCGGGCCGGAGGTTCGCCCGGCACATCTATCCGGGCGCCCCGCACGCCTTCTTCAACGACACCCGACCTCAGGTCTATCGGCCGGCATCGGCCGAGGATGCATGGACTCGCGTCCTCGACTTCTTCGGCCGTGAGCTGGGTCGGCCCTCCCCGTGAGACCATGCGCGCCTTCTCAGCCCGAGAGAGGCGGCGCGATCTATCGACCGTCGCCCCGACCACCGGGTAAGGGAGCTCCGCAGGCGCTTCATGGCCGCCTCATCGCCTCGATGGGTCCTCTTTGTCGTCGTCCTCGGGACTCTGATGGCGTCCGTGGACACCACGATCGTCCTGCTCGCTTTCCCGACGATCGCGGGAGACCTGCACGCCGGGCTCGATGCGGTGATCTGGACGATCCTCATCTATCTCCTCTTGACGTCGATCCTGACCACTCAGATGGGTCGGATCGGCGACCTGTACGGACGGAGCCGGTTCTACAACCTGGGGTTCGTCATCTTCACGATCGGGTCGGCTCTCTGCGGCTTCGCACCGACGGCGACCAGCCTCGTGGGGTTCCGGGCGATCCAGGCGGTTGGAGGAGCGTTCCTGTTGGCGACGGGGACGGCCATCATCTCCGAGCACTTTCCGCCCGCGACCCGCGGTCGAGCCTTCGGTTTCACTACGATGGGGTGGAACGTGGGGGCGACCCTCGGGATCGTGCTCGGCGGAGTCCTGACGACGTTTGTCGGTTGGCGCTACATCTTCTTCATCAACATCCCGATCGGAGTGGTGGCCGTAGCCCTGGGCCTGCGGTATCTGGGCCCGAGCGTCCGGAGCAAGGCCCGTCTCGACCTGGTCGGCATGGTGCTGCTCGCGGCGGCGATGTCGCTCATCACCTACGGGGCGACCGACTTCGCGTCGTACGGAGCCGACCCATGGAACGTGACTCTGACCGCCCTGGGGGGCGGACTCGTCCTCCCCTTCGTTCTCTGGGAGCAGCGCGCGAAGTCTCCGACGCTCGACCTGATGCTCTTCCGTTCCCGCCTCTTGTCGACCTCGCTCGCCGCCTCCTTCTTCCAGAGCCTGGGATACCTTTCCGTCGTCTTTCTCCTGATCATGTATCTGCAGGGGATCCGCGGCCTCTCGCCGCTCTACGCCTCCCTGCTACTCGTCCCGGGATACGTCCTTTCTTCCGGCCTCGCCCCGGCCGCCGGTCGCTGGGCCGATCGTTGGGGGGCGTGGCGGTTCGCGACTCTCGGGATCGGCCTCATGATCGTCGGCGTTCTGCTCTACGCCCAGCTGACGCTGACCACCCCCCTGGTCGTGGTCGCGGTGATCTCCCTCGTGACCGGCATTGGCGGCGCACTCTTCTGGCCGTCCAACAACAAGGCGGTGATGGCCGATGCTCCTCCGGCGCACTACGGCTCGGTGTCGGGCCTTCTACGGACGCTTTCGAACTCGGGAACGATCGGAAGCTACGTGCTCGTGATCACCCTCGCCGCAGTGGCCGTTCCCCGCTACGTCGCCTTCCGAGTGTTCGTGGGCGCGGGAGGGCTGATCGGGGACGTCTCGATCACGTTCCTCGGGGCGCTCCACCTCGCCTTCTACGCGATGGCGGTGATCCTCGCGGTAGCGGCGGCGTTCTCCGCGTTGCGCCGACCCCGGCCGAGTGAAATGGCCGGGAGGGGGTCCGAACTCGCCGCGCTCCCACCCTCCGCCGACCCTCCTGGCCCGCGGTCGAAGTAGGTGGTACGCCCGGGCCGGAAACTCCCAGAGAGCTCGTTCCGCCTTCCGAGCCAGGAAACGGAACGGTTAAACCACCCGGACCGATGGAAGTGACTGGGCACGCTGCTCGAGGGCCACTCAACGGCCGTCGGGGGAGAAGAGTGTCGACTGGATTCCGAGCCGCGGCGGGGATACCGGTGGTCGACGGTGTCGGCCGGATTCCCGGATTCGTCAACAGCTACACGTACCGGGAGGGAGACGAAACGCTGCTCATCGACACAGGCTTCTCCCGAAAGGCAGGGCCGATCGTTCGGGCGTTCCGAAATGCCGGCGTGCCGTTGGTCAGCGTGGGGAAGGTGCTCCTGACCCATCACCATCCAGATCACATGGGGGGCGCGGCGTATCTTCTCGAGGCGTCGGGGGCACCTCTGGCCTGTCACGCTGACGACGCACCATTCGTGAACGGCCAGATCACGCCTCCAATGCCCCTGCTGATGCGCCTCTTCGTCCGGACCCGTGCGGCCCCGGTCGCCATCCCACTGAAGGACGGGGACCGGCTCGGCCCGCTCCAGGTCCTCCACACGCCGGGACATACCCCGGGAGAGGTCGTTTTCTATCATCCGACTCGAAAGATACTCTTCTCGGGAGATGCCGTGGTCGAGCGGAAGGGGCGGCTCACGTTGCCGGCCCCGAACTTCGCAGCGAACTTGGACCAAGCGGTTCAGTCCGTGGCTCGGCTCCGAGAACTCGAGGTGGAGGTTCTGCTGCCGGGCCATGGCGCCCCGGTCACGAAGAATGTCTCCTCGCTCCTCCAGGACTTTGTTCAGCGAGCCTCGGCCCGAGGGATCGGGGGAGGGCGCTAGTTCCCGGGTGGCGTACGCTCGCGGGAGGCCATCGACACTTTCCGGTCGGTTTTCGCAACCGTCTCGGGCTCGACGCTCCGGTTGATCGTCACCTCGTTGATGATCACGAGCATCTCGAGCGTCATCAGCAAGTTAGAGACGACCCGCTGGGCGGCCACGGCGACCCGTCGGTCGGAGATCCGTCGGGCCAGTAGGTCGCCGAGAGTAGAGTTCGCCGACAGCGCTTCCTCGATATCGTTCAGGCTCGCGTTCGCATCCACGACGGAGAGCTGGGTGAAGGCGTCCATCGTCCGCTCGAGCATCTCGTCGACGCGCTCCACCAGCGCGAGGAGGTCCGCAGTAGCCGTCTTCGGCAGCCGCTGGAGCCCCGTGAGGTTGTCGCCGAGCTCCCGAGCGACCCCCGAGGCGAGGTCCCCCGTCACCTCGAGCACCTTCGCGACCAGCCGATAGCCGATCTGGAAGTGGTGGCTCTCCACACCGATGTCCCGTGCGACCTGGAAGTCGTCCGAGGAGAGGAGCAGCTGCCGGACCATCAGAAGGTAGAACCGGTCGACCTCGTCCTCCATGGGGCCGAGCTGTTGGAGCGCGGCGCGACCCCCTCCGCTCAGCGCGGTCCGGCAGGCCGCGAGCTCCGTGCGGAGGATCCGCACTACCTGGCTCATCAGGCGATGGAACGGATACTTCCCGGGGTCGACGAAGTTCTGCACCTCGACCGCCCCGGACTCCTCCTCCACGACGGTCATTCCGAGGACGTGCGCGACCGTGCGTCGCACTTCCTGGCGCTGCTCGGCCGTGAGTCCCGAGCGGGCCGTCACCAGGATCTGGTCCTGGCCCGTGATGTAGGCCCCGATCAGGAGGCGAGCGAGCAATTTCGGGGGCGCCCCGCTCGCATCGATCCGAAGGAGCCGCTGCCGGCGGTCGGAGGAGGTTCCGGCTCGGGCCGGACTGATCTCGAGCCGCCCTTCTCCGAGGTCGCGGAACCGCAGCGTGTCCCCGGTCTGGAGGTTCATCGAATCGGTCCATGCTTTCGGCAGGGTGATCGAGAGCGAGGAGGACCCGGTCCGCTGCACGCGTCGGGTGAACCCGGGCTCGTCCGGGCGCTCCTCCCTCTCCCTCCGAGCGCGGGGCATCGCGCCCCCATCTTCCTCGGCTCATTAACGGTCCCCCCCGAACTCTCCGGATGGGGCACGCCGGCTCGGGCCCCTGACAGCCTCTCCTTACTCTCCTTACGGCCGGGACCGGGGTCGCATGACTACCCCGGCCGATTCCCCTACGAGGCCTCCGATGCGACTGGGAGAAGGACACCGAGTGTTCGACCGAGCGAGCTGGCGCCGAAAGGTCCGAGTGCCGAACTGGCCCCGTCGGATGGAGAGCGGGAAGCGCTCCTCGTCGCTCGGGGCTCGACCGGTCCGGGAGCCGTAACCATGGCGTTCATCGATTTCCTCGCGTTCCAGGAGGTCACTCTCCTGATCGCCGCGGTGATGATCGGCTACGTCGGCGTGGTCGCGTTCTTCGCCCTGCGCCGGAACGACGCCACGGGATTGAAGGGGGTCCTCCGGGGCGGTGCGATCCCTCTCGGCAGCGTCGGTGCGATCGCCACGACGCTCGCATTGTGGGGCGAGGTGGCGTGGCCCCTTCCGGGCTCCTATAACATACTCTTCACGGACATCTACCTGCTCTTCGGGGTCACTCTGGTGATCCTCGCCGTCTCCATGGCCACCTCCTCGCGGCTGCAGTTCGCGGGTCTGTTCGCGCTCGTGGCTGGCGGGGTCACGATCGCCTACGGCTGGTCGGGCTACCACCTGGCCATGACCAAGGAGCCGCTCGAGACGTTCCTCATGTACGGAGCGTTCGGGCTCTCCGGGATCCTCTCGTTCCCGGCGACCCTGGTCGTGGACCACTATCTCACCCACCCGAACGGGACCGCCTTCGCCTCGAGCGCGGGCATCGCTTCGGCGCGCCGGCGCCCCTCGCTCCTCGGCGCGACCCGGGCCGCCCAGCCCATCGTCGGGGGCTCCTCGGGCGGATCGTCGGAGGCGACCTCGGACGCTCGCTCGACCTTCCGGGTGCCGATCTACATCAACGCCACGTTGATCGTGTTCGTGGCGTTCGTCGCGCTCGCGGGCATTGCCGCGCTGCTGTATCTCGACAGCACGTTGCCGGCCCACCTTGCGTCCGCGCCGTAGACCGAACCTCCGAGGGAACCACCGCATAGGCCGCAGCGGGTCGGACATGTCCGCGGAGCGAACCCGTGTGCATGCCGACCCGCCTTTTCCCCGGGCCGCGCTCCTCGCGCCCCACGAGCTCGGCCGGGGTCGACTCGAGCCCGGGACCCCGAACGGGCGGGTCCAGAAGCGGCTCCGCATCGACGCGACCGGCGCGCCCTCGACCCTGATCGGCCGGCTGCTGGTGGGAAGCTACATCACCGGTCAGGACCAGGTCGTCGTGACGGCTCTCGGGGGGTTCACGGCAGACCAGCGCCGGGAGATACACCGCGTCGTCGACCGACTTCTCGGAATGACGGTGGTCGGTGACACCGCGGAGGCCCTGGAGGTCCAGAACTTCATCGACCCCTCCAAGTACGAGCTCCCCCGGCTGCTCCACCGGGTGGTCCAGGTGCTGCGCGGAGAGCTCGCCGCGTGTCACGACGCTCTCGTCGGAGGCGCCTCCTCCTCGCTCCGGGGCCTCGAAGGTTTCGAAGAGGAAGTTGACCGTCTCTATCTCCTGATGGCCCGGCAACTCCTCCTTTCCTCCGACAGCCCGCGGATCGCGCGGGACATCGACGTGGAGAGCCGCCACTACCAGGTCGGATATCGACTCGTCGCGAAGGCGCTCGAGGTCACCGGGGATTTGGTCTACGGGATCGGGACCGACCTCGATGCCCACCTGGCGGGCCTCCGCCGACTGCCTCCGTCCCTGACCAACGATCTCGCGCTGCGGATTCGGCGGCTCGAGGAGGTGCTGACGAGTACGATGGCCGGTTTCGCCGTGCTTTCGGTGGTCGAGGCCAACACGACCCTGAACCGAATCGCGGCCGCGCTCAAGCGGGATGCGACGTTGGGCCAGCGGATTGCCCGCCAAGTGACCGACCGGAGGGTCGCGGTGGCCGCCCAGCGGATCGTTTGCAATCTGGTCATGGCGCTCGAGATGCTCGTCGTGGTCAACGAAGTAACGATCAACCGGGGCGTGGAACCGGAGACGGTCGCCCTCACCGGTACCCGTGTGGTAATGCTGGTACGGGGGGTTTCCCGGGCTCACGACTCCCACGAGGTCCCCCGGCCCCTCGCGATAGCGTCGATCGAGGGAGGGGAGGCGACGCCCGAAAGGGCACCCCTTCGGCACGGCCTCCCGCGGGTGAGCGGGTGAGGCCCCTCGGACGCCGGCGGCATTGGCCGTGGACCAGGGACAGCCCTCGCGCAGCGCCGGTTTCGGAGGTCGACCCCATAGTTTCGTACGCCCAGGGGATCGGCGGGTCCGCCGCGATCTACCCCTAGTTCAGGTCCGAGTAGGGAGTCCGGGGCGCGGGGCGGCCGCGCGAGACCGTGGCCCGGCTTACGGGAGACCGCGGGAGGAGGCGACGGCGCTGCGGACGATCGATGGTCCTTCCCCCGCTCCCCCCTAGAGGAACCCAAGACTCGTTCGACTACCGGGCCGCGATCGTCGAGGTCGCGAGAGGCCGTGCCGGCCCGCCCCTCCCCGCGTCGCTCGCGCCGTTCCCCATCCCCTCTACGCGAATCCTTTTGGCGGCTCCCGGGACTGGCCGGCTCCGAGCGCATCGATGCCGGTACCCCTTCACGGTGAGACCGAGGCCGAGGTTCGGGTCCTGCGCGGTCTCCGACTCGCGCTCGAGCTGTCGATCGGGATCCTCCTCCTCGAGTCGGTAGGTGCGGTCCTTTCCCACAGCTTGTCCGTCACGGTAGATGCCGTGCACAACGTGCCGGACCTTCTCGCCTTCGCCACCTCTTGGGCCGCGTTGCGAGCCACGCAGCGCGGCACGAGCGGCGAGTTCACGTTCGGCACCCATCGCCTCGAGGTCTTTGCCGGCCTGCTCAACGCCGCCCTCGTCCTCGGGACCGGGGTCGTGTTCGGCTACGCGGCGCTGGCCTCCCTGGTCCAGGGCGCGGGGTTCGCCGGTCCGGTCGATGCGTTGTGGATGCTCGCGGTGGCGGTGCCGACGCTGGCGTTGCGAGGAGTCAACTTCGCGGTCCTTGGGCGGACACCCGGCCGGGCGCGCGACCTGAACCTGCGCAGCGTGATCGTGCACCTCGCGAGCGATGTGGCGATCACGATCGCGCTGCTCGGTGCCGGCATCGTGCTACTCTGGGACCCCGCGCTCCGTTGGGCCGACTCGGGGGCGGCGCTGGCCATCTCGGCGATCCTCGTGTACGAATCGCTGCCGCTCTTCCGGGGAGGTTGGGACGTCCTCACCGAACGGATCCCCCGAGACCTTGAGATCGCCGCGATCGAACGGGTGGCGCGGGAGGTCCCCCGCGTCGTCGACCTCCACGACGTCCACGTCTGGGCGGTCTGCCCGACGCTCGTTTGCATGACTGCCCACATTCGCGTGGGCGAAGCGACCTCGGTGCGTGAAGGGATGGTGGTCGCGGAAGCATTGCGGGCCCGCATGGCGGAGGAGTTCGGCATCCTCCACGCGGTCTTCGAGGTCGAGGCGGGAGGCCCTGAGCCCGGGTCCTTAGGCTCCGGGGGACCGTCGTTCCCGAATCCGTCTTAAGCTCGATCGGGGCTCGAGCCCGGGTCTTCCCCACCCTCCAGCGACAGATTTTCAAGGGAGGCCCACGGCTGGTACCTCCTTGGAGCGGGCGATGGCATCGATCTACCTGACCCGGGTCCGCCGCCCTCCTCCGCTCTATCGACTGGCGCGCGTATTCCGACGGGTTTCGCTCGTCGCCCTCGTCCTGCTCATACTGTACTTGGCAACGGTCGGATACTCGGCTTCGGAGCTGGTCCAGTCGAGTCCGCGCTCGGGCGGGTTCTCCGCCGGTTTCGCCGCCAACAACTCCGTCTCGATCCAGGGTAGTTTCTCGCTATCGAACCCGGGGATGTACCCCGTGTCGGCACTGTCGCTCGAAATGCGGATCCAGAACGGCTCGGGCGCGCTCCTCGGAGCGGTGGTCGCAGGGCCCGTCACGTTGGCGCCCCAGGCGGCCACGACCTTCCCGATCTCCGTCTACCTTCCCATTCAACCGGTGGGCGCGGCGGCGTCGCTCCTGGTGAGCGACCAGTACCTGACTCTCGGGCTCTGGGGGAATGCGACCTACGCCTATCTGTTCCCGATCTCGATCCACTTCGACCAGCAACGGTCCTGGGGGGCCCCGTTCTCGAACCTCCGGATCTCGGTCGGTACTCCCGTCGTCGGCGGAGGAAACCTCTCGGCCCCGGTGACGGTCGGCTTCACGAACCACGCAAGCTTCGCCGAAGTGGGGAACCTGGCGCTCGCGCTCCTCAGCGCCCGCGGCGCGGCGTGCGGGGAGGTTTCGTTCTCCCTCGCCGTCCCCCCGTCGGGCTTCTACTTCCAGACCGAGAACGCAGCCATGACGAGTGGTTGCTCGCTCTCCGGAGGGAGCGCCGTTGCCACCTTCGTCGGTTCCGGCGCCTCGATCGTCCTTCCGCCCGAGGCATTGCCATGACCACCCCTTCCTCCCGGATGCTCGACCTCTCGGGCTACCAAGTGCCCCCCCTCTCCTACCGAATCCTCGCGGGAAGCGTGCGGCTCGTGGCCCTGTTGGTGCTGCTCGTCGGTCTACCGGACGCGGTGCTCGCCTACCTCTCTTCGCACGGAGTGACTCCGCCGGTGCCCCTCCTCACGGTCACGGTCGCGGGCGCGGTCATCAGTGGGCTCGTCACCGCCCGGTACATCCTCCGGCCGACGCGGGCGTTCGGTCCGGTCTCGGCCGCGTCGTCCTTCGCGACGATCGGGTACTTGCTCACCATCGGCCTCGGAGCGGTGTACCGACTTGCACTCCCGAGTCGCTCGATCGAGCTGACCCTGGGATATGGCTCGTTGGTCGAGCTCGCGCTCCTCGTCCCTGGGCTCGCGCTCGTGGCGGGCGTTCTCACCACCCTCGAGGACCTTCGGTCCCCCGGGGAGCGCCTGCCGTTCGACTTTCCACCCTAGTTCACGCCCCAATCGGCGCACGGGTCCGCCCTAGGCGCCGGCGACGACGACTTCCACGATCTTCACCGCCGAACGGGGCCGGTCCTGGCCGTCGCGCGGGACCGCGGCGATCTTCTCGACGACGTCCTGGCCGCTGCGGACCCGGCCGAACACGGCGTGCTTCTGGTCGAGCCAAGAAGTTGCCGCGAGCGTGATGAAGAACTGGCTGCCGCCGGTGTTCGGACCCGCGTTCGCCATGGAGAGTATCCCGGGCCCGTCATGGCGCAGGGTGGGATGGAACTCGTCCGGGATCGTGTACCCCGGCCCCCCCGTGCCATCCCCTTTCGGGCATCCGCCCTGAATCATGAATCCGGGGATGACGCGGTGGAACGAGAGTCCCGTGAAGAAGCCCTTGCGCGCGAGCGTGAGGAAGTTCTCCGAGGTCTTGGGGGCGCGGTCGCGGAAGAGCTCGATCCGGATGTCGCCGAGGGTCGTCCGGAGCGTGACGGTCGGGTTCGCCATGACGGTCCGACACCGCAGGGGGGCTAAAAGCCGGACGACGGACCGGCTCGCCGACCGGTTTAAGAAGGAGTAGGTCAACTGTTACGAAACGACCGGCGGCGGGACCGCCGGGCGCCGCGCATGAACCGTTCGATCACTTGGGTAGGCGTCGTAATCATCCTCGCGGGGATCGCGCTCACGGCGTTCCCCATCGTGGTCACCGGGGCCGAGCAGCTCGACCTCGAGCAGGAGGCGGGCCTCCTCCTGGCCCCGATCGGATTGCTCGTGGTGCTGATCGGCGCCGTCCAGCCGAATCCGGAACGCACGACCATCAGGGGGACGTTCGGGAATCCCGACGAGAACTTCCTGCGTCACTCGGCGGCCGGCGCGGCGGAGCGGCCTCGGCCGGTGCTCCGCCTCAACCCGCGCGAGGCGGTCGAGTGCCGCCACTGCCGGACCGTGATCTCCTTCGACCTCGCCCAATGTCCCCGCTGCGCCCGTTCGCGCGACTGCCGGGTCTGCGGGCGTCCGCTCGAGATGATGGGTGACCGGACCGATTGCCCGAGCTGCCACCGGGTGGAAGCGTTCTGCAACTGCCCGCGATTGGAGCGGCCGAACGGCCCGGCCGCCGTGGGCGCGCGTCCCCGACGAGGTTAGGGAGGTCGTCGGTCCGTGGACGATGCCAGAATCCCCCGCGGCCTCGCGGCGGTCGATCCCAACTGGGTGGAGCTCCACTTCGATGGCGCCTGTGACCCCCCGAAGGGAGGCGGCGTCGCGACCTGGGGCTACGTGGTCAAGGGCGCGGGACTCTTCCACGAGGATTCCGGCCTCGCGGTGCGCCCTTATTCGTCCCACGCCACGAACAACGTCGCGGAGTACACCGCGGCGATCCGGGCCCTCGAATGGCTCGCGAGCCAGGGGTTCCAAGGTGATGTCGTCGCGATAGGGGACAGCCAGCTCGTCGTCCGCCAAATGCGGGGAGAGTACCAGGTCCGTGCGGAGCACCTACGGGCGTACCACGCCCACCTGGGGGCGCTCGCGAAGCGGTTTCGTCACGTCGAGTTCCGATGGGTGCCGAGAGAGGAGAACCAGCGGGCCGATGCGTTATCGAAAGAAGCGCTCAGTGAGGTGGCCCCCGGGGTCGATCGGTATCGCCCGGACCAGCGAGTAGAGGTACCGGACGAGGACGAAGGGCCCGGCGAGGTCCCGCGAAGTTAGACTAGTTCCAACGGACGGTGTAGACGAGAGTGCGGCCTTCGATCGCTGCGCGGGCCCGAGCCGAGTCGATATAGGTCGCGAAGGCGGCGGCCGCCTCGAGAGAGAGTTTTGGGCGCGTGCCGTAGCCGCGGGGAGTACCCTGCCCGAGGATGACCGGCATCGGGGCCGGGATAGGATGGGTCACCGCCTTGGGTTTGCGACCCGCGACGCTCACAGCTCCTCGTAGACCGGGAAGTAGCGGGTGGAGTGCGAAGCCACGAGGCAGGGAAGGAGCGCGAGCGAGCCGGCAACGTCGTCGACCTCGCGAGCTCCGAACGGCATCGCCGCGAGGATCGCGCTAATCCCCGAAACGTCCGACATCGTCCCTCGGCAGGTGTCAGACGCATGTCATACATAAACCCTGAACCTCGACAGGAAGCAGGGGGGTGGGGGGCCCGGCCCCGAGAGAGGAGGGCGACCGACAATCGGCCGACAGAACCGTATCGCGAGCGGGGAAGCGCCCGCCGACTTATGAGGGCGGAGGAGGTCGGGGCCGCCTTCCATGACCGACCCGCCGGCCCCGGACGTGGCGCGATTCCTCGACTCCGCCGAGCGGCGCCTGAAGGAACTCTCGATCGAAACCCAGCAGGCCGACTGGATCTACACGACGTACATCACACCGGACACCGAGGCCCTATCGGCGAAGGCGTACTCCCGCCTCATCACCTCGACGGTCGAACTCGCTAAGCAGTCGACCCGCCTGCCGGTCGAGAACGCGAGCCCGGAGGATCGCCGCAAGCTCAAGCTCCTTCGCCTGTCGCTGCCGATCATCGCGCCGTCCGAACCGGCCGAGGGCGAGGAGCTCACGCGTCGGGTCGCCACGATGCAAGGCACGTACGCGAAGGGGCGGTACACTCTCGTGGGCTCGAACGAGCCACTCGACCTGCAGGGACTCTCCCGAGTCCTCCAGGAGAGCCGGGACCCGGCTCGGCTCGAGGATGCCTGGGCGGGGTGGCATCACGTGGGCCGGGCGATCCGCCCCGACTTCGAACGGTACGTCGAGCTCGCGAACCGCGGCGCCCGGGAACTCGGGTTCGCCGACACGGGAGCGATGTGGCGCTCCAAGTACGACATGGAGCCCGACGCCTTCGCTGCGGAAGTCGACCGACTCTGGGCCGATGTGCGCCCACTCTATGAGGCGCTGCACGCCTATGTTCGACGCCGCCTGGTCGAGTTCTACGGTCCCGAACGGGTCGACCCCCGGGGACCGATCCCAGCGCACCTCCTCGGGAACATGTGGGCTCAGTCGTGGGAAGGGATCTTCCCGCTCCTCGCCCCACCCGGGAGCGACCCGGGCTACGACCTCACGAAGATCCTGGTCGAACGCGGATCCGTCCCGACCGACCTCGTGCGATTTGCCGAGCGGTTCTTCGTCTCGCTCGGTCTCGAGCCACTGCCGTCGACGTTCTGGGAGCGTTCGATGTTCGTGCGACCCCGGGACCGAGAGGTCGTCTGCCACGCGAGCGCCTGGGACGTCGACCTCGATCACGACCTGCGGATCAAGATGTGTATCGAGATCACCGAGGAGGATTTCCGAACGGTCCACCATGAGCTCGGGCACAACTACTACCAGCGAGCGTACTCCGCGCAGCCGTACCTGTTCCGCGACAGTGCGCACGACGGCTTCCACGAGGCTGTCGGCGATACGATCTCGCTTTCGGTCACGCCGGAGTACCTCGTGCGGGTCGGGCTCCTCCGGGCGGCGCCCCCCGCGAGCGGGGACATCGGACTCCTCCTGCAGCGGGCGCTCGAAAAGGTCGCGTTCCTACCGTTCGGGATCGCGGTCGACCGCTGGCGCTGGGAGGTCTTCTCCGGAGCGGTGCCTCCCTCGGAATACAACCGAACCTGGTGGGCGATCCGCCGCCGCTACCAGGGGATCGCTCCGCCAGGGGACCGGGGGGATGAGGAGTTCGACCCCGGAGCGAAGTTCCACGTGCCGGCGAACACGCCGTACATGCGGTACTTCCTCGCACACATCCTCCAGTTCCAGTTCCACCGCGCTCTCGCGCGAGAGATCGACGCCGAAGGACCGCTCCACCGGGCATCGATCTACGGATCGGCGACGGCCGGCCGCCGCCTCCGGGAGATGCTCGCAATGGGTCAGAGTCACGAGTGGCCCGACGCGCTCGAGACGATCACGGGAACACGAACGATGGAGGCGGACGGCTTGCTCGAGTACTTCCGTCCGCTCCGAGAATGGCTCGACGAACAGAATCGCCACGCGCCGTCGGGATGGTGAGCGACCGGACCCGGGGGAGCGCCCCGCGGCCCGAACGGGTCGTCCGCGGGTCCGCGGCCCGCCCGGCTCCTCGGGGAGCTGTCCTCCGGCCGACGAGCGTAAGAGCGCTCCGGGGGTGTCGAGGTCCGAGATGCTGCTCGAGGCCGGCGAGCACTTGCTCCGGAGCGCGTACGCCGTCCTCGAGCCCGACCACCGGCCGAGCGGCGTCCCGGGACCCGGGGTCCTTTACCTCACGAATCGCCGCCTTGTCTTCGAAGCCCCCGCTTCGGGCGGCGTCGTGCGCGACCTCCTGAGGGGCCGCGAGAGCCGGCTCGTCTTCGACGGCTCGCTCCAGGCGGTGCGGAACGTGAGCGTGCGTCGCGCCCGTCTCGGGAGGGCCTGGCTCGTCGTGGAGGCAGGCGCACGGCGGCCGGCCTTTGACGTCCTCGACCCGGAGGGCTGGGTCGCGGACCTCGCGCGGGCGAAGCAGTCGCTTCCCCCACCCGGGGTCATCGTCCCCACGGTCATCGAGCGCGAGGTCGTCAAGGTGCGGTGCCGCTATTGCGGGAACCTCGGCAACGAGGTCGCGGGCCGCTGCCCGACGTGCGGCGCGTCCTTCTAGCCCCCGCGACGAGGCTCAGAAGGGAAGCTCGCGGAAGAGCCGGTCGAACCCCGTGCGGGCCCAGTAGACCGCGAACCCTCCGATCCCGAGCGCGATCGCGAACGCGAGAGCGAGCAGGCCGGGGGCGGGGGAGCCCACAGCGAGGATCGCGAGGATCCCCGGAACGAGGAAGCCGAAGAGGACCACCATTCCCGAGCCGAGGGCAGCGAGCATCGCGCCGGGTCGAAGATACTGCGGACGCGGGCGCTCCTGGAAGTCGGAGTACCGAGCGGCGAACGCGAATCCCCAGAAGGCGAGGACGACCGAGCCCACCGCGAGGAGGAGCGCGAGGGCGAGGAGCTCGAGCGGCGGGAATCGG
Source organism: bacterium (assembly GCA_027309555.1). Lineage (GTDB taxonomy): Archaea > Thermoplasmatota > Thermoplasmata > Lutacidiplasmatales > UBA184 > Lutacidiplasma. The sequence continues at coordinate 42,236 of DAIDCO010000010.1, forward strand.
AACAGCCCGCCGACCGTCGCCGTCATCGCCTCGGCCCCGACCAGGGCCGGAAAGAGGACGGAAGCCGCCTTGGCCCGTAGGACGGTCCGCGACGAGATCGGGTAGGCGAAGAGCGATTGCAGCGAGCGCCGTTCCTGGCCGATCGAGGTGGACGCGAGCAGGAGAGAGAAGAACCCGGCGACCCACCCGGCCCACAGAACGGAGCCGAAGAGGCCGATCGAACTCCCCTCCGCGAGGAGGAGAACGATCAGGACCACCGGTACCACGAGCGTCGGGAGCATCTCCCGGCGGCGGACGAACCCGCGGAGGTCCTTCGACGCGAGCGCAGCCTCCGCAGCGGAGAGACCGAGGGCACGCCACAGTGGGTGACCGCGCGAAGCGAAGGGGACCGAGAGTCGCGCTTCGGTCGGCATCGGGGTCCAGTATCGGGCGCGCAGGCGACCGGCGAGGAACACCAGGAGGGCCACGAACCCGCACTGTCCCGCCGTGAAGCCGAGTCCGAGGGCGACCTCGCCGCGGGACCAGAGCGACAGCGCTTCGGTGGACCAGAAGACGGGGACGGCCGCCGTCACGAGCTCGTGCGCGGAGAATTGCTCCACGAGGGGGAGCAGTAGGACGGGGTTGAACGCGAGGTCGAAGGCGAGGATGAGCACGACCAGCAGCATAGCGCGGAGGAGGATCGCGATCTGGCCCCGCCGGCCCGTGGCCGGCGCGCCCGTGCGTTGAGTGGCGGCGCGTACCATCTCGACCAGCACCCCGCCTTCGAAGAGGCCCACGGCGGAGAGCACGGCCGCGAGGAGGTAGGTCCCGAGCGCCCCGCCCGCGACGGCCACGGGGAGGAGCGCGCCGAGGAACAGGGCGACCGCCGGGGAGTAGGTGTACGCGATGGCGCTCGCGGAGCTCGCGACGTATTCCGAAGGGGTGACCGGCAGCCAATTGGCCGCATCGCTGCCGGAGAACCGGGCGGTCGTCGTGAGCTCGAAGAGGACGCCCGCGATGAGGACCGCCCCGACGGCCACGAGCGGCAGGAGGGGTGCGGTGGTCGCCGTCACCTGAGCGAGCTCGCCCCCGGAAAGGCCGATCGGCCGCAGGACGGCGGAGGCGAGCGCGACACCGACCGTGAAGAGAGCGACGTCGAGGAGCGCGATGAGCCACGAACGGCCGGCCCAGGCCTTCGGGTTCGAGGAGGTGCGTCCCGACCGTAGCTGGGAGGCGACCAATGTCTCGGTGAGGCGCCGGACGCGATGCAGGTCCATCGTTGGGGCCTCAGTGGGAGAGCGCCGAGACGACGTCGTGGAGGTCTCCCGTCCCCGTGAGCGCGAGGAATACCGCCTCGAGTCCCGAGCCGCTAAGACCGGCGCGGTCGCGGAGGCTCGTGACGGTCCCCGAAGCGGTGACCACGCCGTGGTCCAGGATCACGACCCGGTCGCAGATCGCCTCGGCAATCTCGAGCACGTGCGTGCTGAACAGGACGCCGACCCCTTCGACCGTCGCCAAGTTTCTCAACAGGTCCTTGGTCACCCGGGCGGACCGAGGATCGAGGCCATTCAACGGCTCGTCAAGGACCAGGAATCGGGGGCGGTGAGCAAGTGCGGCGATGAGCGCCACCTTCTGCTTCATCCCCTGAGAGTATCCGCTGATCAGGGCGTCCTCGTGACCCACCAGCTCGAGCCCGGTGAGGAACTGCGTGATTCGCTCGCGGCGCGTCGTGCGGTCGAGGCCATACATGTCGGCCACGAAATCGAGGTACTCGGCCCCCGTCAGAAACTCGTAAAGGGCGGGTGACTCCGGGACATAGCCGACCCGGCGCTTCGTACCGATCGGATCCGAGCGGACATCTTGGCCAAAGAGCCGGATCGCCCCAGAATCCGGCCGCAGGAGCCCCAGGATCGATCGCATCATGGTCGATTTCCCGGCGCCGTTGGGCCCGAGGAGACCTACGATCTCTCCGCCGGGGACGCTGAAGCTGACGTGAGAGAGCGCGCGGACCGGCCCGAACGACTTCGATATCTCGTCGACCTCGAGCGCGGGACCTCCCTCGCGCCCGGCCGACTCGAGGGCGGGCGCTCTCGGCATCGCGGGACCGGACATCGCCGGCTCGGGACCTCGACCGGTGTCTTAGCGTACGTCGCCTTCGGGTCCGATGGTCGGAAGCGACGGGCCTTGATTGCCGGCGTCGATCTCGGCCGGCACGGCGGTCGTGGTCCCCGTCCCATAGCGGGGCGGCCGGGCGGCCCGGCCCGGGAGTCTGAGATGCTATTCGCCGCGCTCGCCCTCGCGCCCGGCGGCTCCTCGCGGATGGAGAGGCCGAAGCCGCTCGTGCAGCTCGCGGCGCGCCCGATGCTCACGTGGGTCCTCGAGCCCTCCCGGCTTCGCGAGTCGAGGAGATGATCGTGGTCCTCGGCACGCCGGCCGCGCGGATTCGACACGAGGTCCCCCTCGGGGGGCCCGCGACGTGGAGAACGCCGACCTGCGTTCGGGATTGGGTCGCTCATTGCGGGCGGGCCTCCTCGCCGCAATCTCCCCCGAAGCGGAGGCGTTCTTCGTGGTCTGGGGCGACGCGCCGTTCGTCCGACCGTCCACGTAGGACCTCCTGGTTTCCGCGCGGGAGCGTGGGGGAGCTCGAATCGTCCTCCCGATCTACCGGGGGGTCCGGGGAGATCCGGTGCTCCTGGACCGATAGCTCGGTGGAGAGCTCCGCCGGATCCGAGGGGACCAGGGCGGCCGGTTCGTCGTACAACGCCATCGGTCCGAGACAAGGGAGGTCTCCGCAGAGGACCCCGGCGTCGTGATCGACCTCGACACTCCGGAAGATGACCGTCGGGCGCAGGGAGATCACGCGAGGGGGAGGGTCCTTGCGGACCTAGCGAGGTCGGTCCAGCCTTGGGCCCAAAGGGGGGTGGGAACGAAGCGCGTCGCGGCATCGCCCCCGGGGGCCGGACGGTTCCCAGCTCAGTTCTCTCCGGACCAGTAGGATGGAAGGCCAGCGGGAAGCGCGGCAAGTAGGGAGACTGCGTTCGGGCCCCTCGGAGCCGGACGCAGCGCTTCGACCGCATGGACGAGCAGCTCGTACGCGGCATCCTCGGCCTCGCCAGAATCGTCTCGCCCGCCCGGTCCGGGCACATACACCCGGAGCGTCCCGCGATCGACCCCCAGCAACACGTATCCCGACCCATCTCGTCGGGCCCATGCGAGGACGCGTCCGTCCGGCCGTTCCACGACCCCCACCCATCGGAGGGAACCGAACCAACGACCACTGAGCCGGCCGAGGAGCGAGCCGGGTGCGATGCCGGGCGGAAGGGCGACCTCTGCGATCGGCGACAGATCGTGGGTGAGTTCCCCGGCCGACCGGAGCTGCTCGGAGAGGATCCGATAGCCCCCGTTCACTCGTTCGACCAATCCTTCCCGCTCGAGCCGGCGCAGGGCCCGCGCGAGCGATTCCGGGTGGGCTTGGAGGATGCGTCGGAGACCGCTGAACGCGACACGCCCGGGAAGGCCCTCGAGGGTGTGCAGGATGCGGTCGTCGAGCCGCCCGAGCGGTTCGGACCCCCGATCCTCCGTTCCCGGCGGCATCGGTTCGCCATCGGAGTCACGGGATTTAGCGGGGCGGTTACTTCTCCGTTACCCGACAACTCGGCCCCGTCGACCCGGTGCCGTGAACGTCCCCTCTCGCGCGACGTCCCGTGGAGCGCGGGAATTGTGACCGGTGATCGTTGAACCCGCTCAATATCCCATGGGCCCCGCTACGGCTACCGGAACGCGTCGTTCCGAGGTAAGAAACCATGTCCGAAGAGAACGGAGAGTGCACGTCGCGAGGAATGCAGCACGGTCCCTGGGTCTGGTCGGCGTACCGCGCCTACAACGAGCTCCTGCGGGAGAAGATGAAGAAGCGGTTCGAAGCGCAGGAGGGCCCCTGGATGGACCGCGTAGCGGACCTGCTCGTCCAGATCGTGAACGCCCGTTGGGAAGGGGGCCGAAAGAAGGAGAAGGAAGAGGAGGAGTTGTTCGACCAGCTTGAGCAGCTCCTGAACGAATGAGCGCGGGGGGAGTCGCGTCGGCGATCGGGCCCGGCCC
>DAIDCO010000110.1 GCA_027309555.1 bacterium
CTCCCATCCCAGGACGAGCCGGGCCATCACGCCGGGGCGGAAATTCTCGACCACGAAATCGGCGGTATCGACCAGGCCGAGGAACGCATCCTTCTGCGTCTTGAGGTCGATCTCGACCGAGCGCTTGTTGCGGTTCCAGATCATGAACGGGGCGCTCTCGCCGTTCACGAAGGGCGGCATGTTGCGGGCCGAATCGCCCTTGCCGGTCTGTTCCAGCTTCAGCACGTCCGCGCCGTGATCGGCGAGCAGCATGCAGCAATAGGGACCTGACAAGTTGCTGGTGAGGTCCAGCACGCGAAGGCCGTCGAGGGATCCGGGCATGGTCGCGCTCTCCTGGGATGCCGCGTCATGCGCGGGACGACAAGAATAGCGGAGTGTGGCGGCGACGGAAGCACCCGGCGCGCGCTTGGCGGTCGGGACGGCGCGCGGCGCCGACCCAGGGGATTTGCGGCCCGGGGAACGCGCGGGCAGGGCCGGTGCCAGCGTGTGGCTCCCTTTTCCCCGTTGAATGATTGCCACTTCCGCCGGCGCCGGCCTCGCCCGTTCGCCCC
>DAIDCO010000111.1 GCA_027309555.1 bacterium
CCCCGAAATGACGGGGAGCTTGGCCATCGAACTCTACAACGCGGGGACGATTTCAACGCGAATCGTCCGCTCAATAGTTCCCATGCGAGGAGATCGGGAACGGGGAATGTCCTTGGCGAGCGATTCAATCCAGCCCTCGACCGCTTCGGCCAAGTTTCCCCGCAGCTCCTTCAGCGTCTCGCCCTGAGTCCAGCAACCCGGCAACTCGGAAACCCTCGCATAGTAGCCTCCGGCCTCTCGGTCCCGGTAAATCTTGGCGGTGAAGGACATGCTAACGCCATCGTCCAGGCCCGCATTATCGTTTGCTTGCCGGAGGAACATGAGTTGCCTGGGGGGCTCCTCGCGTCTCAAAGGCACGATCGAGGGGGTGGCTCCTCCTCATTCAGTCGCGACCGTGGCTCGAGATCCGGACGCATCCCAACGCCTAATTGTTCGGGCGGGTCCCGGCGGGCCCGTCCACTTATGGGTTTATTTAGCTGGGGCCCTATGTATCCTTCGTGGCGCGCGCCGAGAGATTCCAGGGGTTTCGGGAGCCCAAGGGT
>DAIDCO010000112.1 GCA_027309555.1 bacterium
GTGCGGGACCATCGACAAGAAGAACCGACCGACGAGGGACGAGTTCCGATGCGTGTCGTGGGGCCTCGCTGGGGCGGCCGACCGCATCGCCGCGACGAATATCGCGGCGAGGGCCGGAGTCGATCGGCCCATCGTAGCGGGGAGTGAAGAGATGTGGGGACATGTTTCCGACCTCAGCTACAAGCCACCGATTTCAATCGGTGGTCGTTGACCATCCTGATCCCCAGGTCGCTCGCCGAGGACGTCCAAAGGGCGACCGGGACGGCCCCTTCCCCCGCATCGCGCCCCGCCGTCTCCGGGTGGCCGTGGCTCGACCTGCAGGTGGGACGCACCCCACAAGTCTGAAATAGGTCGGACCCTTCCGGGCGGCCATGCGGCTGTCCGTATTGGACGGGAAGCGGCGGATCGTCCTTCCCATGAGCGTGTGCGCCGAGTTGGGCTTGGAGGTTGGCGACCAGGTGTCGATCGAGGTGTATCCGCTGCCGGCGGACCGAATGCGGCGTGACGTGCTCTACGGCACCATCCTTCCC
>DAIDCO010000113.1 GCA_027309555.1 bacterium
GTAGGCGATCGGTGCGGCGGCCAGCCCTATCGCGACCAGGCTCACGATGAAGGCGGTGTTCGCGTGCCCGACCCGGGTCCGGTGCAGCTCGTTCCACTCGTGGCGCCCGACCCAGAGGAACAAGATACCGAGGGCGGAGAACGCCGGGGTGAGCAGGAGGAGGTATCCGTGGAAGGGAAGCCGGCTCGAGCGGGTCACGAGCGCCGCGAACCCGCCCGCGCTCTCCACTGCGAAACCGGCCTTGAAGATGGTGAGGCTGAGCCTCAGGTTGACGGTCAGCGCGTGGCCCCCTCGTGTCCGTGAACCGTTCTCGTCCGAGTTAAACCATCCCTCGCACCCGCGGGGGACGGTTCGAGGACCCCGATACCGGAGGCCCCGGGCGAGCGATGGGGCTTCCCGCGGATTGCGGTGGGCGACGTCGTGCACGCGATCGCTGTGTCGGCGGGGCCAGCGCACCCCGGAGCGGGAGGCAGCGCCCGGGGTCCTAGTTCCGTCCGATGAGCGACCCGATCTCGGGCCGCGC
>DAIDCO010000114.1 GCA_027309555.1 bacterium
CCGCGCTCCCGGTCAAAGCCCCACCCAAGCCCCCCGTGGCCAAGGATGCGGAGACCGTGCCCGAGACGCCCGAGAGCCAGAACTCGACCCCGTCCAAGCGCTCCGGACTCATCCGACGACTGCTGAGTCACAAGCCGTGACGCTGCTGAACGAGTTGATCCTGGGAGTTGAGGCGACGACCGCCGTTGGGATGGTCGCCTGGACCTACCTCTCCTGGCGGGCCGGTATCATCGAGCAGATGCTGTTGATGATCAGGGAGCGCGACAAGTCAAAGGGGAAGAGACCGCCCCTCCCGCCCCTACCTCGAGAACTATGAGTTTATCAAGCCCGAAAGACGACGTCCATGAACCGGAGGGAGAGGTCAAGACCGACCTGCCGGCTCCCATCCGGTTGGAGAGCTTCCCCAAGGAGGCTCCCGTCGCCGAGGGGGAGGCGGATAAGAAGCCTAAGAACCCATTAACTGAGGCTGAAATACATGGCGTAGCGACGGCCCTGGTATACTT
>DAIDCO010000011.1 GCA_027309555.1 bacterium
TGGGGGACCCGTACCCTCGACTGCCGTCCGGAACGGCCGCCGCCTTCCGAGGGGCTACCGGCGAAGGGTGAGCGAGAGGGTTCGTCAGATCTGCCGGGAGCCCCAGAAGCTCAAGGAGCTCCTTGTAGTGGTTGCGGATCGTCACCGGGGTGACGTTCGCGACGGCGGCGATACGGTCCTGGCTGCGGGGCTCCCCCATCAGGTTCGAGGCGATGTAAATGATCGTCGCGAGGATCCCGTTCGGAAGCACCCCGCTCGTCGAGTAGACCTGCTCGACCTGCTCGAGAAGCGAGAGGACCTTCTGCCGAACCTCCTTCGAGAGGTTGAGGTCCTGGGTGAACCGTACCAGGTAATCGCGGGGCTCGACCGGCTTCAGCCCGAGTTTGAGCTCGCGGGCGAGCAAGGTGTACGCACGCCCGACCTCGATCTTGGTCGCCTTCGAGTGAGCGATGATCTCCTTCATCGTCCGCGGCACGTGGCACTGACGGCAGGCCGCATAGACGCTCGCGGCCACGAGCGCCACGATCTTCTTGCCGCGCGTCGCCTTGTGCTCCAGCGCGCGCCGGTAGATGTACGTCGCCGACTCCTTGACCTCCCGGGAAAGGCCCAAGACCCCCGCGAGTCGATTGAGCTCGCCGAGCGCCACTACGAGGTTCCGCTGGTGCGTCCGGGCGGCGCGAAGACGGTGGTTGAGCTTGCGCAGATGGTAGAACTTCAAGGAGGTGTTTCGAGAGAGCGAGTTCCCCTGGAAGTCGCGCGTCGGGACTCCGATCTCACTGAAGAGGCCCTTGTCCGGCATCAGCGGGGAGATGACCGGGCCCCAGCCACGCGCTTCCCGACCGGTATCCTCCTTCGAGCCACGCTGCCCGCGATCGCTGACCAACGCACTCTGGTCCACGACGAGGCCGCAGTCCGCGCAGACGATCTCGCCACGGATTTCGTCCCGGATGAGATGCGAGGAACCACAGTTGGGGCAGACGTCCGAGGCCGGGGGAGTCGGCGGCGACGGAGTCGACTCGGTGACCGTCCGGCTCGAGGTCCGGAGGGGGGCTCCGCGAGAGCGATGACTGGCCGGGGAGGGGGGAGTGGTCTTCATAGCTTCTACGGTGACCTAAAGTGGGCCCCATATTTATAGGTTCATCCAAGTTCTGTATCGCTTGTGTGATACACATGTTACACCATGCGCCGGTGTAGCATGGCGTTGAACGCCACGGCCGCGGAAACCTAGATCGGATTCCCGGTCTCCTCATCCGGGGGCAACGCTTCGTTACGCAGGGGTGGCCGTGAAGATGCAGCCCCGGCTCGCATGCTTCGTCGGGTCCGGCTTCGTGACCTCCCAGCGCTGGCCCAGGCGTGTTTCGAGCACCGCCCGGAGCAGCTGTGGGCACAGCACCCGGCCGATCTCGGGGGAATCGCGCGTGCACGCAAAGCAGCCCGTTACGCGGAAGGTAAGCGGTTTCTCGCGGAGCGTCGCGAGGTGACCCATCGTGTGGGTTTCGTAGTACTCGCTGAGCGCGCGTGCGACCTCCTGGGGGGTCTTCCCCTCGACCTGGCCCGCGATCTCCCGGCCAAGCTGGCGCGCGATCGCCTCGATGAACTCGGGCAGGCTGAGATGGAGCTCGCGGACCCCCGAGGCCCGCATGCCGAGCTTCGCGATCTCCTTGAGCCGTTGGAACGGCACCGACTCCCGGCCCGAGACGACGGGCAGGATCGCCGAGGGCGGGCTCTCGATCTCGACGAACCGTTCCTCCGACCGCGTCGCCGGGGTCCAGAGACGACGGTGGTAGTCTCGAGCGAGTTGTACGAACATGGGAGCCGAGGACCACAGGGCGACCTGTTCGTCGCCGGTACGACCGAGCCCGTCCTCCCCCGAGACGTAGACCAAGGCTCCGACGCGGTCGAAGACGACCGCCCGGTTCGCGACCGGCCCGTTCGAATGTCGCAGTTCCGTGAATCCGGCCAGGTGCTTCGCTTCCACGAGGTTGGGGGGGCCGATCTCGCTCACGACCCGTACCTTGACACCGCGGTCGGCTGCCTCCTGCAGGGCTCGGTGGAGCCCCCCATCGATGAGCCCGGGAAGCGAGAGCCCGGTCGTGGAGACCAGGATCTGTCGTTCGGCAGTACCGATCCGCTTGCCGAGGAAGCGGCGGATCGTCTCCCGGCCCTCGAGCACCGCGAATTTGCGGGGGTCTCCGTCATCGAACTCGGTTCGCTGCTCCTCCCAGTCGCTCAGGATTCGCGCGCGGTCCTTCTGCAGTTGCCGTAGCCGGGTGGACGCTCGGTGGATCCACCGGTCGACTAGCGCATCCGGCGAGAGCGCCTCGAACCGCTGGGGGCGGCTGTGGGTCGCTTCGAGCAGTCCCTCGGTGGTGAGCTGCTTGATGAGGCGGTAGGCCTCGACTCGATTGACCGCGGAGAGGCGCGCCAGCTCGCTCGCGGTCTGGGGGCCCGCTCGGCAGGCCGCGAGGTAGACGCGGCCGGCTTTTTCGGGCACCCCGTGCTCGCTCAGGAGCGCGAGGATCCCGGACCCGGGTCGTCCCACGTTCGGGAAGGGGGTCCGGGCGTTAAAAGGTCGAGGAGGGGGCGCCCGGGTCTACAACGCTGCCTGGAAATCCTCGATCGTCAACGGATACTCGATCTCGGCGCCACCGGCCCGGGCCTTCAGGATCTCGCGCGCGAGCAGCCAGTAGACCGTCGCGAGCGCGACCCGCCCCTTGTTGTTGGCCGGAATGACAAGGTCCACGTTCCGCGTCTCGTTGTTGACGTCACAGAGCCCGACGACCGGGATCCCGATCGACACCGCCTCGCTGAGCGCCTGTTGGTCGGTCGCGGGGTCCGTCACGACCAGGACCTTCGGCTCGAAGTACTCGGTGAGGTTCGGGTTCGTGAGGCAGCCGGGGACGAACCGCTCCGCGAACGAGACGGCACCGATCGTCTTCGCGAAGATGCGCACGGGCTTCTGGCCGTACTGACGCTGCGAGACGACCAAGATGCGATCGGCCGGGAAGTGGGCGAGGAACTTCGCGCCGAGACGGATCCGCCGATCGGTCTCGCGCACGTCGAGGACGTGGAGCCCGTCGAAGCGGACCTTGAACACGAATCGGCGCATTGACGCCGACTTCTGTTGGGTACCGATGTGTACCCCTGACGTGAGGTAGGTGTCTTCCGGGATCAGGAGCTCTCCCGGACGGATGTCCTGGCCGTCGCTGGTGACGACGTGCTGCTCGACCATGGTCTCGTCCTCCGGCATCCGACGCTACCTTCCCGTGGCGCGGCCGAGCCGCAGGAGTTCATTTAGCTTTGCCACCCGCTCTCCGCCCAGGACGCCGCATTTGAGCCCTCGCGCGGCGGTCCCGACCGCCACGTGGGCCAGCCAGCCCTCGGGTACCTCCCCCGAGCGGTGGGACGTGACCGTGGCAAGACCGCTCGCGTCCGCGAGGTCGACCGTGCGAAGGGTATCGGTGAGCGTTCCGACCTGGTTCACCTTGATCAGCACCGCGTTGCTCGACCCCTGCTCGATCCCCTGCGCAAGCCGCTCGGCGTTGGTGACGTAGAGGTCGTCTCCCACCACCAAGGTCCGGCCCCCCACCGACCGCGTCAGGGCGGCGAAGTCGTCGAACGCTTCCTGGTCGAACGGGTCCTCGAGGTACCGCAGGCCGAAGCGATCGACGAGGTGCTCGACGAACCCGACCTGCCCCGCGGGGTCGAGGGTCTGCTCCTTGTAGCGGTACTTGCCCTCGACGAAGAATTCGCTCGCCGCGAGGTCGAGGCCGGGGTGCACCGAAAGATGGGTTTCGTCCCGAACGCGAGCGCAGACCTCGGTCAGGAGCTCGACCGCCTCGAGGTTTCCGAGCGGAGCGACCCAGCCACCCTCGTCGCCCCGCCCGAGCGCCAACTTCGGGAACCGTCGGTGGAGCTCCTCGCCGATGAGCCCGTGCACGCGGATTGCCGCCGCGACCGATTCCTCGGGCCGGGCCGACTCCGCGAAGGCGATGAACTCCTGGATGTCGGGGCCACCAATCGCGTGGCGGCCGCCGTTCAGGCAGTTGCCTACGATCGCTGGAAACACCCGTCCGTCGACGTGCGGACGGGCGAGGACCTTCCACAGTGGCACGCCGATCTCCTCGGCGTAGGCGATCGCGCTCGCCACCGAGACGGCGGTCGCGGTGTTTCCCCCGAGGTGGCCGAACGATGGGGTACCGTCGAGTTCGTGGAGCCGACCGTCAATCGCGGCTCGGTCGGCGGCGTCGAGGCCCAGCAGCGCCGGGGCGACGCGGGCCCGAAACGTGCGGATCGCCTCCGGCACGCCTCCGGGGGGGAACGCGGCCACCTCGTGCGCCCCGGTGCTCGCTCCGCTCGGGGCGCCCGCGCGGCCCCGAGCTCCCGACTCGAGGACGATCGTTGCCTCGACGGTCGGCCGGCCGCGGCTGTCGTAGATGGAATCGATCTCGGCCGATGTGATGCGACTCACGGGACCTCCACGAACTCGACCAGGACACCGCCGAAGGCGGACGGGTGCGCGAACCCGACCCGACGTCCGCGGGCCCCGGGCCGCCCCACCCGGTCCACTACGCGCTCTCCTCGCTCGAGGAGATCCGAAAGCGCCTGGTCCACGCTGGGGACGGCGAAGGCGAGGTGGTGGACCCCTTCCCCGCGCTGGTCAAGGAATTTCGCCACCGGCGACTCGGGATCGAGCGGAGCGACGAGCTCGAGGTGCGCCGTGCCGGAGGAGAAGAACAAGACCCGAACCCGGTTCGACCGGACCTCCTCGACCGGCCCTTCCGGCTCGCCGAGGAGAGATCGCCACCGTTCGACGGCCCGGGAGAGGTCCCGCACCGCGATCCCAACATGGTCCAGCTTCACGGCCGCCTCCCCCCCGCGGCGCCTCTAGAACGCACGGGAGGCACCCTGCTCGCCGAACAGCGAGCGCCAACGATCGGCGATCTCCCCGAGCGTCGCCCCCGTGACGACGGCCCGAAGCACGGAGGGGAGCACGTTCTCATCCCCCCGGGACACCGCTTCGAGGCGTTGCAACGCGTCGGTGACCGCCCCGCCGTCCCGACGGCGACGCCACGTTCTCAACCCGGCAACTTGGCGACGCTCGTCCTCGGCCGATACCCGCTCGAAGCCTCCGCCCTTCTCACCGGGGAAGAAGGAGAAGACGGGATTGCCCTCGCGGAAGGCGTTCACGCCCACCACGATCTCCTCGGAGCGCTCGCGTGCGCGCGCGACGCGGTACGCTTCCCGGGCAATCTCGGCGGCGTAGAACCCGCGGTCGATCGCCGCGAGGGCCCCGCCCATCTCTTCGATCCGGTGGAGGTACTCCCGGGCGTCGGACTCGATCCGGTCGGTGAGATATTCGACCTCGTAGGACCCGGCGAGGGGGTCGACGGTGTTCGCGACGCCCGATTCCTCTGCGAGGATCTGCTGGGTGCGCAGAGCGAGCCGAGCGGAGGACTCGGTCGGGAGCCCCAGTGCCTCGTCGAGCGCATTCGTGTGCAGCGACTGGGTGCCACCGAGGACCGCGGCGAGCGCCTCCAGGGTCGTTCGGATGACATTCAACTCGGGCTGCTGCGCGGTCAGGCTCGAGCCCGCGGTCTGGGTGTGGAATCGAAGCTGCTTCGACCGCCCGGTACGGGCCCCGAATCGGTCGGTCACTACTGCGGCCCAGAGCCGGCGCGCGGCACGGTACTTCGCGATCTCCTCGAGGAAATTGCGGTCGCCCGAGAAGAAGAACGAGAGGCGGGGCAGGAAATCGTCGAGGGAGAGGCCCCGGGCGCGCACCGCTTCGACATATGCGATCGCGTTCGAAAGCGTGAACCCGACCTCTTGGGCCGCCGTAGCGCCCGCTTCGCGCATGTGGTAGCCCGAGACCGAGATGTAGTTCCACTGGGGCATCTCCCGGGTCGCGAACTCGATCAGATCGACCGCGAGACGCATGGACGGGCCCGGTGGGTAGATGTACGTGCCTCGGGCCACGTACTCCTTCAGGATGTCGTTCTGGACCGTACCTCCGAGACGGGAACGCGGCACGCCGTTCTCCTCCGCGACCGCGACGAGGAGGGCGAGAAGGATCGGCGCCGTCGCGTTGATCGTCATGGACACGGTCGCCCGATCGAGCGCAAGACCCGATAGCAGCGTGCGCATGTCGCCGAGCGAGGAGATGGGTACGCCGCACCGCCCGACCTCGCCGCGGGCCCTCGAGTGGTCGGAATCGTAGCCGTTCTGGGTCGGGAGGTCGAAGGCGACCGAGAGGCCGGTCTGGCCCCCCTTGAGAAGGAAGCGAAACCGTCGGTTCGTCGCCGCGGCGCTCCCGAACCCGGAGTATTGCCGGAACGTCCAGAGGCGCCCGCGGTACATCGTGGGCTGGATGCCGCGGGTGTACGGCATCTCTCCCGGGAACCCGATACGTTCGAGGAACGTCGTGCCCGGGTCCTCGGGAGGTCCGATCAGGAGCGGTACCCGTCCCCCTTCGGCGCGGGGGCCGAGACCCTCTCGTGCCTCCTTCTCCCAGCGTTCGCGCGCCGGAGAACGAGTCGAGGCTCGTCGCGGGCGGGCCATCGCTCGCCGAGCGGGGGGCGCTATTAGAGCCTATCCGGAAGCCCCGTGCGGGACCGGTTCGCCCGTGGGGGAAGCGGTCAGCGGCCCTCGTGACGGGCCACGAGCGGCCACAGCGCGGTCAGGTCGACCTCGGCCCAAGCGACTGGGACGGGAACGCTGATCTCCGTGAGGATTTGGGGGTGGACCTCGCCGAGCTGGGCGACGACCTCCCCCGCGACTCGGGCGCGCGCGGCGCGCCCCGGGATCGTGCCCAGCACGTCGGCCGGCTCGCGCACGGCGACCACATCCCGCCCGCGGAGGAGGTAGTCGAGGTACGCTGCGGCGTCCGAAAACCCCGCCGAGTCGGACGCAAGGACGAGGCTTGCGTGGTACCGGGTCGCGCCGCCGGCTTCGGAGGAGGGAGCCGGGACGATCACCGGTCCCACCTCGCCGAAACGCTGAGGATACCCGTGACGGGTGTTGCGCGCGAGGACGTCCAAATGAGAGAGCAGCAGACGGTCCCGGAGGTACGCGAACTCCATCGAGACCGGGTTGCGGATCCGGATCGCGACGCTCCCCGGGACCCGCGCCACGGTGCCTTCGGAAACGAGGAGCGAGGTATAGGGGGCCGAGAACCCTAGTCCGAGGAGCTCGGTCGCCAGCCGTCGGCGGAACGCGATCTCTGGTCGACGCCGTCCCCGGGTGAAACTCGGTGGGAGCCGTCCGCTCTCGGGTCGCACGGGCACGGCGAGAAGGACGTCTTCGATGGCGTCCGCCGGAGTGAGAAGGTCGGGTCGCCAGGGGGGCGCCTCGACCCGCCAGCCTCCCTCGTGGGGGCGGGCGGAGAGCCGAGAGCGGCCGAGCCGCCGCTCGACCTCGGGAGCCGACAACGGTTCGCCGGCCATCTCGCGCACTGCCGCGGAGGGCAGGTCGATCGAGTGGGGGGCGATCCCGGCCGCGCCGTCGTCGCGCGTGGGGCCGGGACCCCGAACCTCGACGGGCGTCACGGACCAGCCGCGGCCCGCGAAGACGACGAGGAAAAGCCCGAGGGTCTCGCGCACGCTGCGCGCCCGGGTGCCCGTCGCCTCGAGCAGGAGCTCCCGGTCGCCGGGGCGAGCCTCGCCGACGGTCCGGCTGTTCAGTACCGGCGGAAGGCTGAGAACCGCGTGGGCCGCGTCGTGCAGCACGAGACAGCGGTTCCCGATGCGCCCGAACTCCCCGTAGCGCGCTGCGAGCGGATGGTCCCGGAAGAAGTCCTCCGCCGGAACCTCCTCGGTGCCGTCCAACGGGACGAAACGGACCTGGTCGAGCGGCTCGAGCGAGTACCGGACCGGAGGGACGATACGGTCCCACGGATAGACGCCCAGGCTCGCTACGCGTCGATCCCGGCCGATGGTGGCGTGGAGCAGTTCCTGGAAGCGGATCGCCTCCGCGAGCGTGCCCGCATCGAGCGCCGAATCCTCGGGCGCCCGAACCACCACGGCCGCGATGTACGGGCGGAGCGGGGCGACCGAGGCGTCGACATCGAGGCCCGGGGCGATCGAGGGGGACGGCCCGGCCACGACCCGGGGAAGGCCGTGGACGGCGTCGAGCGCCCCCTCGAGGTAGAGCGCGAGCCCCGCCTCGCTCAGGAGGTCGAGGCGGTCGGGCGTCACGGAGATCGTCAGGGCGTCGCCGTCGCGACCGGCGACCTCGGCCTTCGAGGAGAACAAAAGATCGTCGAGCTGCGCGTCGCTGACCGGGACGCGGAGGAGCGATCGCAACCGTTCCTGGGAGAGCACGCTCTGCGGCACGGCTATGCGCTGCCTCCCCCGAGGGCGGCCAGGTCGTCCTCGAACAACTCGCGGATGTCGTTCACGCCGAGAGCGACCATGGCGAGGCGCATCACGCCGATCCCCCAGGCGATGACGGGCACTTCGACCCCGAGCGGGCGGAGCACTTCGGGCCGGAAGAGCCCGCCCGGGAATACTTCGATCCATCCGAGACGTGGGTGGCGCACGTACCCTTCGATCGACGGCTCCGTGAACGGAAAATAGCTGGGACGGATCCGGAGCTCGCGGATCCCGATCGCTTCGGAAAGCGCCCGGAAGAGCCCGACCAGGTCCCGCAGCGACATCTCGGGGGCGCCCGCGATCCCCTCGCACTGAGTGAACTCGATGTGATGGCTCGCGTCGACTTCCTCGCGGCGAAAGTTTCGGTCGAGCGAGAACATCCGGAACGGAGGGAGGGGACCTCTCGCGAGGAAGCGGGCCGAAACGGCCGTCGTCTGCGAACGCAGGACCGGTCGGGCAGCGATCGCGGGGTCGTAGAGGCCCGGCCAGCCGGGACCGATGGGTCGGGGCTCGCCGGGGAGCGGGCGTCCTTCGTGGGCCGCCGCGACGCGCGCGAGGAGGTCGGCGGCGGGCAGGCGCCCCTCGACCCCCTCGACCGATAGCGCGTCGTGGATCGAACGGGCCGGGTGGTCCTGAGGCATGAAGAGGACATCGTTGTTCCAGAACTCGGTCTCGAGGAGCGGACCCTCCGCTTGTTCGAAGCCGAGCCCGAGCAGGATCTCCTCGAACTCCTCGAGCCACGACGCGTACGGGTTGGGGCGGGCGCCCGCTACGTACGGGACCTCGGCCCGGACGTCGTACGGTCGGAACGAACGGTTCCGCCAATCTCCCGAGCGGAGCATCGACGGCCGCAGGGAGCCGATCAGTTCCTCGCCTTCGGGAGCGAGCGGGAGGCGGCGGCCCTCGTCCGAGGGGAGCCAGCGCTTCTGCGACCGATGCTCCCGGCGGACGAGCCCCCGACGCTCGAGCACGGCAAAGATCGCGTCGTCGATCTCCTCCTCGCCTTGCGCCGTCCGGCGGAGGACGACCTCCTCGGGAAGCAAGTCGTCACCTCCCGGGAGAGTGCCCGAACGCAGCCGGAACGGCATCCCCTCCGCGAGCAAACCTCGGCGCCGTAGGATCCCGATCGCCGCCGAACGCTCCTCCTCGTTGAACCCTTCCGCCGTCGCCTCGTCGGGTGTCAGAGCCCCGCCCCGTCGTTCAAGGGCCGCGAGGAAACGGCGCTCGGGAAGTCCCGAGGCCAGGGCCGCCTCGCCCCGCGGCGTGAGCCTACGGACCGTCTCGTGCTGCTCGTCGAGGACTGCGAGGTGTTTCGAGCGCAGTCGCTGAAGGCTTCCCCTCACTTGATCGAGGCCGAGGCCGGTGCGCGTCGCGACCGTCTCCTCGTCGACGGGGGACGTGTCCGTCGCCTTCAAGGCTGCGAGCACCGAACGCTCGGGCCCCGACAGGGCGATCGGAACGCCCCGGTCCGGCGCATCCTCGGGAGCAGCGGGCACGTTCGGTCACTGGGGGTCCGGATTAAGTCTTTTGGGTTGTCTCCCCGTCGGATTCGGAGAACGGGGCGCCATCTGTACGGCCGCCCTCCGCGGCGGGGACCGTCGGGACCGCCCCGCCCGGCGGAGGAGATCCCCGTGACGCCGGCGGCGGTGGGGGATCGGATTCGGGAGCCACGCCCGGGGGGACGACGGGGGGCGCAGCACGTGTGCGTGGACGACCGAGCACGTAGCCGATGGCGCTCGCCGCGACGAAGATGACGAGGAACCCGACCACGTTGTTCGGGGGCTCGCTGAGACCGCCGAGCGCCGGAAACCAGCCGAGCAGGTTCACGGCGACCGTTGTCGAGTTCGTCCCGTAGTATCCGTTGGCGAGGACGAGAACGTTCACGGAAGTGGCCGAGCCGAGGTAGCACCACGGAACCGTTGCGCTCAGGGAGATGTTCCCCGACACGTCGGTCAGGGGAGCCGCGCTCGCGTAGGTGCCCGTGCACGGCCCCAAGCTGGTCGTGGAGGAGAACGACACCTCGATCGGCACCCCCGGAATGGCGGCTCCGGTCGTGCGGTTCGCGAGGCGGGCCTGAATGGTGACGGACCCCCCGGGGCCCACGACCGGCGACGATACCGATAACGAGAGGTCGACAAACGTCTTCGTCAGGTCGGCGAAGAGAAAGACGGCTTGCGGAGAGCCCCAACCGGTCTCGAGATCAAAGCCGGGTCCCGCCGGGCCGAGGCACGTCGAACCCGAGGTGACGTCCGAGAGACCCGGGCTCACCGTGCCCCGCGCCACCTCGGCGCCGATCGCGTACAGACGGGGCGCGATCGAGACGAGCGTCCGGCCGTATTGTGCGTCCATCTCGGCGAGGAGGCCCGCCCAGAGGGGCGTGGCGAAACTCGTCCCGGCGGCGACCATAGCTCGCCCCGAATAGAAGAAGAAATTCTCCGCGGCCGTGGCACTTACATCCGGTCCCGCCCTCCCGGAGTAGCCAAGGCCTTGCTGCCAGGCGGGCGGCGCGAACTGGGTCGAGACGCCCCCGCCGCTCTGGCTCCAGGCGGTCTCGCTGAACCCCTGGAGCTGACCGAGAGGGTTTCGACTGAGCGTCACGTCGGTGCCTCCCACGGCGAGGACGTCCGGCGAGGTCGAAGGGTACTGGGGCGCCGGGCCGCCGCCGCAGCCGGGCAGCCCGAACCCCCCGAGGTCGCCCGTGGCTGCGAGTAGGGTGATCCCGAGCTGCACGGCTTCGGCAAAGTAAACGTCCCACGTCGACCGCAGGGCACTGTCCGACGACTCGTTGGCGCTGAAGGACATCGACAGCGCCGAGATAGGAAGTCCGATCGCGGTGTGGAGCGCGTCGGACATGGAGCTCGCGGAGGGCGAACAGGTCGGTGCGGGACTGCCGGGTGCGTAGACCGGGTAGAGCGTCGCTCCCGGGGCCATCGAACCCGACCACTCGAGGTCGAGCGTGAGCTCCTGCGCCGCACCGCACGGGTCGCTGGCGGCGGAGGGAGAGGGGTTCGGGGCCCCGTCGACCGGTTTCGGGACGATCGGTACGGGCGGGAAGTTCGAGGGATAGTCCTGCTGGTAGAACTGCGTGAGGTCGTTCGGGTCGTACCCCGGCCCCCACAGAAGGAGCGCGATCCCTTCCCCGGTGGCGAACCTCGGCGAGCCGGTGAAATTGTAGAGACCCGAGAGATCGTAGATGTCCCGGGCGATCGCCGGCGTCACCAGGTTCGCGTTCCCCCCGGTCGGGGAGGCCGAACCGGTCCCCGGGCCCGGGGCGACGGGAGCGGCGGCGAACCGGTCGACGCCCGTAGAGAGGCCCACTACGCCCGCCACTTCCGACTCGAGGGCGCTGGGGAGCGACGGGGGAGTCGACGGTATCGTTACGGGCCGTCCCTGATACACGCCCGAGAGGAGGGTAGTGCCGAACGCACTGTTGAGGGCGCCGACCGGTCCCTCCACGTTCAACGAGAGGCGGTCGGGCCACGTGCGGACGATCGACAACCCGTGGGCAACGAAGAACTCCTCGGCGGCCGAGTACTCCGGGGCGGTCAATCCGAATCGCTCGGAGAGCGCCGCCATCGTCAACGGGGGGGTGCCCGGAGACGGGGGAACGTACAAGGAGGGGCTTCGGGGCTGGAACGTGACGACGACGAGACGCGTCCCCTGCGCGGGCGATGCGTCCGCCAGGCGGGAAACCAGCTCCGGCGTGTACCCCGACCGCACGGCGAACGACCCGCTCACGACGGCAGACGAAAGCACGGCCGACGAGGGCGTTGCCGCTGGTGAGACAGTAGGGGGGACCCCCACCGCCGCTCCGGCCGAGAGCGATACCCCGCCCGCCGGCACCGCGAGCAACGCCACGACGACCAGGAGCGCACCGACGACCGTGGGAGCGGTCGAACGTCGACTTCGGGCCGTCGCCATGTAGGAAGAGGGGGCCGAACTGGGGAAAAACCTTGGGGGCGCACGGAGGAGCGACCCGGCCTAGATCCGGATGGGAACGCTGTATCCCGCCGGCGAGTGAAACGGTTCCGCGCCCCCAAAGGGTTCGGGACGAGGCGAGGGCGATTCGCCCCGCTGGGCCGCGAGGTACCGGTCGATCGACTCCACTACCTCCATGGCGGCCCCCATGGCGTACACCACGGACCGGCCGCCCGTCGCGAAGACACCCGGTATCCCGGTCGAAAACCCCGGTCCGCGCCCTTCGGGCCATCCGCGGGCATGGACCCCGAGCTCGAGGTCGGGGTCGAATCCAGCGAGGTCCGCTCGCTGGCCGACCGCAGGGATGACCGTATCGCAGGGAAGCGTCGATTCCGAGTTCGGAATCGCCACGGGATGCCGCCGCCCGTCGGCGTCGGTCGGGCCCAGCTCGACCGACTGAACGACGATTCCCTCGACGTGCCCTTTCCCGACGATCCGCACCGGCGCCTTCTGGAACAGGAAGTGGATCCCTTCCTCCTCCGCGCCGTGGACCTCCTCGGGGTCCGCCGGCATCTCCTGTCGGCTGCGCCGGTACACGAGGGTCAGGTGGCCCGTGGGCGCGAGGCGGCGGGCGCTGCGGATCGAATCCATCGCGACGTCGCCGCCCCCGACCACGACGATCTCTCGCCCGATGCCGGGCGGCCGGCCCCGGTTGATCTCCCGCAGGAAGTCAAGGGCGGGCAGCACCCCCGGCAGCTCCTCACCGGGAACGCCGAGCGTTCGGTGGACAGGTGTCCCCAAGGTGAGCAGTACGGCGGAGTATCCGTCGTTCCCGATCAGACGCTCGACCGGGATCTCCCGGCCCACCCTCGTACCGTCGACGAACGTGACGTCGAGGTCGCGGAACCGTGCGCGGTCGGTCTCGACGTCCGCGTTGGTCATCCGATACGCCGGGATCGTCTGCAAGAGCCCTCCGAGACGGGATTCCTGCTCGAAGACGGTCACGGAATAGCCGCGGACCGCGAGGTCCCACGCGGCCATGAGGCCCGCCGGCCCGGCCCCCACCACGGCGACGCGCTGACCTTTCGGCTTCGACGGCACGTAGACGAGATCGCTCGTGCCGAAGTCGAGCGCAGCGCGCTTCAGCTGGCGGATCGCGACCGGTATCCCCTTCTTCTTCACGACGCAGGCGTCCTCGCAGTAGTGGTAGCAGACCTTGCAAAGGCAGGTCGCGAGCGGATTCTCCCGGAGCGTCACCCGGGCGGCGCCGTCGAAGTCCTCTCGGGCGATGAGCCGGAGATACTCGCGACAGTCCTGGGTGATGGGGCACGCCTCGACGCACCACGGACGGCGACATTGGATACATCGTCGGGCTTCGAGGACCGCCTCTTCCTTCGAGTAGGCGTGCAGGATCTCCCGGAAATCGCTCGTCCGGGTCGCGACCGGTTCCTCGGGTACCGGTACCCGTACGGGGTTCAGCTTCGGTGGGATGGGTTTCGCGGCCGGGCCGACGTCGGCCATGCAACTGCGTTTGAGGCCTCCAGCCTCATAAGAGGGTTGCGCGACGCCGTCACCGACCCGGCCGAAACGAACCTCGCACGGGATACTCCGACTTATAGCGGTGGGGGCCTAGGTCCTTCGCGCGCCCGACGCGCAAGGGTCCCATGGTCCTCGATTCCCTCGGAAAGTCGCTCCGGAGCGTTCTCCAGAAGATCGCCCGTGGCTCGGCGGTGGACGAGGCCCTTCTCTCCGAGGTCGTGCGGGACATCCAGCGCGCCCTCCTGCAGGCCGACGTCAACGTTCAGCTGACGCTCGACCTTACCCAGCGAGTCCGCCGACGGGCCACGGAGGAAAAGCCCCCGGCGGGGGCGAGCCTCCGCGACTTCCTGGTCCGCATCATCTACGAGGAGATCCGAGGCATCCTTGGGAAGGACCGCCCCTTCGACGTCAAACCGAAGCGGATCTTGCTCGCCGGGCTCTTTGGTCAAGGGAAGACGACGACCGCAGGGAAGCTTGCCCGGTACTTCCAGAAGCGCGGCGTTCGGGTCGGCCTGGTCGCGGCGGACGTCCACCGGCCTGCGGCGATCGACCAGCTCGAGCAGCTCTCCCAGAAGGTCGGGTGCGAGTTCTACGCGAACCGGTCGGAGTCCCGGGCCGAGGTCATCGTGGCCGAAGCGCTCGCCCGGTTCCCGCCTCACCTCGCGGTCATCGTGGACACCGCGGGCCGCAGTGGGATCGACTCGGAGCTGATCGCGGAGCTGAAACGGGTTCGGGCGACGTTCGACCCCGAAGAAGTCTTGCTCGTCGTCGACGCCGCGATGGGCCAGGCCGCCGGACGCAGCGCCGAGGCGTTCCATCAGGCCGTTGGCCTGACGGGGGTGGTCCTCACGAAGATCGACGGGTCGGCGAAAGGCGGGGGCGCCCTCTCCGCGGTCGCGGTGAGCGGCGCACCGATCCTTTTTATCGGCACCGGCGAGCACCTCGACGAGCTCGAGCACTTCGAGCCTACGCGGTTCGTCTCCCGCCTCCTTGGCATGGGGGATATCCAGACCCTCCTCGAACGCTTCGAGGAGCTTTCCGACAAGCAGGCCGCGGAGACGGCGGCGAAGAACATGATGGCCGGGCGCTTCTCGCTGCGCGACATGCGCTCCCAGCTCGATTCGCTCGGCCAGATGGGCCCATTCTCGAAGCTCATCGCGATGTTCCCCGGCGTCGGAGGCAAGGTCGACGAGCAGACGCTCGATGCGACTCAGACGCGGCTACGCCGTTTCCGCACAATCCTCGATTCGATGACGGGCGAGGAGCTCGACAACCCGCACATCCTGAAAGCCGAGCGCATCCATCGAATCGCGCGCGGCAGCGGACAGAAGCCGCAGGAGGTCCGGGCCCTCCTGAAGCAATTCGAGACCACTAAGAAGGCCGCGCACGGGCTCGTCTCGAACCGGAGACTGAGGCGCCAGCTCGAAAAGCAGTACGGGCTCGGCGAGGCCCCGACCGACTGATCGGGGGACGTCCGGAACCCATGTCGGGCCTGATCCTCCTGGAAAGCGGGGTGGGGTTTGTCCTCGTCTTCTTCCTTCCGGGCTACGCCATCAGCAGGGCGCTCTTCCCCGAGTGGAGGCTCCGGGGCCCGCTCGCGCTCCGGCGGCTCGTCGAGCTCACTACCCTGTCCTTTGTGCTCAGCGTCACCCTCACGGCTCTGGTCGGCTACGGGCTGCTGACGGCCGCTCCGGGGGGCTTCCAGGCGGCCTGGTCGAACCCGGTGCTCGAAGGGGTGCTTCTCGGAGTTACCGTGGTCGCGGGCGGTGCCGGCGTGGCCCGCGGCGCGTATCGACGCGATCCCCTCGCTTCCCCCGCACCGTCCTCGTCAGGGGGCGAGGAGGGGGCGTTCGAACTCACTCGACAGCTGGACCTCCTCGGGCGCGAGGAACGTCGGATCCGGCACGGCCTACGGAGCCCGGCTCCGACCCCACCCGAGCGAGACCGCCTGCGCCATCGTCTCGAGGAGATCGAAGAGGAGAGGGCGGACCTGAGCCGCCGACGGGAGGCGGAGTATGCCGAGTAAACGTTCGCCCCGGTCGTCCGGTGACTACAAGATGGTCTTACTCCTGCGGGGAGAGCTCCGACTGACCGCCGGCAAGGCCGCGGTCCAGGCAGCGCATGCGGCGGTCCTTCTGTTCCAGCGGGCCGAGGCTCACGACCCCGCGTCACTGGCCGAGTGGATCCGTCAGGGTCAGAAGAAGATCGCTCTCCTCGTGCCCACATTGACGGAGCTTGAGGAGATCGAGCGCCTGGCACGTGGCCAGCGGATCTCGACCGCCTGGGTCGAGGACGCGGGATTCACGGAGGTCCCACCAGGGACCCGAACCTGCCTCGGACTTGGTCCGGCACCGGCCGACCGCATGGATCCTGTGACGGGTGGTCTGCCTCTGCTCTGAACTCCCCGGGCAGCTCCCGGGAGGCCAAGACTCGCCCTCTCCCCTCCGTCTCACTTCAACACTGGGGCCCACGGTCGGCGGAGCGAGGCCAGCGACCTTCTACGGCCTTCCGACCGCGGAAGATGATGACCCCCCATGGCAGGGGCGCCGGACCAGGACTGGGCCCCCCCGGTAGACAGCCTCGCCAGCAGAGGAAAAGAAAGAGGGAGGAAAGGGTTGGTCGCGGACTCCTCCGGCTGACCTAGTTCCCCGGGGGCGGCGAGTCTCCTCCGCCTCCCTTAGATTCCCCACCCGGGGTCCAGGTCTGCGGAGACGGCGGGCTGGGAGGCCGCCGACGCGCCATCAGGGTCGTCGCCAGGAAGACCAGCGTCAGCAGCACGAACACCCCGATCACCGCGTACGCCCAGGTGGGCACGGTGGTCGCGTTGTTGTACTGGGTGGTCGGCGCCGAACCGAACGTGACCGGCACGGAGACTGCTGCGCCCGGAACGGTCACCTGACCGCCGGACGGGCTCGCTACCTGTCCCGCGGGAGCCACCGAGACGAAGTACGTGTACGTCCCGTTCGGGGAGGTGAACGAGATGCTCGACCCCGTGCTGCTCTGGATGACCCCGTTGAAGCTGACCGACCACGCGCCCGTTGCCCCGGTCTCCGTGAAGGTGACCGTGAACGTCGCCGGTACCCCGGTCGACACCCACGCGACCTTCATCACCTGAGCCAGACCCGCCACCACAGCCGTGTTGGAGAACACGACCGGCTGGAGGGACGTCGAGCTCGAGACCGAGAGCGTGAACGTTCCGTTCGGCTCCCAGAACACGATCGACGTGCTCGTCGACGTGTTCGTGAATCCCGTGGCCGAGACGCCCGGACCGGGCACCGTGGACAGCGTCGCCGTCCAGCTCGCCCCGCTCAGTCCGTACGACTGGACCGTGACGGGGAAGGTGCTGAACAGGACTCCCTTGAACATCAGGGACACAACGGTCCCCGTGGCGGCAGTCCCTGCGGGCGGGGCCTGGTAGCCGGTCTGGATCCCAACACCGTAGGCATACGAACCCGACGGCAGCGTGTAGCTCACGAGCGTACTACTGCCCGTGACCGCGCCGACGCCTTGGACAACAACCGTCCAGTTCGTCCCCGACGCGAGACCGATCTCCTGGAAGCCGAGGGTCGCCCCTCCGCTAAACGAGGTGAACGCCACGCTGACGGTGTTCGCGGTGGGTACCAGCACGGTAACCGTGCCGTTCGTCGCTCCCGTGGTGATCGTGTACCCGGACACGTAGCCGATCTGGTACGGGTACGTCCCGTTCGCCTGGTTGGGCACGGTGATCGTGGCTCCGGTGCCGCTGAACAGGTGTCCCGCGTAGGTCACGGACCAAGACGTTCCGGTCGCCAGTCCCGTCTCCTGGAACGATACGGTCGTTACCGCGTTCGTGTATCCCCACAGGTACCAGGTCTGGTCCCCTCCGCCGCCGATCATCACGTTCGTGTTGACGGTGGCGTTGTTGATCCACGGCGCGTAGGTCTCGACCGAGGTCGCCTGCTGCTCCCACGTGTACAGACCGAGCTGGTTCTCAATGTGCTCGACCAGGTTGTAGAGCAGGAGCCGGTAGTTCCCGACGGGTAGCGCGGAAGCCGTGTTCATCCCGTACAGCATGGAGTTGTACGCGGGTCCCTGGCAGCTCGCGGGGATCGGGGTTCCCACCGTGCCGAGATACTCGGCCCAGTAGGACAGGTTCGCGAACGTGGGTCCGACGTGAGCTCCGCAGGAGACGTTGAACGCGGCGGTGGTCTCGAGTCCCTGCCAGACCGCATCGGCGAACGTGTACGTCGCGTTGGCGTAGTACATGGCGCCCATGTAGTCCGTGGGGTCGGGGTAGTCGGGCGCCCAGCCCAGGGTGAACACCGGCATCGGGTTCGCGTAGGGGGCCTGCCCGCTGTAGTACACGAGCTGCGGGAACGACAGGTCGAACGTGTAAGGCGCGACCGCGCCTCCCGTGATCGTGCTGATCGAGGTGGCCCACTCCTGGAAAGCGGTATCGAAGGTCGGTGCACCCAGCTCCCCGATGAGGGGGAACTTGCACGTCGTGTTCTTACACGCCGCGAGCTGGGCATCGTAGTACGGGCTACTGACGTTCGTTCCCTGCGCCCACCACCAGGCCGCGCTGTTGACCACGGACGGATTGTTGCCGGGGTCACCCGCGAGATAGGGCCAAGAGATGTTAGTGGGATAGTAGTTGCCCATCCCGTTCGGGATCGCACCACCGTAGTTGTACCCGTACTGGATACCGTCGATCGACCAGAGCGTGTTCAGGACCGTAGTGTAGAGCCACGCATGGTTCAACAGATTGCGGACCGTGTTCGACGCGAAGAACGTGCTCGGGACGTTCAGGCTGCCCGTGGGGTCGATCACCTTCTCGCCCGTTACGTTGAACGCGAGGTTGTACGGGTCGAAGAAGATCGACAGCGTCTTCGTCACCTGATAGCCGATCTGCCCGTTCGCGGCCAACTGGAGCATCTGGGCGGTCTCGGGAGGCTGGATCGTCGCGGCATCCGCCTGCCCGGCGATGTACTCCTGAATACCCTGCGTGTCGTCGGGTTCGTACAGGACGGCGACCTTTCCCTGGTAGGCCCCGACGGCCGGCTGGCACCCTCCGCCGACTCCCACGCATCCCGTGGGCTGCTTGTAGGCGGGGTTGGCGTACATCGTGTAGCCCACCGTCTGCTGGTCCGCGCCCTTCGGGATGTAGTACGGGCCCGATCCGACGAGGTCGAACTGGACTCCGGTCTGGACCGCGGGATGGTTGAGGGCGAGCGACTCGAAAGAGTCCCATGCCTTCGGGCTGGTCGTGTTGAGATAGTTGTGGAATCCGCTCTGACTCGTGTTCGTCGAGCCGCCGGGGAGCAAGCAAGGCCCGTCCCCGTTCGGCAGCGTCGAACCTGCGAATCCCGGAACGCCCGCGCTCTGCGCAGTGTACCACCCGCACGGCTCAACACCGGCTCCGAGGGCGTCTCCAACGAAGTCGTTGAAGAACGGCCAGACGGTACCCTCGCCCGTGGCGAGGAAGGTGATGCACCCGTTGGAGGCGAGCGCCGCGGCAGGACAGTACGCGCTGTCGTTAACCAGCATCGACCCCAAGATGTTTTGCGGAGTGTTGTTCAGAGGGTAGTGGATCCCGCCATCCCAGTTGTGGTTCCCGATCGGGAGCAGCGACTGGGTGATGATCCATCCGTTCAACACGTACATGCTCGGGAGCATGGCGAAGCCCATCGTCCGCGAGATAGTGAACATCACATCGGACGGGTAGACCGGCCAGCTGACTCCCGTCTGGGGGTCGTAGAACTTGGCGGCCGAGTCGATGGGATACGTGAACGCCACCGGCTGGCCCCCGCCGTTCAACGTGACCAGGGAGTTGCCGTAGATCGCCTGGCACGACACCGAGGGCGTCGAGGAGGCTCCGTTGGCATCGCCCGGAACGCACGTCGATAGCTCGGGAACGAAGTTCGCCGAGCTCGATCCGTTGTAGGCGACGAGGGTCTGGTAGACGTTGATGATCGGTTCGTAACTGACAGTGTCATACGCAACGGACGGATCCTCGGTGGATTGGCCGGCCGGAGCGACTTCGTAGATATCAAGAGTCCCCGGATGTGGGCTCCCGGAGGTCGACGGGCCCACTGCGGCGGGGGCTGAACTTGCTTTTGGCGCGGAGCTCGCCGGAGCTGCCGGAGATACTGCGACTGAGGCACCCGCTCCACCGGCGACCGGTCGGGCGGCAACGCCCGTGGGCAGAGCCATGCTCAGCAACAGTACGGCAACCACAGCGATGACGACGAT
Organism: bacterium; assembly: GCA_027309555.1. GTDB lineage: Archaea > Thermoplasmatota > Thermoplasmata > Lutacidiplasmatales > UBA184 > Lutacidiplasma. Next base: position 20,061 of record DAIDCO010000011.1, read on the forward strand.
TCCCGCACTCCACCATCGACGTGACGCTTTCATTTTGCTTCTTTCCACCAAAGCCGGCCCGGCCGACTTTCGGTCTCCCGAGCGGTAGCCCCCATATATATCTTTCAAAGACCGGCGGTGAACGCTCCCTGGGGTGAGCATGCGGTGGGAAGCGTCCCAACGCTGGGAGATTGGGAGAGAGGGACGATGCGGAACCCAGGAGGTGTCGCCCTCGGCGAGCGGTTTCGCCGGGCACATCGCCCCCCTCTCGATCACGATATTCAAAACGTAAGAGCGAAGTCCCCCAGAAGCGAGGGTGCGCTCCCATATCGGCCGGTTGCGTCGAATCCATAAATACCCCCTCCCCCTCCAAGAGCGCCAGGGGACCCCCGGTTCGAATGCACCATGCGGATGTGGATCTATGTGGTGCGTCGCCTGGCCCTGCTGATCCCCATCATCATCGGGGTGATGACGATCACCTTCGCCTTGATCAGTGCCCTTCCGATCAATGACCAGCTGGTCGCTCATTTCGGCAACCCACCGAAGAACCAGACCTGGATCTACAACCCTGTCGTCCCCTGTAGCGACCTCGTTCCTGGCGAGAACGGGACCTGCTCGAATCCGCACTACCATTATTTTCTCCACCAGTTAGGCTTGGATCAGCCGTTGCCCGTCCAATGGGCCGGTTACATGTACCGCAGTCTCACATTCCAGTGGGGTACGGTGAATAACTACAGCACGGCGGGGCAAAACGTTCCGATTGCGAAAGGGCAACCGGTGACTTCGGTCCTTTCGTGGTTCTTGCCCTACACCCTGGAGCTCGCGATCCTGTCGCTCGTGATCATCTTGGGCGTCGCGATCCCCCTCGGCAACCTTTCCGCGGTGTACCGTAACCGTCCGGTCGACCAGGCGGCCCGCATCATGTCCTTTTCCGGGTACGCGCTGCCGGCGTTTCTTTTAGCCTCGCTCGTGCTGATCGGCTTAGTACTGGGGATAGGCCCTTCCATCGGATACGTGGCCCATGCCCCCTGGTGCAGCCACGGCGAGCCGTTCTACGATGAGCTGGTCGGGTCTTGGCCACAGCAAAGCTGCTTCGCGGGAGGCACCTATCCGGCCTGGCTCACTCAAGGAAAGATCAGTTCGCCCACGGGATTCCCGACGATCGACGCCGCGCTGCACGGACAGTGGTGGCTCGCGCTTGACACCCTGATCCGGATCATCATCCCCGCGCTCGTGATCGCGTTCGGAACTATTGCGAGCCTACTTCGATTCGTCCGCAATAGCATGCTCGAGGTGATGAACCTCGATTTCGTGCGCACTGCCCGAGCGAAGGGAGTTCCCGAGAAATCGGTCGTCAAGCGTCACGCGGGTCGCAACTCGCTCAACGTCACGATCACTGTGCTCGGCCTCACGTTTGCGTTCTTTATCGGGGGCTTTCCCGTCATCGAGTACGTGTTCAACCTCTACGGCGTCGGCTACATCCTTACCTTGTCGATCGAGTCCGCGAACGCACCCGTGGACTTCGGGTTGATATTTGGCGCCACGCTGTTGTTCACCTTCCTGGTCGTGAGCGCGAACATCGTCGTCGACGTTCTATACGCGTATCTCGACCCTCGAGTCCGGTTGGGGTGAGGCAGATTGGCGGGTGAGGCGACGATGAGTGCCGCGCCGACCGCGAAGACCCCTCGCACCGGACGGCGCCCGAACCCTCGGATCGCTCAGTTCAAGCGGACCTGGTACTTCCTTCGCCGTAACGGGCTCGCGGTCTTCGGCATCGTCGTCTTGCTGATCATACTGGGGATCGCGCTCTACGCCACGACTTCAGCGGTCCCCTGGGACCAAATGACCGAGTGCTACGCCACTAACGATCAGATCGTCACGTTCCACGAGACCGGACTTCCCTCGGGCCTCGCGTGGACCGTATCGGTGGAAGGCGTCGCGCATTCTTCCACGACCCCGTATGTCAACTTTTCCTTACCAAGTGGACCCGCCTATCCGTACACGGTCAGTCCCGAGGGAGGCTACACGGCCGTTCCCAGTTCGGGAAACGTGAACGTGGCGGGGGTCCCGCAAACGGTCTCGATCACGTTCTATTCGAACGTTCCGGGCGCGAGCATGTCGACCCCCTCCAGCTACTCGCCCACGACCCTTGCACCCGCTGCTTCGAGCCCGCTCGGGTGTACCGTCTGCACCTACCCGTCGGGAACGCCCCCTCCCGGGCCCAACTGCTACTCCACCCCCAAGTACAGTCCCTCGGTCATCGCTCCCACGCTCAGCCTCGCGCCCCTGGGTTCGGGGCCCTTACCCCTCGGCGCACTGACGGTCGAGCCCGGCATCAGTTACTTCTACAATCTTTATGACGGGCTCCTGCGAGGGGCCGATTACTCGCTGTTGATCTCGGTCTCGATCGTGGCCGTGGGTGCGATGCTCGGCCTGATCGTCGGAGCGATCTCAGGGTTCTGGGGGGGAGCCGTGGACGAGGCGATCATGCGCCTCGTGGACATCTTCCTATCGATCCCGCAGATCCTTTTCGTGATCATCGTCGTGTCGGTGGTAACCACCGACTACTCTACCGTGCTCGGCCTCGACCCCGTCGGGACGCGAGTGCTCCTCCTCATCGTCGCGTTCATGGTCGTCTGGTGGCCGTTCTATGCGCGGATCGTCCGGGGCCAGGTCCTCGTGGTCCGGGAGCAGAAGTATGTGGAAGCCGCCCGGGCGAGCGGCGCATCGAAGTCACGGATCGTCTTCCGTCACATCATCCCCAACAGCATGTACCCGATCTTCATCCAGATGTCGCTCGACGTCGGGACGATCCCCTTGCTCACGGGGTTCCTCGTCTTCCTGGGTTTCCGGATCTGGCCGTACATCTATTTCCCCGAGTGGGGCACGATCTCTGCGCTCGCCACCTTAGACGTCGTCCAAGGATATCTCGGGTTGTGCGCGACCGGCCCGTGTTCGATGCCCTGGTGGCAGCTCCTCTTCCCCGGTGTCGCGCTCTTCATGTTCGCGATCAGCGTGAACTTCCTTTCCGACGGCCTGCGGGACGCGCTCGACCCCAGGCTGCGACGTTGAGCGGCATGAGGTAGTCGAGAGGTATGGCGATCCCCGCGGTCCCGGTGACGGAGCTCTCGAGCGCGGACGAACTCCAAAGTACCCCTATCGCGGTGGAGGCCACTTCGCCCGGCCCCGACCCAGAAGGTCACGAGGTGGTCTTGGATATCCGCGACCTCAAGACCTACTTCTTCACGTACGACGGGGTCGTGCGCGCGCTGGACGGGGTCTCGTTCAAGATCCGGCGAGGCGAGACGACCGGTCTGGTCGGGGAAACCGGCTGCGGGAAGAGCGTCACCGCGTTCTCGATCACTCGCCTCATCCCGGACCCGCCGGGACGCGTCATGAGCGGCCAGATCCTCTACGGGAAGGCGAATCTCCTCTGGGACCTCGAGCACGAGGCCCGCTACTCGCCGATCCGTGGGACGAGCCGGGTCAAGATCAAGCGCTCGTTCCGCCGCATCCGCGCCGCCACCGAGCGTCTCTCGGCCGTGCGGGGACAGGCGATCGCGACGATCTTCCAGGAGCCGTCCCAGGCGATGAACCCGATCTTCTCGGTCGCCGACCAGCTTGGGGAGACGGTCCTCCTCCACGAGGGGCTGCGGGTGATCGACGAGCTCGCCGCGGCCACGCCGGACGCCCCCGAGGTGGATGCGGCGATCGAGTCGCTCCTCGAGGCGGTGCGGGAACCGAGCTCGGAGCTCTTGCGGTCTCGGGCCATGGCGGTCGGCGACGCCGTGCACCTCACGACCTTTGGTCGACAAGCGTACTACATCGCTCGCGCCTCGGGCTCCGATGCCGAGAGCGTGCGGCCGGCGATCCAGCGGGCTCTCCGGCGTCTTCGGCTCTCGGGCTTCCACCGAGGGTATCTCGCCTCCCAGCGCCGACAGATCGAGATCCGGAACGAGCTCCACCAGACGTACCTCGAGGAGATGACCGAGGGCCGCCTCGACCGTGCCGGCCGTCGGCGCCAGGCTCGTCGCGCTCTGCTCGAGCGGGCAGCCCACTTCTACTACGGTATCCGCGGAGTGCACGCGCGGGCCCACCGGCCGCTCAAGGACGAGCTGTTCTGGAGGTCGGTCGGTCTTCTCGAAGGGGTCTCGATCGCGAACCCGGCGCAGGTGGCCCGGGGGTACCCTCACGAGCTCTCGGGCGGGATGCTGCAGCGTGTGATGATCGCGATGGCCCTCTCCGCGGAACCGGACGTACTGCTCGCGGACGAGCCCACCACCGCGCTCGATGTCACGATCCAGGCCCAGATCCTCGAGCTGATGCGGGACCTGAAGCATCGTGTCGGCACGGCGATCCTGCTGATCACGCACGACCTCGCGGTGATCGCCGAGGTCGCCGACCGGGTCTGCGTGATGTACGCCGGGGTCATCGTCGAGCAGGGACCGGTCCACGAGGTCTTCCGCCGGCCGTTGCATCCCTACTCGCAGGGCCTCCTCGCGTCGATCCCCCGCATCGATCAACCCACGAAGGAGCTCACCTCCATCCCCGGTTCGGTGCCGGACCTGATCCACCCGCCGAGCGGCTGCCGATTCCACCCGCGCTGCCCGTACGCCATGCCCATCTGCAAGGAGGCGCGCCCCCCCGTCACGGTCGAGGGACCCGAGCACACCGTCGCCTGCTATTTATACAAGGGACCAGTGGCCTCCTCGTAGCATTTCACCGGGGCCAGTCGCGATGGAAAACGACGCACCTCCTGTAGTGGTCTCGGCCCGTGTGTTGCGCAAGTACTTTCCGATCCGCGGGGGGCTTTTTTCGACCCGGATCGGCGACGTCCGCGCGGTCGACGGCGTCAGTTTCGACGTCCGGGAGGGCGAGACGGTGGGACTCGTGGGGGAATCGGGGTGCGGAAAGACCACGGTCGGTCGCCTCCTCCTTCGTCTCATCGAGCCGACTTCGGGGCATGCGTTCTACCGCCCTCCCCCGGAGGTCGAGAGTCGCCTCGAAAGTCTTTACGCGGGGCTGGTGCGGCCCGACGCGACCGACCCATCGGAGGAGGAGAGCGACGACGCCCGCCCGGGGGCGACTCCCGAGGCCCAGGCGGCCCTCAAGGAGCTCGACGAGCTCGCCGACCAGTACTCGCTCTATCGCAAGGGTTCCCATCAGATGCGGCAGATCCGTGGGAAGCTTCAGATCGTCTTTCAGGACCCGTTCTCCTCGCTCAGCCCGCGCATGCTCGTGCGGGACATCATCGCCGAACCGATGGCGATCCACCACTGGGGGTCCCGCAACGAGCGGTACGCCCGCGTGACGGAGCTCCTGCGCGAGGTGGGCCTCAACCCCGAGCACGAGTGGCGGTTCCCTCACGAGTTCTCGGGAGGCCAACGGCAGCGGATCGGCATCGCCCGAGCGCTCGCGTTGCGGCCGGAGTTCATCGTGCTCGACGAGCCGACGAGCGCGCTCGACGTCTCGGTCCAGGCTCAGATCCTGAAGATCCTCCGCCAGCTGCAGGCGGAACAGCGCCTCGCCTACCTGTTCATCTCCCACCACTTGTCCGTCGTCCGCGCGATGAGCCAACGAGTCGTGGTGATGTACCTCGGGAAGGTCGCCGAGCGGGCCCCGACGGAGGAGCTGTTCTCGCGACCGCTCCATCCGTACACCCAGGCGCTCCTTTCGGCCATTCCGATCCCCGACCCCGACGTCAAGCGTGAACGGATCGTCCTGGCGGGGGACGTACCGAGCCCGGCAGCCCCGCCGCCCGGCTGCCGATTCCACACGCGCTGCCCGGCCGTGATGCCGATCTGCTCCAAGGTCGAGCCCACGTTGCTCGAGGTCCGCTCCCACCACTTTGTCGCTTGCCATCTCTACCCTACCGCGATCCCCGGTGGTTCCGCTGGGACCCCTCTCGCGGGACCCGTCGCCTCCTAGTAGGAGGAGGGGATCCCGCGTGGCCCCGATCCTCGGGCCGGAGCCGGCCCGCCCCGAGACGGAGCGGTCGATCGAGGAGGATGCCCTCCTCACCGATCGGCTCGACCGGGTCGAGGAGGAGAAGCGGGAGGCCCTGAAGGACCCCGGACCGACCTGGAAGGAGTGGTGGTACTATCAGGCATCAAAATGGTACGTGCTCATCGGCCTTCTCGTGGTCGACGTCTGGGCGTTCGCAGAGTGGGCGGATCTTGCGAACCAGGGTTCCACCTACCTCTGGATCCCCGGGAGCGTTTCCCTGGTCTTGCTCGCGTACGGTGAGTTCCTCCTATACTCGTACCTGTACTACCGCCCCGAGGACCGGGCGGGAGGTCGGCGACGCTCCCACCGACCCTCGTGGCTCCAACCGTTCGCGGTCGGACGCTGGACCCCCGAAGGGGCGCTGCGACGCTCGGGTGTGCCGCTCGCGGGAGACGAAGGACCGAGCCCGGACGAGTTCCTCTGACCGGCCGCGCATCGCGGTGGTCTAAATACGGGACCGACATGGCTCCCGCCGTGCCCGTCCCGGCGCGCCGCCTTCGCCTCGCTCCGTCGCTCCTGAGCGCGGATTTCTCCGCCCTGGGGGACGCCGTGACGGCCGCGGAAGCCGGTGGAGCGGACGCCTTCCACCTCGACGTGATGGACGGACACTTCGTCCCCAACATCACGTTCGGCCCGGCGCTCGTCGCCGCCGTACGCGCCCGCACGCGCCTCCCGCTCGACATCCATCTCATGATCGAGGAGCCGCTCCGCTATCTCGAGCCGTTCCATCGCGCCGGCGGCGACACGCTCGTCTTCCATCTCGAGGCGAGGTCCGACCCCGAGGAGGTCGTGCGCGCCGCGCGGCGCCTCGGAGCCGGCGTCGGCGCGGCGATCCGACCGGACACGCCGTTCGAGCGGCTCGCCCCCCTCGCCGACCGGGTCGACCAGCTCCTGGTGATGAGCGTGCAACCGGGGTTCTCGGGCCAGCCGTTCCGGGCCGAGGTGCTTCCGAAGATCCGGGCGGCGCGCGCGCGCCTCGATGCGCTCGGGTCCACGGCCGACGTGTCGGTCGACGGGGGGATTGGCCCGAAGACCGCGGTCGAAGCGGCGGCGGCCGGGGCGACGTTCTTCGTCTGTGGCAACTCGGTCTTCCAGGGCGGGGGGGTCGCGGAGAACCTGGCGCGGCTCCGGGCATCGGTGACGGAGGGCGCGCGACGTGCGGTTCACTGAGCTCGCCGAGGCCTACGAGCGCCTCGAGGCGACCTCGAAGCGCCTCGAGATGCGCGCGATCCTGGTCGAGCTCATCCGTCCGCTCCGGCCCCCGGACCTCGCCCACGCGCTCTTTCTGTCTCAGGGAATGCTTCGGCCCGAGTACGAAGGGGTCGAGCTCGGGGTCGCCGATTCGCTCGCCCGACGAGCGGTAGCGGCCGCCGCGGGGGTCGACGAGTCGACGGTCGGGAAGCGGACGAAGGCGTCGGGCGACCTCGGCACCACCGCCTCCGAGCTGCTCGTCGCGGTCCACCGGCTCGGACCCGAGGAGCCGCTTACCGTCGCCGACGCGACCCGCGAGCTGACCCGGATCGCGGAAGCGAAGGGCCCCGGCTCGCAAGAGGCGAAGGTCCAGATACTGGTCGACCTCCTGGTGCGCGCGACCCCGCTCGAGGCGAAGTTCCTGGTCCGGTTCGTCCTCGGGACGCTCCGGGTCGGCGTTCGGGAGATGACGATCCTCGACGCTCTCGCGGAGGCGTTCGCGGATGGGTCGAAGGACGCGCGCGCCAAGGTCGAGGCGGCGTTCAACCTCTCGAGCGACCTCGGTCTGGTCGCCGGAGTGCTGGTCGAACGGGGCGTCGAGGGACTCGCCTCCATCGAACTCGAGATCGGCCGGCCGATCCGTCCGATGCTCGCCGAACGCGAGCCCGACCTATCGTCGGTGCTCGCGCGCATGGACGGGCGCGCGGCGCTCGAGGTCAAGTACGACGGTCTCCGGGTCCAGGCCCACGTCCCCCGGCGGGGGCCGGTGCGCCTGTTCTCGCGCCGCCTCGAGGAGATCAGCGCCCAGTTCCCCGAGCTCACGGCCGAACTTCCTCTCGCGATCCGCGACACGCCCGCCATCATCGAGGGCGAATGCGTACCGGTCGACCTCGACACGGGGGAGATTCTCCCGTTCCAGGAGGTCTCGCGGCGCCGGGGCCGCAAGCACGACCTCGCGCGGGTCCAGGAGGAGGTTCCCGTCTGCCTCTTCGCGTTCGAAGTGCTCCTCGCCGGCGGGACACCGGTCTACGGACGCTCCTTCCCCGAACGTCGGGCGCTCCTCGAGGGGCTCCTGAAGCCCACCGAGCGGGTCCGGCTCGCGGTCCAGGAGGTCGTCCACGACGTCCCGGCCGCGACCCGGTTCTTCGAGGAGGCGGTCGCCGCGGGCGGGGAGGGGGTGATGGCGAAGTCGCTCAAAGAGGGGAGCGCCTACCGCGCCGGTGCCCGGGGGTACTGGTGGATCAAGTACAAGCGAGAGTACACGGTCGGTCTCTCCGACTCGATCGACGGGGTCGTCGTCGGTGGCTTCCACGGACGCGGACGGCGCGCGGGGCGCTTCGGGGCGTACCTGCTGGCGGTCTACGATCCCGCCCGGGACCGGTTCGAGACGTTCTGCAAGGTCGGGACCGGCTTCGACGACGCCGCGCTCGCCGAGATGCCCCAACGCCTCGCGCCGTTCGAGACCCCCGCTCGTCCCCCGTCGGTGGAGTCCGGTCTCACCCCCGACCAGTGGATGCGACCGGGCCTCGTACTCGAGGTCCGCGGTGCCGAGCTGACGGTGAGTCCGATCCACCGGGCCGCGATCGGCGCGGTGCGGGCCGAGGCCGGTCTCGCCCTGAGGTTCCCTCGGTTCACCGGCCGCATCCGGGACGACAAGGGTCCCACCGAGGCGACGACGTCGGCGGAGCTGCTGCGGATGTACCGCTCCCAGGTGCGCCAGGCAAGTCCGAAAGACCCCCCGACCGGGCCCGCCTCTCCCTAACGGGGAGGTTCCGGGCCGCGGGCCTCCTTTCCGCCCAAAGACATAAGAAGGGCCGCTCCGCTCGCCGAGCCACGGGAACCGACCATGCTTGTCGAGATGACCGAACTCCTGGGACGCCAGATCTACACTCCGGACGGCCGCTTGCTGGGCGAGGTCGACAACCTCGTCGTCGACGTGGAGGCCGCGAAGATCGACGGCCTCTATGTGGACGAGACGAGCCCGATGTTAGTGGAGGATTCCCGCCCCACCAACGTTCCGTACCGCTGGGTCTCGTCGGTGAACGACGTCGTGCTCCTGAAGTACTTCCCGAAGCGCGTCTCGGTCAAGAAGGCCGCGGCCCGTCCCGCGAAGGACGTGGAGAGTGTCGTCCCCGCGCGCTAGCGCTGCGGGGATAGCCAAGCCCGGTAACGGCGCAGGACTTAAACGCCGGCGGCTCCGCCGGCGAAGAGATCCTGCCGCGAAGGCGTTCGTCGGTTCAAATCCGGCTCCCCGCATCGCCCCCCCGGCGGATGGGGGCGCCGACGCACGGCGCTTTTCCCTACGCGCGACCTCCCCGGTGACGTGCGCCGTTCGGAGCTCGTGCGGGCGCTGGCCCGCGTACCACCGCCCCCATCGCCCCGGGCCGAGCTCGAACAGGTGGTCTCTCCTCCCGAGGCGGCCGCCGACCTCCTGATGGCGGCGGTGCAATGGGACGGGCTCGCCGGGCGCTCCGTCCTCGACCTCGGAAGCGGAACGGGACGGCTGGCCATCGGTGCCGCACTCCTCGGGGCGCAGCCCGTCGTCGGCGTCGAGGTCGACCCGACGCTCCGAGAGCTCGCCTGCCGCGCGGCCGAGGCCGCGGACGTCCGCGTAGAGTTCGTCGTCGCCGACGTACGCTCCTACGATGCACCGGCGGAGGTCGTCGTCATGAATCCGCCGTTCGGCGCGCAGCGGCAGCACGCCGACCGGCCGTTCTGGGACCGGGCGCTCACGCTCGGGCACCGGTCCGTGCACGCGTTCGCCTTGGCCGATTCCCGAAGCTTTATAGCGCACCGCGCGGTCGAGCGGCACGCCCAAGTCCTCGAGATGCACCCGGTCGCCTGGGAGTTGCCGCGGACCTTTCCGCACCACACCCGGCGGCGCGTGACGATCGCGGTCGACCGCTGGGCGATCCGAACGGAACCCCCATCATGAGCGCTCCCGAACTGCCCCAATTGGTCCTTCCCGGCGATTACCTCGGCGCGGCGGAAGAGTTCCTTCCGGGTCGGGGGACCTACGAGAACCGCGGCCGCATCTACGCCTCGGTCCTCGGGACTCCGGTCGTCGATCCTCGCGATCGTACCGTTCGGGTCGAGGCGCGCAACGCGGTCCCCGAGCTCCAGGACGGGGACATCGTCTACGCACGGATCGACGAGCTCAAGAGCGCGATGGCGGTCTGCACGATCCTCTCCACCTCGACCAGCCGGCGGGGGGTCCCCGGGGCCCCGGAAGGCACGGTGCACATCTCGAAGGCCCGCGAGGGATACACCGAGTCGTTCGCGGGGGAGTTCGCCGTGGGCGACGTGCTCGTGGCCCGCGTCCTCCAATCCCATCCCTCCGTCAAGCTCTCGACCGCGAGCGCCACGCTCGGGGTCATCGCCGCACGTTGCCAGGTCTGCCACGCGCTCCTCACGCTCGGACCGAAGGAGCTCGTCTGCCCACGCTGCGGCAGCCACGAGCGACGCAAACTCGCGACCGGCCCTCGACCGGGGGGTCCCGAGACGCATGAGCCCGGCGCCCACTAACGAGGAGCGGCAGCTCGCCGCCCTCGTCCGTGCGCACGATCGCTGGCGCGGCCGAGAGGTCTTCAACCTCCTTCCGAGCGAGAACGCCGTCTCCCCGACGGCCCGACGCTACCTCGCGAGCGACCTTGCCGGCCGCTACACGCTCCCGATCTCGCTCGAGAGCGACGGCGAGACGCTCGACAATAGCTACACCGGCACCCGCTACACGGACCGGATCGAATCGCTCGCGAACGCGGCCGCGGCGCGGCTCTTCCGCGCCCGGTTCGCGACGACCCGGCCGCTCTCGGGCCACATCGCGGCGCTGTCCGCGATCGTTCCCCTCCTCCCCCGGGGCGCCCGACTCTTGGCGATCGCGCCGGAGGAAGGGGGCTACGACGGCTACGCCCCCGGCTTCGTGCCGGCCCTGTTCGGCTACACCGTCCGGCCGCTTCCGGCCGGAGGTCCCGGCCACCGGGTCGAGGCCGGGGCCGCCGTCGAGGCGATCCGCCGAGAGCGGCCGAGCGCGGTCGTCCTCGGCCAGAGCTTCTTCCTGTTCCCGTACCCCCTGCGCGAGATCGCGGAAGCGGCCCACGCGGTCGACGCGCTCGTCCTCTACGACGCGTCGCACGTCCTCGGGCTCATTGCCGGCGGGGAGTTCCAAGACCCGTTGCGCGAAGGGGCGGACGTTCTCTTCGGCAGCACGCACAAGTCGTTCCCCGGCCCGCAAGGCGGTCTCCTGGTCACCGACCGCGAGGACCTCTTCCGCCAGATCGACCCGGCCCTCGTATGGCGGATCTTCGACAACGCGCACTGGAACCGGATCGCCGGCCTGGCCCAGACGTTGCTCGAGCTCGAGCGCGACGGGCGCGAGTACGCCTCGACGATCGTGGCGAACTCCCGGGCGCTCGGCCGCGCTCTCGCGGACGCCGGAGTGCCGCTCGTGGCGGAGGCCGAGGGGTTCACCCGTTCGCACCAGCTCCACCTCGACCGGCCGCGGCTTCGCGCCGCGACCGGGGTCGGGGCCGCGGCCCTCGCGCGCCGTCTCGAACGGCAACGGCTCCTCATCGACCTGGTCGGTCGCGTCGGAACGGCGGAAGCGACCCGGCTCGGGCTCGTGCCGGGCGACATGCCGCGGCTGGCCGACCTTCTGGTTCGCGGGGGACTGCGCGGCGAGCGCGTCGGCGCCGAGGTCCTGGCCTGGCGGCGGACGTTCCGTTCCCTCCGGTTCGCCTAGAGCGCGCGCAACGGCGTCGCATCGCTGCGCTCGGGCGATGCGCTCAAGCCCCCCCGAGGCTCGGGCGGGACCGTACCGTGCCCGCCCCCGTCGCGTTGACCGGCACTCCCGGCACCGGCAAGAGCGCGGTCGCGCGTCAGCTCGCGCCCGCTCTGCGAGCGATCGAGGTCGGAGATCTCGCACTTCACCTGGGAGCAGGCCGCCGCCGACCGAAGGGCGTCGAGGTCGATCTGCGCCGCCTCGGCCGGCGCCTTCACCGTCGCGGGGCGCTTTCGGGGATCGACCTCGTCGTGGGTCACCTCGCGCATCTCCTTCCCTTGCGCCACGTCGTGGTCCTGCGCTGCGACCCGCGCGAGCTCGCCCGGCGGCTCGGCCGCGCCCGCCGCGGTACCGCGCGGGAACGGCGAGCGAACGCGGAGGCGGAGGCCCTCGACGTCGTCCTGGTCGAGGCGGTCCGCGCCGGCCGTCGGGTCTGGGAGGTCGACACGAGCGGCCGGTCGGTCGCCGCGGTCGCGCGCGAGGTCGCGCGCCACGTCCGCGCGCGGGGTCCGTCCCGGTACGGCCGGATCGACTGGCTCGCCGACGCCCGGGTGACCGAGGGGCTTTTGGACCGGGGGCGGTAACGCCCTCCGATGGTGCTCGAGGGCTACCGCGCCCGGTTCGAGCCGTACCTCGAGCGGATCGCACGGCCCTGGCAGGACTGGTCGCCGAACCGCCTGAGCGCGCTCGCGTTCGGCCTCACGGTCGCGGCCGCGGGACTCTCGGCGCTCGTTCGGTGGACGAGCCCGTACCTCTTCCTCCCGGTCTCGGCGCTCATCCTGCTCGGTGGGGCGTTCGACGTGATCGACGGCGAGGTGGCTCGGCGGACGGCGCGCGCCTCTGTCCGGGGCGACTTCCTCGACCACGTCCTCGACCGCTATGGGGACCTGATCCTGGTCGTCGGAATCGCCGTCTCGGGGTACGCCGACCCGACGCTCGCCTTCCTCGCGCTCGCGAGCCTATTGCTGACGAGCTACATGGGCACGCAAGCCCAAGCGGTCGGCCAGGGCCGGCTCTACTCGGGTCTCCTCTCGCGAGCGGACCGACTCGTGGTCCTCGCCTTCGTGACGTTCCTCGAGTTCGACTGGTCGCTCCCCTGGCCCTGGGCCCCAACGGCGCCGTGGGCCCGGTTCCACGTGGGGCCGCTCGCGTTCACCGTCCTCGACGTCGCGTTCGTGTACTTTGTCATCGCGGGCCAGTGGACCGCGTTCGCCCGCGCGCGCCGGATCTATCGTGCGATCCCCCCCGGGACGTGACCCCGCCTTCCCCCTCGACCCCGTCGCGCTCGAGAACGGCGCCTCCCTTGATCCGGTAGTACTGGAGCGGGTGACGCAGGTACTCCTCGAAGCAGAGCGGGTCCCGGGGCCGGTCGGCCGGCTCGGTCGCCGCGGGGTCCCCGTCGCGGGCGCACAGCCCGTGACTGCGCAGCGTGCCGCATTCGGGCGGCTCGTAGCCCCGGCCGCCGTCTCGATGGGTGATGTGCTCGACCTGGTAGCGGGTGATCGATTCGTCGAAATCGGGGGCGCCCCGGTAGGCGTCCACGATCGTCTCCTCGTCCGCTCCGGCTCGGTGGAGGAAGGCGGCGAGACAGAAACGGCCGGCATGGGAGAGGTTCTCCCCGTGCTGGAGCGTTCGCTGCATCTTCCGGATGCACGGCGGAAACCGATCCGGACGGATCGCGCTCCCGGGAGCTCCCGGCCGCTGGACCGGGAGAGGCATACGCCGTGCGAGCTCTTCGAAGAGCTCGGCCTCCTGCTCCCGGACGCGTCGGACGACCTCCTCGGCGAGCGGGAGCGGCTGCGCGAGTCGGAGCCGCACCGCCTCCTGAAGCAGCCGGGCCGCGCGGACGGCGCCGACGCGCACCTCACCGGCGCGGACCTCCTGGCGCGCGAGGCGGAACTCGGCTTCCCGGATGGGGGTCGCGAGCCGTATGTAGTCGACGAGCGGGAGCGCGACCCCGACGTCCGATGCGGCGAGGGAGTGGCCGAGGCGACGGGCAACCTCCGCGAGCTCGTCGACCGGGACCCCCGCGAGGCGCGCGTAGCTGCGCTTCGCCTCCGCTACCGCCCAGCGTCGCAAGGTCGCCGGTTGCACGGCCGCCGACAGCACGATCCGCGCGAACAGGAACGAGAGGAACCGCACTCCCGGGTCGGCCCGCGACAGCTCGTCGAGTTCGTGTGCGCCGCGCGGGTCGTCGGCCGCCGCCCGGAGGCGGGTGCGTCCGAGCGCCCGCGCCGTGGCGTACGCCGGCTCCTCGAGAAGTCCACGGACGGAAACGGCCTCTCCCCCGAGGAGCGCTTCCGCCCCCGGTAGGAACGGGTATTCCGCGAAGAGCGAACGGTCGTCTAGAGGAGACGAGGCACGACGAACTGCCATACGAGGAGCACCAGGACGAGCACGGACGAGACCGTCGCGGCCTGCCCACCGAACTTGTCGAGGCGGGCGGCCGACCAGCCGCGATGCAGCCGGGCGGCGGTCGAGGAGGCGAAGTCGCGGAAGAGGAGGCCACCGTCCAGCGGGAAGAGCGGGAGGGCGTTCGAAAGTCCGAGGAGGAGGTTCATCCAGGCCAGCCAGTAGAGGATGTTCGCGCCGACCCAGAACGCCGACGGGCTCGCCCCGGCGAGCCCCCCGGTGAGGTGGAAGTAGCTCATCGTCGTTCCTCCGACCGGCTCGAGCGTGGCGAGCGGAAGGACCAGCCAGTCGAGGGTCCCGCTCACTGGCCCCGCATCGCTGCCCGCGGGCCAGACGAGGGTCTGTTTGAGCTCCGCGGGAGTGAACGTGTTCACCAGGACCCCGAGGAAACCGCGGCCCTTCACGTTCGGGCTCGGGGCGAGCACTACGGTGGTCGAGACCCAGCGCCCGAGCCCCGTAGAGTAGTACCCGACCGTAATGGTCTGCCCGGGCGTCGTGTTCGCCAGCGCGGACTCGAAGAGAGCTACCGTCGTGGTGTTCGTCGTTCCGATCGCGGTGATGATGTCGCCGGGGGCGAGGCTCGCGTTCGCGGCGGGGGTGTTCGGTTCGACGAACGCGATCCCGACGCCGTTCGCGTTCGGCTGGACCGAGGTCGCCACCAGGCCCGAAAGGAGGAAGAAGAACAGCACCGCGAGGGCGAAGTTCGCGAGGACGCCGGCCGCCGCGACCCGGTCGCGCCGTCGACGCGAGGCCGCCAGCATCTCGGCATCGTCCTGCTCGACGAACGCCCCGATCGGAACCACGAACCAGAGGATCCCGAGGCTCTTCACGCCGATCTTTTGGGAGCGGGCGATCACCCCGTGCATCAACTCGTGGAGCACGATACCGATCACCAGGGCCAGGATGCCGTAGCCGAGCGGGATGATCGGGTTGATCCCCGGTAGCCCGATCGCCTCCTGGACCTGCGGCGCTTGCGACGCAGGGATGCGGAACGACGCGATCGCCCCGAGCACGAGCAGGGCGACGATCACCGCCATCGCGGCGGCCGCGAGCACGATGCCGAGGTCGCTCACGACCGACCAGAAACGCCGGAACCGCCCCCATCGATCGAGCAGCGATCGGCCGCGCTGGGTCTTCGTCATGAGGGCGGGCCCGAACAGCGAGAGCGCGCGATCCGGCCCGAGCTTCCCCGCCCGATGCAGCGCGTAGACCACGGCGCCGTAGGCCACGATCAGGACGAGCGCGATCTCGTAGCCGAGGTACGGGTCCACGGGACTCCTTTCCGACGCACGCCAGGCGGGGGTTAAAGGGTCTTGCGCGCCCCGGTCGGGGTGCCGGCCCGGGGTAAAGGTGGATATCCCGCCCGCGCGCTAGGACGCCGACGATGGGGGGTCGGATCCGATCGACCGGCCTGGGATGGGCGGTCGGGGCGCTCGCGGTCGTCGTGCTCCTCGCCACCACCGCGGTCCCGGTCCTCGCCTCCTCGCCCTCCGCCGCGAGCGCCGGAGGACCGACCATCGCCGTCGTACCGCCCCCGGGAGCTTCCGGCGGCCGCCTCTCCGCGCCCACCGCACCCCTCGAGGTGGCCCCGGCCTTTGTCCCGGCCCCCGGGACCGCGGAAGAGGGACCGCTCGCTTCGGGCCTCCCGCTCTCGGTGCTCGTCGGCCTCGCTCCGAGCGATCCCTCCGGCTTCGCGGCGACCGTGGCGAGCGAGTACGTGCCGGGTTCGTCGCAGTACCATGTCTATCTGAGCCCGGCGGAGATCGCCGCACGCTTCGCCCCCTCTCCGGGCACCGTGCGTGCGGCCGAATCCTACTTCGCGGGCTTCGGTCTCAACGCGACGACCTCGCCGAGCGGATTCCTCCTAGAGGTGCGAGGTCCCAGCGCCGGCGTCGGCCGGGCCTTTGGGACCACGTTCGAGCGGTACATCGACCCGTCCGGCCGTCAGTTCGTCAGCCACTCGACCGCGGCCACGCTTCCGGCGGGGATCCCCTGGACGGGAGCCTATGGGCTCGGAAACGCAACGCCGTTCCGGCCGGCCACCTCGCTCGAGGGGCGCGCCCCGGTGACCCTCATCGGCCCCACGGTCGCGTGCGCCCCAGCCTCGTTCGGCCTCAGCCCGTGCGACGTACAGCGCGCCTACTCGCTCGACCCGCTGCTCGCGAACGGAACGAACGGGTCCGGCGTGAGGATCGGGGTCGTCGACGCCTACGACTCCGCTGAGCCCGCGACCTCGCTCTACCTCGACTTCCGCAGTTTCACGACCGACTTTGGATTGCCCTCGAGTGGCCTTTCGTTCGCGTATCCCGTACGCACGACCGCGAACCTCAACCGGACGAACGCGAACGTCGCCTGGGGCGTCGAGGAGGCCCTCGACATCGAGTGGGCGAAGGCGATGGCTCCGGGCGCCTCCGTGGAGATCGCCTTCTCGCCCGATGCCGGTCCGGGCCTGGTGACCGCGATCGACTGGCTGGTCGCGAGCGCCTCCGTGAACGTGATCTCGCTGAGCTGGGGCGAGCCGTTCAGCGGGGTCTTCAACGCCTTCTCCCAGCCCTGCTTCACGGCGTGCAACGCGTCGACGGACGGAACGTATACCCTTCTCAACCCGATCTTCGAAGCGGCCGCCGCCGAGGGGATCGGCGTGTTTTCGGCGACCGGCGATTGCGGAGCGGCGGACGGCACCTCGGGCCTCGCGGTGAACTACCCGGCGACCGACCCGTTCGTCACGGCGATCGGTGGCACGCTCCTCAAGGTCACATCGACCGGCAGTTACCTCACGGAGAGCGGGTGGAACGGCAGCTCCCCCGGCTCGGTCCGCCCCGGCTGCGGGAACCAGGGGGGGTCGGGCGGTGGGTACTCCCCCCTTCCGCGTCCGTCCTGGCAGGCGGGGCTCCCCGAGCCGTTCCTCGGCCGGGCCACGCCCGACGTCTCCGCCGACGCCGCGACCCCCGCGCTCATCGTCTACGAGGGCGCGACCACGGCCGTCGGCGGCACCAGCCTCAGCACTCCGGTGTGGGCCGGGATCGCCGCGGTCGCCGATCAGTACGCGCGCGCACCGCTCGGCGACTTGAACCCCGGCCTCTATCGCGTGTACGACAGCCGGAACTACTCGACCGATTTCCACGACATCCTCGTCGGGAACAATGGCTACTCGGCCGGCCCGCGGTGGGACCCGGTGACGGGGATCGGCACCCCGGTGATCTCCTCGCTCGTCCGCGACCTCACGGGCACGCCGGTGCTGCTCTCGCACGGTCCCGGCGTCCTGCTCTTCGCCTCGCCGCGATACGGACGAGCCCCCCTGACGGTCTCCTTCGCGATGGACCTCACCGGCAGCCACCCCATCGCCGGCGTCAACTTCGGGGACGGGAACTCCTCACTCGACGGCGCCCCGTTCGCCCACACCTACACGGCGCCGGGGGTCTACTCGGCCCAGGGGTTCGCCGCCGATGCGGAAGGCAACGGCTCGGTCTCGCCGCCGATCGCCATCGTGGTCGGGGGAGGCACGGCGCTCGCGGTGCGACTGACGGCCTCGAGCCTCGCGGTCCCCGTCGGCGGTTCCGTGACGTTCGGCGTCAGCGCCACGGGCGGGCGGGGCCCCTACCTCTACAACTATAGCTTCGGGGACGGAACCTACCTCACCAATCAAACCGGCCTCAGCGTCGTCCACGTCTTCCGCTCCGCGGGCGCCTTTTGCAGCGAGGTCGTCGCCCGGGACTCCGCCAACCCGATCGACGGCGGGGTGAGCGCACGTCTCGGGCTCACCGCCGGAGGAGGCGCGCCCGCCGCGTGCGGGAACGACCTCACGCCGCTCACGCTCACGCGAAACTCCGGCCCCGAGGTTCGGGATGCCCCCGCAGAGTTTCCCACGTTGTTCGCGAGCGCCGGAGGGATATCGCCCCCCGTGGGCCTCGCGAACTCTGTCCAGTACCTCGCGACCGACCCGTACGTTCGGGCCTGCCAGTGCGCCATCTTCCCCACCCCAGGGAACTACTCGGTCCTCGCGTGGGAGAACGACACAGTGAGCCAGGGGGGGTTCGCGACGACGAACGTCACGGTGGCCCCGTCGCTGCAGGCCACGTTCGACGCGTCGACCCTGAGCGGGACCGCCCCCCTCTCCGTCGACTTTTCCTCTACGGTCGCGGGGGGCTACCGAGCGGCCGCGGCGGCGACGCGGTGGCAGTTCGGCGACGGGACGCAGGCCGTGGGCGCGGCGGTCACGGCCACGTACACCCTTCCCGGCGAGTACCTCGCTATCGGTGCGGTCTCCGACGGGGGGTTCGGGAACTCGAGCGAGGCGTTCCTGATCGACGTGCAGGCCCCGGGCCCGGTCCGGAGCTACGGGGTGACCGGGACGATCGCGCCGGCCGTCGACCTCGCCTCGGGAGCCACCGTGCGCTACCAGGGCGACATCCTCGCTCCCGCAGGGAGCGGGCCGGCGACTTTCGCCTGGAACCTCGGTGAGGGGTTCGCCGCCGACACCCCGGAGGCGAACCAGACGTACTACGCGCCCCTCCCCGGTTTCGACCTCGACTCTCTCACGATCGCCGCCTCCGTGCTCCTCCCGGGAGGCGTGGCGGCCTTTCAGACGAACTTCACGCTTCCGTCGTTCTTCGCGGTCGAGGCTGGAGGCTTTGTTCCCCGGGTCGCGGCCCTGACGCTCGCGACCGAGGTCGGGCCCGAAGAGGGACCGTCGCCGCTCCTCGTGCACGGCAACGCGCTCGCCACCGGTTCGGCACTCTCGGGGACGGTCGACTGGGCATTCGGGGACGGCGCCCGCGCGTCCGGAAACGTGGTCAACCACTCGTATCCCCTCCTCGGCGTGTTCACGCTCACGGTCAGCACCGGGGACACGTTCGGCCATTCGGCCGTCGACTCCTACGGCCTCGAGGTGAACCCGGGGCTCTCGGTGGCGGGCGGGCCCTCGACGTCCCAGGGCATCGCCCCCCTGACGGTGACCTTTTCGGCGACCGCTCAAGGCGGTTACGGGGCTCCGTACTCGTACCGGTGGACGTTCCTCGCCCCGCAGGGCTCGGTCCCGGAGGGCTACGGGACCACGGTCGATCGGACGTTCGACAAGGGCGGCGTCTTCGCCGCAACCGTGAACGTCACGGACCGCGCGGGCGTGACCGTCGAGCGCACCTGGCTCGTGACGGTCCATGCGGGCCTCCTGACGGCCTCGGACGTGCTCGAGATCGCCGGCGCCGCGGGAGTGGGGGTCGGGCTCCTCACCTACTTCGTCGCCCTGTGGCGGTCGGAGCCCGACCCGGGCGCCCTCAGCCCTTGACGACCCCGAGGGGACGGAGGCGCGCGACCCGTCGGGTGAGGCCGGCGCCCTCGGCGACCCGCACGACCTCCTCCACATCCTTGTAGGCCCCCGGCGCTTCCTCCGTGACGCCTTCGCGGGACGTGGAGCGGACGACGATCCCGCGCCGCGAGAGTTCCCGCGTGACGTCCTCGTACCGGAAGCTGCGGACCGCGGCGTGCCGGCTGAGCCGGCGACCGGCGCCGTGACAGGAGGAGCCGAAGGAGCGTTCCATGGAGGTCGGGAGGCCGAGCAGGACGTAGCTCGCGGTGCCCATGTCGCCGGGGATGAGGACGGGCTGGCCATGGTCGCGGTACGGAGCGGAGACCTCCTCGCGGCCGGCCGGGAACGAGCGGGTCGCGCCCTTGCGATGGACCAGGAGCCGGCGCGACACGCCGTCGACCCGGTGCTCCTCGACCTTCGCCATGTTGTGCGCGATGTCGTACACGACGGCGAGGTCGAGTGCTTCGGCCGGCCGCTCGAAGACCGCGGAGAAGGCGCGGCGGATCCCGTGCGTGATCGTCTGGCGGTTCGCCCAGGCGAAGTTGGCGGCGGCGGCCATCGCGGCGAGGTACCGCTGTCCGTCCTCCGAGGCGATGGGGGCGCACGAGAGCTGGCGATCCACCAACGTGACGTGCTCCTCGAGGAGCCGCCGGTCCATTCGCTGGATGTAATCCGTCGCGACCTGATGGCCAAGTCCGCGCGAGCCCGTATGCAGCATGACCACGACGCGGCCCGGCACGAGACCGAGCACTCGGGCGAACTCCTCGTGGAAGATCTCGTCGACCGCCTGGACTTCGAGGAAATGGTTCCCCGAACCGAGGGTGCCGAGCTGCTTCAGGCCCCGCTTGCGGGCCGACTCCGAGACCTGGCGCGGGTCCGCGGAGGAGAGACATCCTGCCTCTTCCTGCACCGTGAGGTCCTCGACCCGGCCGAGACCGTGATCGATCGCCCAGCCCGCCCCGTGGGCGAGGACCTCGTCCATCTCCGCCGGCGTAAGGGGGTACCCTCCGCGGCTCCCGACCCCCGCCGGCACCTCGCGGTACAGCCGATCGATGAGCGGAAGGAGCCGGGGTCGGACCTCCTCCACGGTCAGCGACGTGCGGACGAGCCGCACGCCGCAGTTGATGTCGTAGCCGATCCCGCCCGGCGAGACGACCCCCTCGTCGAGGTCGAACGCCGCGACCCCCCCGACCGGGAAGCCATAGCCGAAGTGGATGTCGGGCATCGCGAGGGCGTTCTTCTGGATGCCGGGAAGGGTCGCGACGTTCGCGAGCTGGAGCAGCGAGGGGTCCCCTTCGACGCCGCCGAGCAGCGCCGCGTCGGAAAAGAGGACTCCCGGGACGCGCATCCCCTCGACTTCGTCGAGCGGGATCTCGTAAGTGAACTCGTCGCGGGCGACGAGTCGCGGCACTTTCGGCACGAGGCCGCGCCAGCCGTGTGGCGTATTTGGCTCCCTCGGCCACGAGCGGCGCTCGCGGGGGGACAGACATAATCCCAAGTAGCCGAGACGGAGTACACGCTCCGTGGCACCCATGCGACTGCGGACCGCACTCTCCATCGCGAACCTCGTCGCGATCGGAGTGGCGTTCCTGGTCCTGTTCGCGCTGCCCGAGTACTCGACCTACGCGTTCTACGCGCTCTTCGGGTGGATCTTCGTCGGGTTCGGGCTCATGTACCTCCCCGGCGTCCGTCGACCGACCCTCAGTGCCCCCGATTCCCCCCGATCGGCTGCGCTGCCGTCCGGTACCGCCCCCCCGACAGCCCTCGACTTTTGTGTCTGGTGCGGAACGAGCCTCCCGCCGGGGAGCCCGGCCTGCCCTGCCTGCGGGCGGCGCGTAGCTCCGGTGTAGTCCGCGAGGGCCTTTCCGACCGACCCGCGCCCCGCTCGCGGCGCTCCCGCCGTCCCCGGGTTCAGGAGGGCGGCACTACGAACAGCATCGGTTCCCGGGCCCGGGCGTTCGTCCCGGCGGCGACCCGCAGGTCTCGCACCGTCCCCGCCGCAGGGCTCGCGATCTCGTTGCGCATCTTCATCGCCTCGAGGACGAGGAGGACCTGGCCCTTCTCGACCGCCTCCCCGTCGCGGACGCGGACCTCGATCACCCGGCCGGGGAGCGGGGGAACCACGGCGAGCCCCCCCTCGGGTCCCGGAGTCCCGCCCGCGGCGGGCGGAGCGCCCGAGGGGGCCCCGGTCCCGGACCGCGGAGCGCGTCCGGCCGCCGGCCCGGTCCCGGCCCGCGCGCGAATGAGGATCCGCTCGCCGTCCACGTCGACCGGGCCGGGGGGCTCGGGAGAGCGCGGGGGCCAGTGCTCCACCACTACCCGCTGGCCGGCGATCTCGAGCTCCACGCGCTCGGCCGTGTCGGCGACGACCCGCACGGGATACTCGCGGCCCTCGAGCGTCGCCGTGGAGAGGTCGGGAGCGACCTCCACGACCTCCCGTTTACCGTCCCGCTCGAGCGTGATGCGCATCGATCCACCTCCGGCGCGATCCGAGGCTGGCGCGACCCGCCTCCGCCCACGCCCCCCCTCGGGGCACGGTGGAGGCGAGCGGCCGCGTCGGTCGGGGAGCGCGGAGGGCCCCGACCACCCCCAGCGCCACCGTGGTGAGAACGTCGGGGGTCAGGCCCCGGTCGACCGACTCCCGATACGATCGGAAGACCGCCGGGAAGAGCGCGTAGGAGAGCGCTTCGGCCTCGTCCGCCCCGGGCACGAAGCCGCGGACCTCCGCGAGCATCTTCTCGAACTCGGGCGCGAGCAGGTCGGCCGGACGACCGACGATGGCCGGCGACTCCTGTGTCACTCGGCGGAGGAGCGCGGGGTCGATCGGGCCGGGTGCGGCTCCGTAGAGGCCCCGTACATAGTCCCGTACCTCCCGGGTGATCTCGCGGTAGCGGCTTCCGACGAGGACGTTGATGACCGCCTGCACGCCTACGATCTGGCTGGTCGGGGTCACGAGCGGGGGGAACCCGAGGTCGGCCCGCACGCGCGGCACCTCCTGGACGACCTCCGTGAGCCGGCCGAGCGCCTCCTGCTCGCGGAGCTGAGAAAGAAGGTTCGAAAGCATCCCGCCCGGGATCTGGTGCGTCAGGATCCCGGGGTCGGTCTGCAGGCTCCTTAAGTCGAGGAGCGGACGGTAGCGGTCGAGGACGGTGCGGAAATGCTCGGAGAGCTCGGCGAGCGCGGCAAGGTCGAGCTTCGGGTCGGCCGCACTGCCCCGCAGCGCGCCGACCATCGCCTCGGTCGGCGGCTGGCTCGCGCCCCCCGCGAACGGGCTCAGCGCGGTGTCGATCGCGGCGGCGCCGGCGTCGACGACGGCCAGACAGGTCATCGCCGACATCCCGCTCGAGGAGTGGGTGTGGACGACCACGGGGAGCCCCACGTTGCGGACGAGCGCGCGGACGAGCTCGGCGCCTTCGTGCGGAGGGAGGAACCCGCCCATGTCCTTGACGCACAGTTCGTCGGCCCCCATTTCGGCGAGCGTGCGGCCGAGGGCCACGAACGCCTCGAGCGTGTGCACGGGGGAGGACGTGTAGCAGATCGTGGCTTGGGCACGGGCCCCCGCCCGCTTCACCGCGTCGAGCGCGACCGCCATGTTCCGGGGGTCGTTGAGCGCGTCGAAGACCCGGAACACGTCGATGCCCTGCCGCGCCGACTCCGCGACGAAAGGGCGTACGACGTCGTCCGGGTAGTGTCGGTACCCGACGAGGTTCTGTCCGCGCAGCAGCATCTGCAACGGCGTGCGCGGCATCGCCTTCTTGAGCTGGCGCAGGCGCTCCCACGGGTCCTCGTGCAAGTATCGTAGGCAGACGTCGAACGTCGCTCCGCCCCAGACCTCGAGCGACCGGTAGCCGATCGCGTCGAGCCGCTCGGCCGCCGGCAGCATGTCCCGCGTGCGCATGCGGGTGGCGATCAGCGACTGGTGGCCGTCGCGCAGGACCGTTTCGGTGATGCCGACCATCGTACCCCGGTCAGAGCGGAACGTTCCCGTGCTTGCGCGCCGGACGGTCGTCCCGCTTCGAGGCGAGCATCCGGAGCCCCGCGACCAGGCGGGCCCGAGTGTCGGCCGGGTCGATCACGTCGTCAATGTACCCCCGCTCCGCGGCGAGGTACGGGTTCAGGAACTCTCGACGATACTCGGCCGTGAGCTTCTGCCGCAGCGCGTCGCGCTCGGCCTCCCCGGCCGCATCGAGCTCGCGACGCGAGAGGATGTTCACCGCCCCTTCCGCCCCCATCACGGCGATCTCGGCGGTGGGCCAGGCCAGGTTCATGTCGCCGCCCAGGTGCTTAGAGCACATCACGACGTACGCGCCGCCGTAGGCCTTGCGCAGGATCACCGTCAGCATCGGCACGGTCGCATCGGCGTACGCGTAGAGCAGCTTCGCTCCGTGGCGGATGATCCCCCCGTGCTCCTGGGCGGTCCCCGGAAGGAACCCCGGCACGTCCACGAACGTAAGGAGGGGCAGGTGGAAAGCGTCACAGAACCGCACGAAGCGCGCGGCCTTGGTCGACGCGTTGATGTCGAGCGTTCCGGCGAGCACGGAGGGGTTGTTCGCCACGACGCCCACCGGGCGGCCGTCGAGCCGAGCGAATCCGACCACGACATTCGCGGCCCACTCCGCCTGGACCTCGAGGAACGACTCGAGGTCGAGGACGCGCTCGAGGATCGCGTGGACGTCGTACGGCGCGTTCGCCTCCTCGGGGACGATCGTCTCGAGCTCCTTCGCGGCGGCGTCGGCCGGCGCCGCGGCCGCCGCGAGGGGCGGTTCCTCGAGGTTGTTGAGGGGCAGGTAGGAGAGGAGGTGACGGGAAAGCTCGATCGCGTCGCGGTCGGTCTCGGCGGTGAAATGCGAAACGCCGGTCAGCTCCGCGTGCGCGCGGGCCCCGCCGAGCGCCTCCATCGTCACCTCTTCGCTGGTCACGGCGCGGACCACGTCCGGGCCCGTGATGAACATCTGACCCGTCCCCCGCGTCATGATGACGAAGTCGGTCAGCGCCGGCGAGTAGACCGCCCCGCCCGCGCACGGCCCGAGGACGAGCGACACCTGGGGCACGACGCCCGAGAGGAGGACGTTCTGGTAGAACACGTCGCCGTAGCCGCCGAGGCTCAGGACCCCTTCTTGGATGCGCGCTCCTCCCGAATCGTTGAACCCGACGATCGGGACCCCCGCTTTGCGGGCGGTCTCCATGACCTGAACGATCTTCATCGCATGCGCCTCGCCGAGCGCTCCGCCGAAAACGGTCGCATCCTGGGCGAACGCGCAGACCGGTCGGCCGTCGACCTCGCCCCAGCCGGTCACGACGCCGTCGCCGGGGACCCGCCGCTCCTCGCGGCCGAAGGTGTCGACGCGGTGCGTCACGAACGCGCCGAGCTCGGTGAACGTTCCGGGGTCGAAGAACGCCTCGAGCCGTTCGTGCGCGCTCAGCTTGCCTGCGGCCCGGTGCCGCTCGGTCCGCTCGGCACCCCCGCCCTCGCGGGCCCTCTTCCTCAGGACCGCCCACCGGTCGAACGCCTCGCTCATGGGGCCTCCTCCACGCGAAGGTCGCCGGCTCTTATTGCCATCCGCTCCCCCCGGTCCTCGACCCAGAGCTCCCCTTCGTCCCCCAGCGCGACGATCGTCCCGACGGGACGCTCGTCGACGCGGGCCGGCCGACCGACGCCGAACAGCACGGCGCGGCACCGCGCCCGAAGCACCGGCAGTTGAGCGGGGTCGCGAACCGCGCGGCCCGCCTCGAGCACGGCGTCGACCACGAGGGGTTCCACCGCGTCGGGGGAGGGCGGAGGATGGACGGAACGGGACAGCACCGCGACCCGATCCCGGATCTCCGCGGGGAGCCGGCCGATATCGGTCACCACGTTGACCCCCACACCTACCACGGCCGCCGAGCCGAGTCGGGGGGAAGCGACCCGGTCCACGAGGATCCCGGCCAGCTTCCGGCTCGGTCGGCCACCGTCCACCAGCAGGAGGTCGTTCGGCCACTTCACGCGGAGGGGGAGCGCGAACTGTCGCCCGAGCGACTCCGCTAGGACCGTGCCTACCGCGAGCGGCAGGAGGCCCGCATGGCTCTCGGGCGCGGCGAGGATCATCGAGAGATAGAGCCCCCCGTCGGGCGACTCCCACGTGTGGTCGAGGCGGCCGCGGCCGTGCCGCTGCCGGCGCGCGACGACCCGGGTACCCTCCCCCGCTCCCGCGCGCGCGAGGGCGATCGCTCGGTCCTGCGTGGAGGGGAGTTCCTCGTACCACTCTCGAGTCTCGTGCAACGGAGCTCCCCGCCGGCCGGCGAGCGGGTCCGCATCTTTAGGGTTTGGCGGGCGGGGAGAACC
>DAIDCO010000012.1:0-22563 GCA_027309555.1 bacterium
GTTCCCCTCCTCGCGCGCGCGTGAGAGATATATGGAGGGGTCGCCACCACCACCACAGGCCTTCCTCGCACGCGCGTGGTAGCTCGCGCGGCATCATGGGGCCCGCCTCCGAACCGCGAACCGTCCCCGGGCCGGCGGTCGCCCCCCACCGGCCACTCCCGGCCGAAGACCGACTACATTCTCCCCCTCACGCGCGCGCGCGAGAGAGCGCGCGGCGTCATGCTGCCACCTGCCGCTTGCCGCTTGGAGGGGGTGGGGGAACCGGGGCGCCGTCGACTTCCGCTTCCGAGCCACGGCGCGAAGGCGGGCGAGGTGTTGACCGCTGGTGTGGAACCTTTGGATCAACTCAACGGCCGTGGTCACGGGCCGCTCCCTTAGGACCCGAACGATCTCCCCGTTCCGCTCCTCGAAGGCCGCGTCCCGGTCGGAGATGCCATGTGCCTTGGGAATCCGTGGCAAGCGGTCAGGAGGGTCCTGGCCCCGGTCAGGGGCGGTGAGGACGGTCCTTCTCTACGCGCGCGCGCATGAGAGAGAGCGCGAACAAGCGGCCCCCGGGCGCCGGGCACCGGGCATGGGTGGGAATAGGTGAGTCGGTCTCGCTCCGGAAGAACCAGGGCGGTTCCTGCTCTCGCGCACGTGTCTAGCGAGAGCGTCAAGGAGGGCTCCCGGACACCGGACACCGGACACCGGACGCCCTGCGTGGAATCGGTGAGAGAGGGCGCGGCGTCCTGATGGGCCCGCTTGCCATTGGACGGCGAGCCTCCCTTCTCGCGCGCGCGTATGAGATATATGGAGTGTCGGCGGAGGTCGCAGGAGCGGGGAGCACGGTGAGGGCAAAACCGAGGCCCGGTGCTGTTCGGGTCGCCCGGCAGTGGATGGGGAAGAGCCCTCCCGACCCAAGGCTGCCCGCTGCGGGCGCGTGCCTATGAAGGCGCTTCGACAACGACCTTTGCCCCGTTCAGCGGGGCCACGAACCGCCAGCCCTTCTCGATCCACGCTTCCACCGCCGTCGCATCCACCACCTTTTGTTGTCCGGGGCCCCCGGGAGCATCGGCCCCCGCCGTGGCCTCCTTCGCCTTGTGCAGCGCCTCCAAGACCACTTCGGAGCCGAGCGGACCGAGTTTTCCGATCTCCACCTCGTCCAGACCGGCCATCCCGAGGATGACGCGATACACCTCGTCGTTCGACGTCCGGGGGGCCTGCATGACGGAGAGGAACGGGAGCGTGCGCTCGTAGGCGGCCCGCATCGCCTCGACCGTTTCGTCGGTGAGACGCTTGCCGAGGGTGTACCGGTTCTGGACGGAGCCCAAGTCATGGCCCATCCAGAACTCCCGCACGTCGCGGGTGACTGTCCCGTGTTGCTCCCCGAGCAGGCAGGCGGTCGCGAACCGGGCCCGGAGCACGTACGGGCGGAACGACAGCCCCGACCGGTGGATCGCCTCGCGCAGGTCCATCGTGAGGCTCTTCGTCGTGACGAACATCCCCGCCGGCTTCGACCCCCGCCCTTCCCGTCCGACCCCGGGACCCAGGGAAGCGGTCATGGGCGACTCGGGGGTCACCGTCTCCCCTCGCACGACCCGCTCATGCAGGTAGGCGAGGATCGCCTCGGCCAGTTCGGGCCCGCCGAAGGTGAGGTAGCCCTTCCCAATCTTGTCGCGCGTCGAGCGAACCCGGATCATGAACGGAACGTGCGAGAAGGCGAGTTGGGCGAGGTCGAGCTCGGGGAGGTCACCGAGCCGCAAGCCGTCGGCGGCGTCGATGGAGCCCAGCACCCCGGGGCGGACCCCGCTCTGGGCCATGAGCAGGGCGCAGACCCTCCCCCGAGCGGAGAGGATGGACAGGAGACGGCGCAGGTCCTCGCCCGAAGGCACGCGCTCGTTCTCGATGGTCACGCCGTCCCGGCCCCCGACCTTCGGCAGGCGGGTGAACTCGACGCCGTTGTGGTCGAGCCAGGAACGGAGGGCGAAGAGGACCTTGCGGATGTAGGCGGGGCTTCGTCCCCGTCCCCTCTGGGCGACGGCGTAGTCCGAGAGGAGTCGCCGGAGTGACTCGGGTCGGTCCCGCGCCCGTCGGACGATTTCCGTGGGGGAAAGTCCGCTGACATCGCAGAACAGCGCCAGACGGCGGACATAGCCATCGGCGGTGAGCTTGGAGCGGAGGGAGAGCTCCCGGTCCCAGCGGACGACCTCTCGGGACGCGCGGATGCGGGTGTGGTCTCCGCGTCCTTCGCGGAAGGCGAACTCGGCCACGCGGAGCTACAGGTACCGACGATGGCTTAAATGTTTGGACGGGCCCGCCGGGATTCGAACCCGGGTTTGAGGCTCCGGAGGCCTCCGTGATGTCCAAGCTATACTACGGGCCCGCGGGGATCGGCATTGCGTGAACTCCGGACCTAATTAATGAGCCCCATCTGCCGAGTCGAAGGGGCCCCCGGTTCTCCCGGCCGAAGAAGCGCGAGGGAATCGATCTTCGCATCGTCGTTACCCGCCCGGGTAACTCCGTGCAACACCCCCCCGTCCACGCTCCGGGGACCCGCCGGCCTCGCGATCGTCTCAGCCGCCGGACTTGGGCGACTTTCCCTTCGGCGGCGGTGGGGCCCTCGACTCAGCGTAGCCGCATCGCCCGCACGAGCGGCGGTTCTTGTGCTCGGCGAGAAACGTTCCCGGTCCGCACTTCGGGCAGGAACGGTGGGTCCGAGTCAGGGTGTCGCCCTTGACCTCGTAGAGTCCGATGCGCGCTTTCGCCATCCGGGCTCACTCCTTCTTCGTGGCGGCGGGAGGAGCGGGCGGCGCGGGCTCGGCCGCGGGAGCGGGGGCGCCCTTCGGCGTCTTCTCCTTGAGACCGTTGCGCACGAGGATGTGCTCGCGCTCCGTCGATTTCGCCACCTCGACCGTCTCGTAGACGAGGGCGTCGCCGCGCGTCACTGCGGTGCCGAAGCGGGCGTGCATCCGTTCGATGACCACGCGGTCCTTCGGTGCCTTGACGAGCTTCGAGAGCTCGCTGCGGACCTCGTCCCGGCTCGGCGTCGCGGCGGTCGCGTGGGCAATCTCGAATGCGACCTCGTGCCGCTTCAGCAAGGGGTTGGCCCGGTCGTCGAGGATCTTAATCTCCAAGGTCGATTCTCCTGAGCTCCATCTGACCGATGAGGTGCCGCACGTGTTCCTTCGAGACCGCGTCGACGCGGACGAAGGAGACCCCCTCACCCGGGATGCCGTATATAACCGTCGCTCCGGCGGGAAGCGCCTCGATGAGTGCGAGCGAGCCGAGGTCCTCCTCCCCGTCGACCTCGATGAGTCCCCCCCCCTCCGCCACCAGCTCCCGGACCGCGACGCGCAGCCGCTCGCTGAGGCAGCCGGCCGGGTTCTTCACGCGACGAACGCGCCGACGGGCGAGCGCCCGAAACGACTCGGGGGGGACTGGCTCGTTCCGGCGCGTCTTGTAGTCCACGATCCCGACCAGCGGAAGGTGCCCGAGCTCGATCGCCCGGGCGGTCACCCGATCGCCGCAGCTCGCGAAGACCCCGAGGGCCCGGATGCGCCGGTCCGACTCCTCGCCGGTGTACACCGGGCCGTACTTTTCGGCGAGCGTGGGCCGCAGCGAGGCGGGGACCGCCCAGACGCGCTCGTCACTTGACGCGGAGCGCGTACCGGCCCGCGGCATGGATCCCCATCTTGCGAGCGATCTCCGACTTCTCGGGGTCCATCACGATGAGGTACCCCTGCCACTCCCGTGAGACCTCGCCGCCGCACCGAAGGCACTTCGCCCCGTCGGTGATCGAGCGGCAGTTCTTGCACGCCTTCAGATTGATCATGGATGACACCCCCCTACCCGCGCGCGGCCGGCGCTTTCCCCGCCGGTGGAGAGGCGGCCTTCTTTGCGGAAGGGGCCGCCGGCTTCTTCCCACCCTTCTCCTCGGCCTTCTTGTGCGCTTCCTGGATCCACTCGAGGCGCCCCAACGCGGGCTGACGCATGGTGAGGCCAATGCGACTGTCCCGCGGCGAAATCTCGGAGAGCGAGAGCGAGACGACGCGGGCCCGGACCTTGTAGCCGACCTTGAGGTCCTTCTTTGACTCCACCCCCACCAGACGCTGGTTGTGCTCGTCGATGTTGACACGGTCGTCCATGATCTGAGAAACGTGAAGGAGCCCGTCGAGCGGGCCGAACCGGACGAACGCCCCGAACTTGCGGATCTCGACGACCGACCCCTCGACGACCTCCTGGATCTCGGGCCGGAAGAGCAGCGCCTCGTACTCGACCTCCTGGTAGACCCCGCCGTCCCCGTGGATAATGTGTCCTTCGCCAATCGGGGTCACGTCTCGGATCGTTACCGCGAGGCTTGCCCCGTCCACGAGCTTGCCTTCGAACTGCTGCTGGGCAAGCTCGGTGAGCACGTTCGAGAGCTCGGGGCCGAGCCGCTCGGGCGGGATCCGCACGACGTCCCGCCGATGGTCGAGATAGTACATGCGCCGCGCGCGAGTGGGGGGGCCTATAAAGTGATTGGGGTGCTGGCCCGGGGGCTGGAGCCCCACCGGCGGGGCCACCGACCGAACGGGAGGAGCCCCGGCTAGCCGGCGCGGAGCCCGAGCGCACGGTCGGTGAGCGCAATGGAGCTCGGGCCGTCCGGAGCGAGGTCGAACATCGCGCGAATGGCGTCCACGTTCTCCGGAACGACGATCGACTCCTGGTGGATCGCCTGGAAGAAGTACAGGTCCCGGCCCTCGAGGCGGGTCCCGGCCTCCCAGAGGACGTTCTCCATCATGTCGTTGAAACCGATCCCGCGGTCGCGGGCGTACTCCATCACCTGGGGGGTCCCGTCGGCGTGCTCCCAGGGGGCGAAAATGCGGAAGCGGGGCGTCCGCCGGAACCCCTCGAGGACCTCCGCAACGGCCTGCGGAGGACGCTTCAGCCGAACATGGTTGACATGCACGTGCATGAGCGTGGTCGGGACGACGAGCGCGGTGGTGGCGATCGAAAGCTCGGGGAAGACGGTCCGCACGTCGGGCCCGTGGTGGGACGGAAGCTGGAACGTCGGCAGGATGCCGTTGATCGGACCCTTCTTCGATTCTGCCGGGTCCGCGCCCCGCCGCACGAGAGTCGCCTCCCAGTGGTCGACCCCCCAGTTCGGCAAGAGGACCGCCGCGGCTCGGGCGAGCCCGGTGGTGTTGCAGGAAACGACCCGCAGGGTACGCTTGCCCCGGCACGCCGCGTAGTTGCCGAGCGCGTTGAACGACGCCTCAGCGACGTCGGGCTTCTCGCCTCCTTGGAAGACCGCGCGGATCCCGGCCGCCTCGTACAAGCGGCGGTTCTCCCGGCCGATCTTGTCCGGTGCGGCGTCCACTACGACGTCGACGCGGGCCAGGAGCTCGGCGGCGGTTCCGGCGAGCGGAAGTCCCGCCGCCGCGAACTCCTCGGCCTTCCCTTCGCCCGCAAGATAGAGGGGGTAGCCCTTCTCCCGCGCCCTCCGTGCCTCGAAGCTCGGACGGGTCTTGGTGACCCCGACGAGCTCCATGTCGGGTTGGCGCGCGACGGCGTCGGCGACCCGCTTGCCGATCGTCCCGAAGCCGTTGATCGCCACGCGAACCTTCATGCAAGACTCCGTCGTCCGCGCGAGCCGTATCGAGGATAAAGGAGTTCCTCGGACCGTCCGGCGGCCCGCCGGCGCGAGGCTAAATCCTCTCGGGTGCGTCTCCCGCCGATTCCATGGATTTCCGACTCACCGACGAGGAAGAAGCGTTCCAGACCGCGGTCCGGCGCTTCGGCGACAAGGTGCTCCGAGCCCACGAGCGACAGATCGACGTGGAGGGGCGGATCCCCCCCGAGGTCCTTGGGCCGATGGCCGAGCTCGGCCTCCTCGCGATGCCCGTCCCGACCGAGTACGGTGGCATGGGTGCGTCCGCCACGCTCACCGAGCTCGCCGCAGAGGAGATCGGACGCGGCGACTTCTCCATGGCGACGGCCGTCTTCTTCCTCCTCGAGGCCGGCTGGGGCCACATCCTGAGCCGATTCGGAACCGAAGAGACGAAGCGGGAAGTCCTGCCTCCCGTCTGCCAGGGAAAGGCGTTCCTCGGCATCGCTACGACCGAACCGACCGGGGGCAGCGATCTCGCCGGGATGCGGACGGGCTCGCGCCGTGACGGCGAGGCGTTCGTGCTCCACGGGGAGAAGGCCTTCATCTCGGGGGTGGAGGAGGCGAAGAGCCTCGGGGGAGGGCACCTTACCCTCTCGAAGTCCGACCGCGGGGGGTTCAACCTTCTCTACGTCCCGACGCGATCGGCGGGCGTCGCGACGCAGCGGTTCGTGAACATGGGCCGGATGGGGATCTCGACCGGCGGACTCACCTACCAGGACGTCCGCGTCCCGGCGCGCTACCTCCTCGGAAGCGAAGGTAAGGGGTTCGAGTACGCGATGGAGGGCTTCTCGGTCGCTCGAACGTTCGTCAGCGCGGCGTGCGTCGGCGCGGCCGAACGGGCCCTCGAGACCGGGATTGCTTACATCCGCGATCGGAAAGCGTTCGGGCAGCCGCTCGGGAAGTTCGAAGGGATCCA
Source organism: bacterium (assembly GCA_027309555.1). GTDB lineage: Archaea > Thermoplasmatota > Thermoplasmata > Lutacidiplasmatales > UBA184 > Lutacidiplasma. Next base: position 6,546 of record DAIDCO010000012.1, read on the forward strand.
GTTCGAGCTCGTCGACCTCTGGACACAGGTCGAGGCCGTGAAGTGGCAGTGCCGGCGGGCTGCGTGGCTGCTCGATACCTACACGTTGCGGGGCGACCCTTCGCACCGCTCGGAGGTCGACCGCGCGGTCGCCGCGGTGAAGCTGACCGCCCCCCAGGTAGCCTTCGAGAGCGTAAAGCGGGTCATGATGTGGTTCGGGGCTGCGGGCTACACCAAGGACGTGGGGCTCGAGCTCGGATTCCGCGGGATCATGTCGTACCTGGTCGGTGCGGAGGGCGGTCTCAACATCATGCGGATCATCCTCGGGCGGGAGCTCCTCGGCCGAGAGTACCTCCCGTACAAGTGAACGTGCCATGCCTCGACGCCCCCAGCCCGGCCCGGCGATCGAGGAGCGGAAGTTCCACGCCTGGCTCGCGTCGCACCTTAGGGCCGGCCGCTCTGGCCTACTTCCCCTCGGCGATGACGCGGCCGCGCTACGCCCTCCCGTCGGCACCGTAGCCGTGCTGACGACCGACGCGCTCGTAGAAGGGACCCACTTCCTCCGCGACTCCCCTCCCGACGGCATCGGGTACGCGGCCGTCGCGGTGAGCCTTTCCGACCTGGCGGCGAAGGGGGCCGTCCCCGCGGCCGTGCTGCTCGCGCTCATCCTCCCACCGGGGACGCCCTGCACTTGGGCGGCCGCCGTGGTCCGCGGCGCCGAGCGTGCGAGTCGACGGTTCGGAGCCGGGGTGGTCGGAGGGGATACGAAACCCGGACCGGTCCGGGCGGTCGTCGGCTTTGGTCTCGGCTGGGGCCGGGAAGGACGGCTCGCCCCCCGGTCGGGGGCCAGTCCCGGCGACCTGCTGGCGGTCACGGGAACGGTGGGCCGAGGAGGCTGGGCCGCGGCCCGGTGGCGGGAGGGTCGGGCGCGCCCCCGGGCCCTCGCAGAGCTCCTCCGGGTCCGCCCGCGCATCGCCGAGGGCCGGGCCCTGGTGCGGTGGGCCCATGCGATGCTCGACACGTCGGACGGGCTCGCCGAGGCGGCCCGGCTCCTCGCGTCGGCGAGCCGCGCGAAGGTCGTGATCGACGAGCGGTCGCTGCCGCTCCCCCCAGGGATGGCCCGACTCGCGCGGAGTGTGTCCGCTCGGCGGACGCTGACGTTCTACGGAGGAGACTACGAGCTCCTGGCCGCCGTGGCCCCCGCCGACCTCGAGCCGGCCGCTCGAGCGGTCGCCCGGGTCGGTGGGACGCTCACCCGGGTCGGGTCGGTCGGCCGGGGCCGCGGTGCCTGGCTGGTCCGGGACGGCCGCGAGCAGACGATGCCGGCCGCCGGCTGGCAGCCGTTTCGACCGGCCCGTCCGCGGCCGGGGTGAGTCGCCCCTCTGCGGCGTCCCTTGGCGACACCGTGCGTCACCGTCACAGACTTCACGTTACGCTCAAGTAGAGGTTCCCGGGTTGCGTTGGGTACCCGAGGAACGGGGCTCTATGGCGAACACCGAATCACCGATCAATCCGTTCGAAACGGCGAAGCAACAGGTCGACATTGTCGCGGACCTCATCGGACTCGAGGGCGGGATACGCGAGGTCCTCAAGCACCCGAAGCGGGAGCTTACGGTCAACTTCCCGGTCCGCATGGATGACGGTTCGTACCGAGTGTACACCGGCTATCGGGTCCAGTACAACATGGCGCGGGGACCCTGCAAGGGCGGGATCCGCTACCACCCGCAGGTCTCGCTCGACGAAGTCCGGGCGCTCGCTGCGTGGATGACGTGGAAGTGCGCGGTCGTCAACATCCCGTACGGCGGAGCGAAGGGCGGGGTCATCTGCGACCCGAAGCACATGTCGAAAGGCGAGCTCGAACGACTGACGCGCCGCTACGCGAGCGAGATCGCCGCGTTCATCGGTCCCGAGATGGACATTCCGGCCCCCGACGTCTATACCGACAGCCAGACGATGGCCTGGATCATGGACACGTACTCGATGCAGAAGGGCTACTCCGTGCCCGGGGTCGTGACCGGTAAGCCGATCAGCCTCGGCGGAAGCGAGGGCCGCGGAGAAGCGACGGGCCGTGGCTGCGCCTACGTCATCCGCGAGTCGGCGAAGGACCTCGGACTGCATCTGAAGAACGCGTCGGTCGCGATCCAGGGCTTTGGGAACGCCGGCAGCGTGGCGGCCAACATCCTCGCGGACGAGCAGGGAGCGAAGATCGTGGCGGTCTCCGACTCGAGGGGAGGCATCTACAACGCGGGCGGGTTGAATCCGCACGCGGTGGAGGAGTTCAAGAAGAAGAGCGGCTCGGTCGTCGGTTTCCCCGGCGCGAAAGCGATCTCGAACGAGGAGGTCCTCGAGACCCCCGCCGATATCCTGATCCCCGCGGCGCTCGAGAACCAGATCACGAAGAAGAACGCCGACAAGATCCGGGCGAAGATCGTCGCCGAGGCGGCGAACGGACCCACCCTGCCCGAGGCGGACACGGTACTGTTCCAAAAGAAGATCACCGTCCTCCCCGACATCCTGGCGAACGCGGGCGGGGTCACGGTCAGCTACTTCGAGTGGGCGCAGGACATCCAGGGGTTCTTCTGGCCCCTTGCCGAGGTCAACAGCCGCTTGGAGCGCGTGATGGTCCAGTCGTACAACGATGTGCATCGGGTTGCCGGCGAGCGCAAAGTGCACCACCGCACCGCCGCCTACGCGCTCGCGATCCAGCGCGTCGTCGATGCGATACGAATCCGCGGGATCTACCCCTAGGCGCGGGACCCCCTCGAGCCGATGGTCGACCTCCCGCGCTGCCGGTCCGCGACGTGGGATGAGGTCGAGCGCTGGGCGGACCGCATCGCCGACACGGTGCGGGCCCGGCGCGCGGCCCCCGAGGTGATCGTCGCCCTCACCCGGGGGGGATGGGTGCCCGGCCGACTCCTCTGCGACCGTCTCGGGGTGAAACGCCTCCTCTCGGTCCGCGCCCAGCACTGGGGGGTCACCGCCACCCCGAGCGGAGCGGCCGAGCTCACCGACGGCTTGAGCGGGAGCGTGCACGGAGAGAAGGTCCTGGTCGTCGACGACATCACCGATACCGGGGAGAGCCTCCTCCTCGCGACGGAGCACGTCGCCCTCCAGCATCCGGCCCGCCTCGAGAGCGCCGCGCTCTTGCACATCACTCGTTCGAAGCTCGTCCCGACGTACTACGCGGAGGAGATCCCCCGCGACGCGTGGGTCTGGATCGTCTTCCCGTGGAACTATTGGGAGGACCTTGCGACGCTCGCGGCCCGGGCCGCGAGCGTCGCGCCCGGGATCGACGGGGTCCGGACGACCCTTCGCGAACGCTCGGGCCTGGTCGTCCCGCGCGCCGACCTCGAGCGGGTCGCCGCGTACACGTCGCTCGACGGAACGGGGACGCACTCCGCGCCCTAGGTCGAGCTCGCCGAGTCGTCCACCGCACGGCGGGCGGCCGCCTTGAAGTACTGCTGGAGGACCCCGGCGCCGATGATCAGACCGAAGCCGCTCACGACGAGTCCCACGAGGAGGGGCAGCTGGCTCGCCCGTTCGACCCCTTCGAGGAAGCGGACGAGGTAGACGATCCCGTAGCTCACGAGGCCGATCCCGACGATCGAGGTGGTCGCGACCAGAAAGGACCGGGGGAAGCGGCCCCGGGAGAACATCCGACGGATCGCCCGTCCCGACTCCCAGACGATCGCCCCGAAGATCCACCAGAGCAATCCCGCCTGGAGGAAAAGGACCGCCTGGTCGAGGATCTGGACGGAGGAGCCGGAGTAGTAGGCGTTGTACCCTTGCAGGAATCCGACCCCGACCAGCGCGACCGCGAAGAGGCCAAAGCCGAACGCGACCGAACCCTGCCGGATGTCGGTCGACGCGGAGCGGATCGAATCGATGATCGCCTCGTCGATGTCGAAGGTCCAGAAGATGAGGTAGATGCCGAGCAGGATCGAGAGCCCGATCACCCCCCAGAGGAGCACGTTCTCCGCCGCCGCCAGGCCTAGGATGAGGAGGACGAGCGCGAACGGGAGCACGGTCTTCGCCCGGAGCTTCGGGTCCTTGAGGGCCCGGACGAGCGTGTAGTAGGTCGACTCGATGCTGGCGCTCTGACGAACGAAGACCCGACGCACCCCGTCGACCTTGACTCGCGAGGCAAGGATCGGGAAGAGAAACTCGTCCTCGGCGCCGTCGCTCACGAGGTACGCCGAGGTCGCCCGGACCTCTTCGAGGACGTGGTCGAACTGGTCGGCGACGCGCCGGTCCGAGAGGACCCCGACCTTCGGCGAGCCGGTCAGGATGCAGACCTCGCACTCCTCGCCGGCCCCGCGGAGCTCGTCGAGCAGGCTCACGGCCGCGAAGATCGCGTTCGTGTCGGAGTCCTCGGGGTCGGCGGTGCCCAGGCGCGTCGCCGCGTCCAGGACCGCGGGGCGTCCGACCACCGGGCCCGAAACACCGGCCTTGCGGCCGAGGTCGTCGTCCCGGTCGATGCACACGACCAGGCGCATGGCCCATGTCGCATGGGCGGCGGTTGGCTTAACCGCTTGCGTGGAGCCGAGGGAGCGCTCGCCCCCCTCCGGGCCCGGAGACCGCGGCATCCGCGTCGCATCGGGCCCTCCCTACACGCTTATACCGCCGTCCTTTCCTTTCGAACTCCCGCATGGTCGCGCTTCCCGATAAGGCCTCGGCGTTCATCGACTGGTACCTCGCGGTCGTCGAGGAAGCCGGCCTCACGGACAAGCGCTACGGCGTCAAGGGCATGAACATCTGGACGCCGTACGGCTTTCTCGCTCGGCGCAATCTCGACACGGTGATCGTCCGCGAGATCGAGGCGACCGACTCGCAGCCCGTCGAGTTCCCTACGCTCATCCCCGCGAACGAGTTCGCGAAGGAGAAGGAGCACATCAAAGGCTTCGACGCCGAGGTCTTCTGGGTCACGAAGGGCGGGGCCTCCGAACTCGACATCCCGCTCGTCCTCCGCCCGACGAGCGAGACCGCGATGTACCCCGTCTTCTCCGTCTGGGTCCGGTCGCACCGGGACCTCCCGCTCAACGTCTACCAGATCGTGAACGTCTTCCGCTATGAGACGAAGACGACCCGACCGTTCTTCCGCGTCCGGGAGATCCACTTCTTCGAGGAGCATACCTGCCAGGTCGACGAAGCGACGGCGACCGAGCGGGTGCGCTCGAACTTGAGGGCGTTCCGTCAGATGGCCGAGGCCTTCGTCCTGCCCTACCTCGCGGTACGCCGACCCGATTGGGACAAGTTCCCCGGGGCGTTCTATTCGGTCGCGCTCGACGCTCCGGTCGGGGGCGCGCGGACCCTCCAGCTGGGCAGTGTCCACCACTATCGAGAGAACTTCTCGGGACCCTACGGGATCCGCTACGAGGCCCCTGACGGGAGCCAACGCCTCGTTCACCAGACGACCTTCGGACTCTCCGAGCGGCTGCTCGGAGCCGTCGTCGCGGTGCACGGCGACGCGAAGGGTGTCGTCTTCCCCACCGCGCTCGCCCCGTACGAGGTCGTGATCATTCCGATCGTCGGCGCTACCGCGGGGGACGCTCCGCGCGCCGCGGCGACGGAACTTCGCGATCGACTGCGCCGGTCCGGACGTCGCGTGTACCTGGACGAAGGAGAGGACCGCCCCGGCGCCAAGTACTATCGCTGGGAACTGCGGGGAGCACCGCTCCGGCTCGAGGTGGGCCGGCGAGAGGCCGACTCCCGTACGGCGACCGCCGTGGATCGGCTCGGCCGCAAGAGCACGGTCGCGTTCGACGCGCTCGAGCGGGAGGTGGGCGACCGCCTCGCCGAGTTCGACCGCGCGCTCGCGGAGCGGGCCCAGGAAGCGTTCCGTGGAGCGTTCGCGCCGGCAGGTTCGCTCGACGCGCTCGCCAACTCCGAGCGAGTCCGTTACTTCTCCTGGTGCGGTCGGGAGGAATGCGGTCACCGCGTCGAGACCGCGATCGCCGGCGCCCTTCTTGGCACGCCCGAGGAGGGCCTTCCGTTCGAAACCGGACCGCTCGGCCCGTGCATTGCGTGCGGCGCGGTGGACGGGGTCCGTTGGGCGCTCGCGGGCCGTCCGCTCTAAGGGCCCCTCACGGGGCCGGCGGCGCCGGGGAGGGCGGATTCGGCAGAACGAGCCACATCCCGGCGAGGCCGAACAGCAAGAGCGTGATCACGACGGCGTAGACCCCATTGTCGAGCCAGGTTGCGTAGGCGACTCCCCACCAGACGTAGAACGCAACGGCCAGCACGACGAGGAGGGCAAACCCCCAGAACGTGGCTCGGCGGGCCGGCGACATCATCGAGACCGGGGGGGCGGAGGGCGTCGCGCCCAGCGGAGCTTCCTCGGCCATCGCGCCGCCGAGCCGGGGCGCGTTAGATAACCCTTGCGGAGCCGCGCCGGTCCGGGACCTTTCCTCGGCGGTCGTGGAGAGAGGGATTTAACCTCCCGGCTGCGGTAGCATCCCATGGATGCCGGAAGGAGGGGACGCCCCTCGGTCGGAGGGGAAGGGCGCTCCCGCCGGACCGGAGGAGCTTGGCACGGAGGCGCGTCGCCTCCTCGCGTATGCGAGCGCCGTCGGCCCGGAGTTCGATTTTCCGCTCCTCGTGGCCGCGATGGGGATCGACGAGGAGATCCTGGCCGAGCAGGTCGAGCAGCTCGTCCTGGCCGGCGTCTTGGTCGAACGCCCCGGCGGGGACCGCTTCGCGTTCGTCGAGGAGGAGTTCCGGGGGCGGGTCTACCGGTCGCTGACCGAGAGCCGTCTGCGCGTCCTCCATCGCAAGATCGCCGAGGTCCTCGAGCGGATGCACCCCGACCCGCCACCGCTGGTCCTGGCCGAGCTCGGACGCCACTACTTCCTCGGCAAGGTTCCTCCGAAGTCTCTCGAGTATAACCGTCGGGCCGCGCAAGCCGCGCGCGAGGCGGATGAGCCGGAGGTCGCTGCCAATCACCTCCAACGGGTGCTCCTCGACCTCGCCCAGATGGGGGGAGACCGGAGACGCGAACAGGCCGAGGTCGCGGAGGCGCTCGGGGACCTGTACTACTCGGTCGGTAATTTCGCCGCGGCCGACCGGGCATTCGGGGAGGCGCTCGAGCCGCTCGGCACGGACGAGCCGCGGATCCGCGCGCGACTCCTGCTCGCCCGCGCCGAAGTAGCCCGCGAGAATCTCGATGTCGATGCCTCGGTCCGCGGCGCCCTCGCGGCGCAGAAGCTGTTCGAAGGGGCCGGCGACCGGCTCGGCGTCGCCCAGACCTACCGGCTCCTCGGCCGCTTGGAATTCCAGCGGGGCGCCTACCGCGAAGCGCTCGACGAGAGCATGCGGGCCCTCGACCAGCTCGGGGGGGCCCAGGACCTTCGCTTCCTCGGTCGGCTCTCGATCGACATCGGCAACTCCTTCGCGCTCCTCGGCCCCGAAGTACGGTCGGTCGCGATCGAGTGGTACGAGCGGGCCGTCGACCGCCTGCGGGAGGCGGGCGACTGGGCCGAGCTCGCCCGCGCCTACCACAACCTCGGTGTCGCCGTGGGGGAGACCCAGCCCCAAGACGGGCTCGACTACCTCGAGAAGGCCCGCGACGCGGGCGAGCGAGCCCACGACATCCGCTCGGCCGGACGGGCCCTCCTCTCGGGCGTCGAGATGCGGCTGGCCCTTGGGCAGCTCGAAGAGGCCGAGCGCGATAACGAGCAGGCCGGGCGGCTCCTCTCGCGTCTCTCGGATGACCTCGGGCTCGAGCAGATCGCGCAGAACCGAGGTCTCATCTCGGAGAAGCGGGGGCAATGGGAGGAGGCGGAGCGCGCGTACACCGAGGCGGCCGAAATGTGCGAGCGCCTTCGACTCCCGGCCGACCGCGCGGAGGTCGAGTACTACCTCGCCCGCCTGCGCTTCAAGACCCGCGACCTCACCGGGGCTCGGACGGCGTACCGAGAGGCCGCCCGGCTCGGCCTACCCGAAGCCCGCCCTCACCTCGCGACCGCGTTCGACGAGCTCGGCCGTCAACTCGAGCTCGCCGAGAGCCCGGGTCCCCGACCGGGGACGGTCGCGCCCACCGGATCGGGAGCGCCCGTGGCGACCGAGGATTATAAGTCCGGGCCGAAGTGAAAGGTCGTTCGGCCATGGTCGATGCCCGGAGCGAACGGCGGGGAAGTGGCCCCCCCTTGATCGGTCGGGACGAAGTGGTCGAAGCGGCCGGGCGCCTCCTCGACCGGACCCGCGACCGCTCGGGCGGTGGGCTCCTTCTGGTGGGGCCGGGCGGCATCGGCAAGAGTCGAATGCTCCGCGGGGTCGTCGACCTCGCGGTCGGTCGGGAGTTCCGTGTGCTGACCGGGCGGGCGCTCCCCGAAGAGCTCCCCGCGCCGTTCTCCCTCGTTCGCGACCTCCTGCGGACCGCGCACCCCGAGCGGGCACGGCCCGAGCGGGGGGGGACCGACATCGTGCTGCCGATCTTCCTTGCGCCGCTTCCCGAATCGCGGTCCGACAGTCGACGGGCCGAAGAGACCGGACGCGACCTCGGCTCAGGACCGGAGGACCTCGAGCGGATCCTGGCTCCCCTCGGTGTCACGGCGATCGAAGGACTCGGAGCCGGGCGCGAGGAGATGCTCGGACAGCTCGGCGACTACTTTCGGAACCTGAGCCGGGACGGTCCGTTGCTCCTCGCCGCCGATGACCTCTCGTTCGCGGACCCGTCCTCGCTCGAGTTCCTGCTGCGCCTCGCCCGGGACCTCGCTTCCTCCCCGATCGCGCTCGTGGCGACCGTGGGGGTCGGAGCAGAGGTCCCCCCGGCAGCTCGCGGGGCGATCGCCGCGATCGCGGCAGTTCCGACGGTGGTCCAACGAACGCTCCGTCCCTTCAGCGTCGAGGAGGTGACGGAGTTTGCCCGATGGATCCTTGGCGGTCGACGCCCCGAGCGCACGGACGTCCTGCGCTGGCACGCGCAGACGGAGGGAAACCCGCTGTTCGTCGAACAGCTCGTGGGAGCCGCGACGGGCTCGGGTCGCCCCGCGTCGGGCGAGGCCTCGGAGGGCAAGGACGTCCGGGAGATCCTGCTCGGACGCGTCCGAGGGCTCAGCGAGTCCGACCGACGCCTGCTCACCTACGCGGCGGCCCTCGGAAAAGAGTTCGCGTTCTCCTATCTCGCCGCGGTCGTGGGCATGGCCGAGGAACACGTGACCGAGGGTCTCGACCGCCTCGTCCAGGTCGGTCTGCTACGGGAGAAGGGCGGCGAGGTCTACGAATTCGTTGTCGAGGGGGTGCGAGCGACCATCTACGCGGCGCTCACCGAGACCCGGCGGCGGATCCTTCATCGGAAGATTGGCCGGGCGCTCGCGGCCCACGGTGGGGCGAGCGACGTCGAGCTCGCCCGCCAGTTCTATCTCGGCCGCGAGGACGACCGGGCGATCGAGTACAACCTGCGCGCCGCGCAGCTCGCGACCCGGGCCTTCGCGTTCGAGACCGCGGTCGCGCACCTCGGCCGGGCCCTTGAGGTCGAGCGGCGCCGGCCGAACCGCGACCCGCGGGTCGAGATCCGGCTCCTGACCGAGGAAGGTCGGCTGCTGGACGAGCTGGGCAGCCTTTATCGGTCCGAGGAGACCCTCCTCGAAGCGGTCGACCGGGCGCGGGCCCGGCCCGGCCTCGACCTCGAGCTCGGCCGAGCGCTGCTCGGGCTCGCCCAGACCCGCTACGATCGTAGCGAATACGGTTCGGCGGAGACCCTCGCGAACGAGGCGATGGCGCTGCTCGAGAAGGTCGGGAGCCCACGCGACCTGATGGCCGCGCACCGCGTCCTGGGAGTCGTGTTCTGGCGTCGCGGCGACCTCCCGCCCGCCGAGGCCCATCAGCGGGCGGCGCTCGAGATCGCCGAGCGCGAAGGGACGGCGCTCGAGCAGGGGCACGCCCTGGTCGACGTGGCGAACACGATGGTGCCGCTCGGGGAAGCGCGCTTCGAGCCCGCGCTCGAGCTGTACGGCCGCGCCGCCGACCTGTTCGGAACGGTCGAGGACCACGGCGCCCGCGCCCGGGTCCTGATGAACCAGGCCGTCCTCGAGTACGGCGCGGACCGTACCGACGCGGCGTTCCGCACGATCGAGGTCGCGATCGCCGCAGCGGATCGGTCGCGGTCTCCCATCTGGATCGGCTACTGCCACCTCAACCTCGCGCAATGGCACGCGGAGCTGGGGCGGCCCGAGCGAGCCCGCCCCGCGCTCGAGCGGGCGGTCCAGGCCCTCGGCCCGATCGGGGATCGGCTGGGGGAGCAGCAGATCGCGATGACCCGCGGGCTCGTCGCCGAGGCTGAGGGCACGCTGAACGATGCCGAGACCCATTACCTGGACGCCCTTGCCCGGGCGCGCGAGATGCGCCTCGGCCCCGAGGTCTCGGAGATGCTCTTCCGCCTCGCCGGACTCTCCCGGCGGCGGGGCGACCTGGAGGAGGCGAGGGACCGACTACGGGACGCCGAAGCGAGCGGGCTCCTCGAGCACCGCCCCGACTTCGCGGCCCGACACGCCACGCTCGCGAAGGCACTCGAAGGAACCGGCTGAGCCGTACCGTTATGGCGGCTCGGCGCGGTGGGAGGGCGATGGCGATCCCCGCGACCGACGGGCGCCGCGCGGCGGACGGGTCCCCTTTCCCCGACCGCACGCTGCCCACGTTCGAACGGGACGTGCGGCGGATGTTCACGCATATCGCCGAGCGGTACGAATGGTTCGACCACGTCGCCTCCCTCGGGAACGATTACCTCTGGCGGCCGCGGGCGCTCTGGGACCTCGACCGATTCCGCCCCACCGGGCCGATCGGGCGGGCCCTCGACCTCGGCTGCGGGACCGGTGAGCTCGCCCGTCAGGTCGCTCGGCACTATCCCGGCGCGCGGGTCGTGGCGGCGGACTTCACCGGGGCGATGCTGCGCCGGGCGGAAGCGGCGACCCGGGCGCGTTCCGAGGCCGACCGCCTCGACTTCGCGCGGGCGACCGCGCTCCGCCTCCCGTTCGCGGCCGGGAGCTTCGACCTCGTCACGAACGCCTTCGTCGCCCGCAATCTCGCGAACCTCCCGACCGCCCTTGCCGAGATGCACCGCGTCCTCCGGCCCGGCGGGGTCCTCCTCACGCTCGAGATCACCGAGCCGCTCTCGCCGACCTTCGGGCGGCTCTTCCACGCCTACTTCGACCGGGTCGTCCCTTGGCTCGGCGCGGCCGTGCGGAGCGCCGGGCCGTACGCCTACCTCCCCGAATCGCTGCGGAGCCTCCCACCGCGAGAGGCGTTCCGCGCCGCGCTGGGCCACGCGGGGTTTGTCCGTACGGCCGCACGGCCCCAGTCGCTCGGGATCGTCACCACGTTCCTCGGGGAGGCCGGGGCGCCCGGCCCCCAAAGCCGTTAAGCCGACGAGAACCCGTACGCCATCGTGTCGAGCCCGTCCGCCGACGCCTTCCGCTACGCGCACGCGCACCGCACGGAGATCGCCTGGCTGAGCCAGAACACGAACCATCTCGTCCCCCCCGAGATCGTCCGCGGAGCGCTCGACGAGGCGATCCGAGAACGACGCTACGAGGGCTATCCGCCCGCCTCGGGCGATCCCGAGCTGATCGACCTCGTGACCGCCGACCTCGGCCTCGCCGGAACCCGCCCTTTCCTGACCGGCGGCGGGACCGAGTCGCTCTACATGATCGCCCGCGCGCTCCTCGCCCCGGGCGACGAGGTGATCGCCTCGGACCCGAGCTACCTCATCATCCACCGGTTCGTCGAGCTCGCCGGCGCCCGCACGGCGAACCTCGACATCTATGCGCCGCCGTTCCGGCTGACGGCCGAACGGATCCAGGAGGCGATCGGCCCGCGGACGACGATGGTCCTCCTCATCGATCCGCTGAACCCTCTCGGCTCGGGCTATTCGCGCGAGGAGGTCCGCGCGATCGCCGAAGTGGCGCACGACCACCATCTCGTCCTCCTCAACGACGTCACCTACCGGGACTTCTCCGAGGGCCACGCGCTCGCCGCCGAGTTCGCCCCCGAGGAGACCGTCACGGTCTGGTCGGTCTCGAAGAGCTGCGGCCTCGCCGGGCTACGCCTGGGCGGCTTCGCCGCGCCGCCCGACCGGGTTCGCGCGATCGCGCGGTTCAACACGAACGACCTCGGCGTGAACATCCTCGCTCAGGTCGCGGCCCGGGCCGCTCTCCGGACGAAGTCGTCCTGGATCGGGGAGGTCGTCCGGCAGACGCGCGAGAATGGGGCGCGGGTCCGCGAGGTCGTCGCGGGAGTTCCGGGTACTTCCCTGCCCGTGTACCCGTCGCGCGCGAACATGCTCGTGATCGACCTCGGCGCCACCGGGGTCACGCCCGAGGCGGTCCAGGAGGAGCTCCTCTTCCACCACGGCGTCTTCGTGCGAGCGGGAAACTATCTCTCGCCCCACCACGGGCAGCGATTCGTACGGGTCTCCTTCTCGAACCCCCCCGGGGACATCGAACGATTCGCGCGGGCGTTTCCCGAGGCGATGCGCACGCTCTCCGCTCGCACGGCCACGCCGCGGCCGGCCTAGCCGTCGGCGCGCGCCGCGAGGTCGACCACTACATGGGTGCGGCCGGGTCCGTACGGCTTCACTTCGCGGGCAGTGGACGCGGCCGCGACCCCGCCGGCCCGCCGAACCGCCTCCGTGACCGCCTCGGACGCCGCAGCTCGTGCGTCGCGGGCATCGGCGACCGTGTGCACGTGAAGCCAACCTCCCTGCGGCCGCAGGAGTTCGAGCGCCCGACCAACCCAAGGGACCGCGCTCGGAAGATAGCCCAAGAACACTCGGTCGGCCGAGCCGGCGGGGAGGGACACGGTGCGGTTGTCCCCCTCGCGCACTTCGACGCGGTCCGCGACCCCGTTCGAGACGAGGTTCTCCCGCAGGTAGCGGGCCGCGAGCGGGTTCTTCTCGACCGCGAGGACGGATGCGGCGCCCGCGCGCGCCGCGGGGATGGCGAAGTACCCGATGCCCGCGAAGAGGTCGACGACAGCCTCGCCGGGCCGAACGAGGCGGGCGGCCCGCGCCCGCTCGGTGCGGTTCCCCGCCGCGAACATGATCCGCGCGGCGTCGAAGCGCCATCGGACCCCGTACTCGACCACCTCGGTCTCCGTCTCGGTGCCGGCGATCCGATCGACCCGGGGGGTGCGCAGTTCGCCCTCGATCGGCCCCGCGACGACCAGGACGGTGGCGACCCCGAGCTCGACCTGCCAGGCCGAGCCGATCTCGGGGAAGTGCGGGCGCAACGATTCGGGCAGGCGCAGCAGGAGGACCCGTCCGAGACGAGAGTAGCCGCTCGGCATGGTCGCCGCGAGCGCTCGCCCCGCGACGCGCGCCAGCCGCTCGCGGACCCGCTCGGCGGGCGGAGCTCGCCGACCCGTGGTGACCCCGCCGGTGCCCATCGACGCGACCGGGGCCCCTACGGCGGAGCCTCGTCCGGACCCTTTTCGAGGATCACCTCGAGGAACTGCTTGAGATGGGCGATGAGGATCGGATTGTCGGTGAACCCGCAGGCGTCGAGGCCCGGCGCCGCGAGCAGGGCGTGCTCGCCGTCCGCGAGGACCTCGGTCGCGCGCAGGTTCTCGCGCGGCACGTACTCGACCCCTTCGGGGACGCGCTGGAGGGGCGCGGTGACGAAGGTAACGCGCACTCCGCGCTTCACCGCGTGCTGGATCTTCTTCCCGAGGGTGTCGCGCAGGTCGGCGACCTGGGGCGTCGTCAGGATGAACGTTCGACTGGCCTGGTCCAGGAGCTCGCCGATCTTGCCGACGACCTTGTCGCGCTCGCTCAGCAGGTAGACGAGCTGGGGTTCTCCGTGCTCGCCGACGACCCGGTGGAGGAGCGCGAGCTTTTCGAAGACCTCCTGGATCGCGCCTTTCAGCGTCTCCGCCACGTCGAGCGGCGGCGTCGGTCGAAACAGGATCGGCTTTCCACCGGTCGGCTCCGCGTAGCCCTTTCCCGCGAGGGATTCGAGGACCTTGTAGGCGCTCGTTCGCGGGATCCCGGCAGCGGTCGCGAGCGTCGTGGCGTCGCCGACCCCCCGGCCCACGAGGGCGATGTACGCCCGGGCCTCGTAGCGAGTGAGGCCGACTTTCTCGAGGACGTCCGTGGCCCGGCGGAACTCTTCGGACCCCTGGTTCGCGAGCTCGACAGTGGTCTCCTCGATCGTGGCCATGGACGTAGCTCGGATGGACGGCCCGGGAGGGACTTAACCCTGCGCGTGCCGTCGGCTCACGGCACCGGCTCGGTGAGCTTCAGGAGCGCGGCCTCGCCGAGCAGCGACTCCACCTCGGCGGCGGTGAGCAGCCCCCGCTCGACCAGGAGCTCGCGGACCGGCCGGCCCGACCGCTCTGCGTCGTGGAGGAGCTCGGCGACCTTCAAGTAGCCGAGCCGAGGCGTCAGGACCGTCGCGATCGCCGCGGACTCGACTAGGTACTGCTCGAGACGCCCCCGGTTCGCCGTGATCCCGTCGACGCACGTACGGGCGAAGACCGGGAGGTAATTCGCGAGGATCTCCGCGGAGAAGAGCACCTCGTAGGCCGCGAGGGGCATCATCACGTTGATCTCGAGCTGGCCGGCCGCCACCGCGTACGCCGTCGCGGCATCCGCTCCCAGCACATGGAACGCGACCATGTCGAGGCACTCGGCGGCCGACGGGTTGACCTTGGCCGGCATGATGGAGGAGCCGGGCTGGATCTCGGGGAGCCGGATCTCATCGAAGCCCGTCGCCGGTCCGCTCGAAAGCAGCCGCAGGTCGTTCGCGATCCGGACGAGCTCGAGCGCGAGCGTCCGCAGCCAGGCCGAAGCCGCGCCGAGCGGCCAGCGGCTCTGCATCGTCTCGAACGGGTCCCGCGCCACGACCAGCGGGAGGGCGGTAGCCCGGGCGTACTCGGCGACCGCCCGGCCCCGGAACCCCGGAACCGAGTTGACCCCGCTCCCGACCGCGCTGCCCCCGAGCGGGATCTCCGCGAGCGCCCGCTCGACCGGGGGCAGCCCTTCGAGGATCCGGGTGAGGGCGGTCGCGTACGCATGGAACTCGGCCCCGAGCGTGACCGGCATCGCGTCCTTGAGGTGGGTGCGGCCCGCCTTCGGCAGCCGGGCGAACTCCTCGCCTTTCTTGCGGAGGCTCTCGGAGAGCGTGCCGACGGCCCCCTTGAGCTGCGCGAGCGCGAAGAGGGTCCCGACCTGGGCCGCCGAAGGGTAGGTATCGTTCGTCGACTGGCCCCGATTGACGTGATCGTTCGGGCTCAGGGTCGCGTAGTCGCCCCGAGGCTTCCCGAGGATCTCGAGCGCGCGGTTTGCGAGCACCTCGTTGACGTTCATGTGGAACGAGGTCCCCGCCCCGGCCTGGAAGACATCGATCACGATTTCCCCATCGAACCTACCGGCGGCCATCTCCTCCGCCGCCGTGCCGATCGCACCTCCGCGCTCCGTGTCGAGCCCACCTAGCTCGACGTTCGCGCGGGCACTCGCGAGCTTGAGAAAGGCATACGCGCGAATGAGGTGGCGCGAGGCGCGCAGGCCGCTCACGGGGAAGTTCTCGCGCGCACGCAACGTCTGAATCCCCCAGTACGCCGAATCGGGGACCTCCCGGGGGCCGAGCGAGTCCTTCTCCAGGCGGGGCGGCACCATGCCCGCCCGAGCGGGGCGGCCGACAAAACGTTTAGGCTCCGCGCGCGCCTTGCGCTCGCCCTCGGGCGCGGACGGAGGCGGTGGTCGACCTCGGGGTCCTGGCAAACGATATCGTCGCGAACTCGGTCTCGATCGCGCTGCCCGGGCTGCTCTGGGCATTCCTGTTCCTGCTCGCCTGGGAACACGAACCGTTCGCCGAGAGCCTCGGCTTCGGACGCCGGTCCTTCTGGCTGCTGCTCCCGGGGTCGATCCTCGCGACGTTCGCGATCCTTCCGTTCGGCGCGATCGCGAACGACCTCGTCGCGGTCAGCCTCGGTGGGGCGGTCTTCCCGGTGGTCGTCGGCTCCCTCGCGCTGGGGCGAGTGGCGCCCCCGCTCGGCCGGACCGTAGGCCGTTACCTACTCGCGCTCTCGATCGAGAGCGCGAGTAGGT
>DAIDCO010000012.1:22573-43470 GCA_027309555.1 bacterium
CCCCCGCCCTGCTCCTCCTCGTCCTACCGTTCGCCGCGCCGCTATCGGCAGCCCTCGGTACCGGGCTGGGAATCGGACCCGGGGCCGGCCAGCTCCTCCTCGTGGGCGCGGTCGCGGCCCTCGTACCGGCCGTCGTGGTCGCGCGCTGGGGAAGCACGCCGCTCCCCCACGGGGGCGAACCGGGCGCCGACGGGACTCCGACCGTGGTGGCCGGGAACCGGGCGCTCGCGCTCCTCCTGCCGCTAACTTCGGGGGTCCTCTTCTCGACCTTCCTGGCTTCCGAGGCGGTCCCGGGCGTCGGGATCGTCGAGCCGTTCCCGTTCTTCCTTCTTCCCCCGATCGGGGCCGGAGCGATCGCCGGGCTCGTGGCCCGGCGTGCCTTTCCCGGTGCCGAGGGGGCGGCGTTGCCGATAGCGTACCTGGCCACGACGTGGGGCGTCCTCCTCGGGGCCGACCTTTTGCGCCAGCCCCCGCTCTACGGCACCGGTCCCGCGGGCCTGTACACGATCGGTGGCGCCGGGGTCTTCGACCTCGTCTATCTCTCGGGACTCCTCGCACTGCTCGTCGCCTACCTTTCGCACCGAGCCGCGGGACGGCCGCTCGCCCCGCTACCCGGCGGCCCGTCGACGCCCACGCCGCTCGGTCGGCTCGGTCGGGCGTTCCGCGCCGGGGTCTCCGGCCGGCTCGACGAGTCGCTCCGCGAGTCCGCTCGGGCCGCCCGCGACGCCGCCCAGCAGACCCACCGCTTGCTCGGACTCGGGGAATCTCCCGAGGACCGGCCGTGGCACGGTCTCCCCGTGCCGGGCTGGGTGGTGAGCGACCAGGCGAACCTGGACGCCCTGGCGGTATCGGGAACGACCGACGGTCGGGAAGGTTTCCGGGCTTGGTTGACCGCGCGCGCGCTCGTCCGTCTCGGCCGGGACCTGGGAGAGCGGCGATTCGGCCCGATCGGGCAGCGAACGCTCGGTTTCCTCCTCGATCTCGTAGTCGTCGGGGTACCGGCGGTCGCGATCTGGGTCCTCCTGGTGCTCGCCACGCCGGGCAATCTGCTGGACGTCCTCAACAGCCTCGCGTTCAACGCCGCGATCTACGGGTTCATTGCGCTCGCATTCCTCTACCGTGTCCTGGTCGAGACCCTCACTGGAAGCTCGCTCGGGAAGCGAGCGGTCCGGTTGGTCGTCCGCGACCGCCGTCTCGGTCGGGTCGGCTTCCTCGCCTCGCTCGTGCGCAACGTCTCGGTGCTGCCCGTGTTCACGGTCCTCGGGCTGGGTGGGGCCCTCGTGGTCGCTTTTGCCCTCAAGTACGGAACGTTCGCGAGCGTCACGGTCGGAGGGGTGGCACTCCCGGGGGGTCTCCTCGCGGTCTCGGGGATCACCGCGTTCCTCATCGGCGGCGTCGCCTTGCTCGGCTCCGTGGGGATCCTCGCGATCGCCCTCTCCTCCGAGCGGCAGCGGCT
This sequence comes from bacterium, assembly GCA_027309555.1. Lineage (GTDB taxonomy): Archaea > Thermoplasmatota > Thermoplasmata > Lutacidiplasmatales > UBA184 > Lutacidiplasma. The sequence continues at coordinate 24,030 of DAIDCO010000012.1, forward strand.
CGGGGACCGCTTCGCCGGGACCTGGGTGGTTCGGGCGGCTACGCCGACGGAGACGGCCCCGCCTTCGGGAGGGACGAACCCTCCGGTGACGTCGGGACCGGGAGCGGGCCCGTCCGGGTGAGCGGGATCGCGATCGACGAAACGTTCGCCTCCCGCCCCTCGCGGTTGACCAAGCGCTCGGTGTCGATCGTGATCCGGCCGATGTCGACCTGCCCTTCGAGGAAGCGCCGGCGGACGACCTCCACCACGTCGACCGCCTTGCCGATCGCGTTCCCCCGGGCCTTGACGACGACCGGACCCGCGCCCGCGTTCAACTGGGTCACGACCTGGAAGACGTAGGTCATCGTCGGCTTCTGGCCGATGAAGACGGTCGACCCATCGTAGGTACGTTCGGCCATGGGCGTGTCACTCCCACGGGGCTACACAAGCCTTTTTGGTAGGGGAGCGACCTAGCGCCTCCCTGAGGCGGCAGACGTTCGCAAAGGTTATCGCTCGGCCCCCGTACGCGCGGACGGCGTGCAGGGGTGGCCCAGCTTGGTCAAAGGCGCCAGGTTGAGGTCCTGGTCTCGTAGGAGTTCGTGAGTTCAAATCTCACCCCCTGCATCTTCTCCGTAAGGTAACGTCGTGACCGAGAGCCAGGTCTGCCCCCAGTGCGGAGCCGTCGTGGGCGCGGGGCTCCTCGTATGCCCTTCGTGCCAAGGTCTGCTCGAGGGGGCGGGAGGCGCGCGCGACCCGGGGCCCGCGCCGGCCGAGCCGGCCGCCCCGCCGCGGTCCCGGGAACGGACGACGGGCCGTCACCCGTCCGCACCGGTCGCCAACCCGTTCTCGACGGAACTCTCCCGGCGTCTGAGCCGCCTCGCCCAGTGGGCCGAAGGTGCGCAGTCCCTCGGCGCGGAGCTTCCGCGCCTACCGGGCTGGGCGGAGGAGGCCGCCCGCACCGCCCCCAATCCCGAGCCGTGGGCCGAGGTCGTGCGCGGCATCGAGCGCATCGCCCAGCAACGGCTCACCGGTGCGTTCGAGGAGTGGGAGAAGCGCTCCAAGGGGCGTCTGACCCGGCTCGAGGCCTACAGCGTCGACAGCCGGCTCGAGCGCGAGCAGATCGAGGAGGTCCTCCACGCCGCCCGCACCGGCGACATCCCCCAAGCGCTCGCGACGTTCCAGCAGGTCGACCGGGTCCTGACCCTCAAGGAGCGCCACCTCGACCAAGCGCGCGAGGAGCTCGAGCGGGTGATCGCGCTCCTGAAGGACATGCAGGCGCTCGGCGTCGAGGTGCCGCAGGACCCGGCGGAGATCGCCGACGACCTCGAGAGCGAGCTACGCGCCGGCAAGCTGGCGTCGCTCAAGCAGCAGATCCGGGCGCTGAGGCTCGGGGCGGTGAACCGCCTCAAAGCGGGCCTTCCGAAGTACATCGCTCAGTATGGGGACTACCTCGTCGACGAGCGGACCCATGGCGTCGCGACCGAGCTCGAGGCGATCGAGCTCGCCCGCGGGGCGCGGGAGTTCTTCCACGGCCACCCCGAGGAGGGGCTGCGGCGCCTGCGGGCCCTCCAGCAGCGCCACGGGCTCCCTCCCAATCGCTCCGGGCGGTCGCCCTCCCCCCGCCCGCACTAGGGCCGGGGCGCGACCCCGCTACAGTAGGTGCTCGAAGAGCTGGACGTCCTCGTTCCACTGGTGCTTATGCAGGAGCCCACACGTCGCGAAGCCGAGGTGCCGGAAGAGCGCGCTCGCCGCCGAGAAACGCGCCAGCGAGTCGGCCCACACCTCGGGGGCGTTCGATCGCTTGGCCCAGTCGAGCGCCGCGGCGAGCAGGGCGGTCGCGACCTTTTGTCTCCGGAACTCGGGGTCGACCACGAGGTGGACTAGGTGGCCGCTTCCGTCCTCGAGTGCGCAGCCGAGGACGCCGACGACCCGGCCGTCCCGGCGGGCGGCGAAGTACGTCACCCCTTCCATCCAGCTCGTGAACTCGAGCGGGGTCGGCTGCCAGGACTTCACGAGCGGGGCCGGCAGCCCGGTCGTCTCTGCCTCCCAGACCTTCTTGTACAGGGCACACACGGCCGGAACGTCCTGGGCGGCGATCCGCTCGACCACGAGGGCGGAGGTCGGCTTCTCGGAAGGAGGGGCGGCGACGGCGCGCCCGGGCTCCCGTTCCGGTCGGTGCTCTTCGGCCACGTCAGCAACTCCGGTGCGGGGACCTGACGGCGCCGAGACCCATGCTCGCTCTTGAACCTTGCCTACGCGATCGGGCCCCGGATCGGCTCACGGGGTGTGCCGGGACGGCGTTCGGGGGAACGGAGTGGTCTCTCGAATGTGCTCCCGACGGAGCATCCAGCGCAGGACGCGCTCCACCCCGAGGCCGAAGCCGGCGTGGGGAACGCTCCCGTGCCGACGGAGGTCGAGGTACCAGTCGTACTCCCGCGGGTCGGCGCCGGCCTCGGTGAGCCGCCGGGAGAGCCGCTCGGCGTCGGTGTCGCGGCAGGAGGCGCCCACGATCTCGCCGTAGCCCTCGGGGGCGAGCAGGTCGGCCGCCTCGACGGTCCGCGGATCGCCCGCCGTCGGCAGCATGTAGAACGCCTTGACCTCCCGCGGAAAGCGAGTGACGAAGATCGGCGAGCGCTCCTCGAGCGTGAGGGCACGTTCCTCCGCCGTGCCGAGGTCGCTGCCCCAGCGAACGGGGAAGCCCTGCCCGGCCAAGCGGTCGAGCGCATCGGCGTAGGAGATCCGCGGGAAGGGGGAAGTGAGCGCGGCGAGCTCCGCCGGAGGCCGGCCGAGCGCGGTGAGCTCCGGCGCGCGTCGTGCGGCGAGCGCGTGGGCGACGTGGACGACCATACGTTCGATGAAATCGAGAAGGCCTTCGAGGTCGCACCACGCGAGCTCCGCCTCGAGATGGAGGTACTCCGTGAGGTGGCGGGGGGTGCGCGACTTCTCGGCGCGGAACGACGGAGTGAGGGCGTAGACGCGCTCGTTCGGGAACAGCAGGGCCTCGAGGTAGAGCTGCGCGGTCTGCGAGAGGTAGGCCGGGCGGCCGAAATAGTCGAACCGGAACGCCTCCGCTCCGCCCTCCGCGGCGTTGCCCGAGAGGATCGGCGGCGTCATCTCGAGGACCGACTCGGAGTCGAGGAACTCTCGGAACGCTCGCAGCAGCTCGGCCTTGACCCGGAACGTGGCCACGTGCTCCTGGGAGCGGATCGCGAGGTGGCGCTTGTCGAGGCGGAACTCCTCGGTCTGGTCGGCGAAGATCGGGAACGGGAGCCCCGCGTCGATGACCGAGAACGCGGCGGCGCGGACCTCGCGGCCCCCCGGGGCCCGGGGGTCGACCGCCACGGTCCCCTCGACCGCGACCGCTCCTTCCACCTGGACGTGTTCGACCGCGTCGAACGCAGCGGAGCCGAGGACGTCCTTCTTCCCTGTCACCTGGACGGTCCCGGTGCGGTCGCGCAGGACGAGGAACAGGATCCCCCCGGAGGAGCGCGAACGCAGCACCCAACCGCGCAGGCGGACCGGGCGGCCCACGGCGTCGGCGGCAAACACCCGTTCGACCGGGTCGAACCCCGGTGCGGTCACTGGTACTCCCGCCACTTATGCCCACAGGTCGTGCACTCGAAGATCCGTGTCTCGGGCTCGTCGGAACCGCGGGTCTGCCGCAGGACCCAGTACGCCTCCCCGTTCCCGCACTTCGGACAGGTCTCCTCGGTCTTCGGCAGCGTCACGACCTTCGTTTCGACGACGTCCATCGAACGGTGGGTCGGCACGGAGTGGACGACCGCGACCCCCGTACCGAGCGGGATCTCCGTACCGCACGCGGAGCACCGCCAGACCCCGGCGGCTCGGTCGGGTCGCATCAGCCGCTTGCACTTCGGACAGAACGCCACAGCGCCTCAACACCGGGAGGAGGGTATTTGACGCTTGGCGCGCCGGCTAGCTCAGGAGCTGCTCCGGCGGCCCGTGGCTCGCCGGGGGCGCCCCGGGCGGAGCGACGCTGAGCGGAAGGGGGGAGGCGCCCGCCGTCGGCGCGCGGAGCCGCCGCACGTGCTCCCAGCGCCGAACGAGGTCTTCCTGCGTGCCGATGTCGTGTCGGACGTAGTAGTCGCCCCGCACGTGCTTGAGCGAGGACTCGACGCGGGCTCCGGCCTCATGGATGGCGCTCGCCTCGCCCACGAGAGCGATCCCGCGCGAGGCGCTCAGCCGGACCGCGCCGGGGCCCGCGATGTCGACGCTTCCGTAGACGACGTGGACTCCCTCCGCCTCGATCGCTCCCGCATCGAGGTGGAGGACGCCGCCCGAGCGTGGGTGGTCGCCGTACCCGGGCGGGACCAGGTATTTCACGACCGTGGCCCGCTGGCGGAACTGGACGAGGTTGGGGTCGACATGGCCGGTCGCGACCCCCTCGAGGAGGGAAGCGAAGTCGCCCTCCTCGTAGAGCGTGAGGGCGTTGACCCCCTCGGGGTCGCCGAACCGGGCGTTGAACTCGAGCAGGACCGGGCCGGAGGCCGTGAGCATGAAGCCACCGTAGAGGATCCCACGGTAGCGCCACCCCTCGGCGCGCAGCGCGTCCACCGTGCGGGCGAGCACCTCGAGCGCCCGGTCCCGATCGCCCGCTGGTAGGAACGGCAGCAGATGGTCGCGCTGGGAGTACGAACCCATGCCGCCGGTGTTGGCGCCACGGTCGCCCTCCAGGGCCCGCTTGAAATCTTGGACCGCGGGCATCGGGTACACCCCCGAGTCGGTCACGAACGCCATGAGGCTGAACTCCTCGCCCTCGAGTTTCTCCTCGAGGAGCACGCGCCCGCCCTGCATCAGGAGCGATTTCGCGTAGATCGCTCCGTCCTTCCGGTCCGCAAAGTCCGAACCCTGGACCCACACTCCTTTACCCGCGGTGAGGCCGCTCGGCTTCACCACGAGCGGTCCGGGAAAGTCGCTCACGGCCCGGTCGACCTCTTCCAGGGAGGCCGGTGCCGCCCACTTCGGCTGGCCGGGGACCCCGCGACGCGAAAGGAGCTCGCGACAGAACAGCTTCGACGACTCGATCGCGGCGGCCGCGCGGTCCGGTCCGACCGTCGGGACCTCGGCCGCGCGAAGGGCGTCCGCAACGCCGGCGGCAAGTGGAGCCTCCGGACCGATCACCGCCACGTCGACCCGCTCGGCGCGTGCGAGCGCGACCACCCGAGCCGGGTCCGTCGGATCGAGGCGGGCGGAGGCACGGGCGATCCGGTCGAGTCCGGGGTTCGCGTTCGCGCTCGCGACGACGACCTCGGCCTCGGATTGGTGGAGCGCGCGGGCGATCGCGTGTTCCCGAGCGCCGCCTCCGACGACGAGGAATCGCATGGGCGATGGCAGGAACCAAGACGGGTTATATGTGCGTCGGGCCCGGGCCGCCCGGAGACGAGGGGGAGGCCCTCCGGTCCCGCCACGCTTAAGAAGAGACCGTAGGTGGCCCGTCTCCCGGTTCCGCCGATGGATCTGCGAGTCGTCGAAAAGGAGCACGACCTGCTCCGCGTCGAGTTCCCGAGGGGGGAGGAGACGATCCTCATCCCGCTCGTCGAGGCCCTCCAGAAGGAGGAGAAGGTCCTCGAGGCCCGCTACTACCTAGGCCACCCGTACCTCGAGCGCCCGACGCTCTTGCTGAAGACCAAGGGCGAGAAGCCCCAGCAGGTGCTGAAGCGGGTGCTGAAGGACCTCACGGACCTCTACGGGGACCTCCTCACCGACTTCGAGAAGAAGGCCGACAAGGTCAAGACGTAGGGAGAGCCCGAATGCTGAAGGAGTGCGCCCAGCACGGGTACTTCCGGGCCGAGGTCTGCCCCGTCTGCGGCCAGGCCAGCCGGTTCCTGATGAACGACCGGGAGCTCGACCACTTGGGTCGAGTGATGACGGGGATCCTGCGACACTTCCCCGACCGCTACCAGCTCACCATCGACCCGCAGGGATGGATCCCACTTCCCCAGCTCGTCCGGGCGATCTCCCAGAAGCACCCGTCCTATCACTGGCTTCGGACCCAACACCTGGTCGCGATCGCCGAGACCGATGCGAAAGGTCGCTACGAGGTCCGTGACGACCGCGTGCGGGCGACCTACGGCCACACGGTCGAGGTCGACCCCGACCTTCCGACCGACAACATCCCGGACGTCCTCTACTACCCCGTCACCGGCGAGGAAGCCGCGATCGTGCTCGAGGTGGGGCTCCGGCCCTCCGACCGGAAGAAAGTCCACCTATCGAAGACCGCGGAGGACGCCCATTCGGCCGGGTCGGTCCGCACCCCCGAGCCGATCATCCTGGCGATCGACGCCAAGCGAGCGTGTTCGGAGGGACTGGTGATCCGCCGGGCCGGAAAGACCGTGTACGTGGTCGACCAGGTGCCGCCGGAGTACCTAACGCGTCCGAACGCCCCGCCGGCCGGCGTCGGCTCCGAAGGCACCGATCCGGCGTAGTCTACGCGAACCCGCTGCCGGCGACGTTCGATTCGTACTGCGTCGTGATGTAGACCGCGATCGCGAGATGGCTCGACGCCGGGTACGGGTTCGTGAACACGAAGTAGTAGTTGTCCGTGACCGGAGCCGAGTAGACGATGCGCCCGTCCGGGGTCGCGGCGAGCGACCAGGCTGCGACGGCCGGCGCGCCGTGTTCGAACGCCATCCACTCGGACGTGTTGTACACGAGGAGCGCGATGTTCGTGCCGGCCGGCGTGACCGACGAGAAGTTGCCGATCACATAGTCGCCCCCCGTGATCTCCCCCCAGATCACGGTGTAGTTCCCCGGGTTGACCAGATACGTTCCCGAGGTCGTGAGCGGGTCGCCCGTGAGCACCGGCGGGCCCGCGATCACCGCGCTCACAATGGCGTACGTGATCGTCACCACGACACCGATCACGATGAGCGACCGAAGGATCCCAGTCAGCTGGATCCGCCGTCGCACGGATTTCGAGGCGCGCGGGAGCTCGGAGGCGGTGACCGGCCGGTCGGCCCCGCAGATCTCGCACCGGAGCGCCCCCGCCGCCACCGCGACCCCGCAGAAGCGGCAGGCCCCCCAGGTCCCGGGACGAGCGGGCGTCGCGACCATGACCTCGGCCGGAGAGCCCGACCAATCCCTTTTGGACTTTCGTACGAACCGCGGAGCGGCCCGGGGTCCGGCCTATCCCTTGCGCTTCGCCGGACCGAGGTTCAGGAGCACGTTCTTCTCCCGGGTATAGGCGTGGACAGCCGCCCGGCCCTGTTCGAAGCCGACGCCGCTCCCCTTCGTCCCCGCGAACGGGGACTGGGGGAAGGTGATCGGCGCCTCGTTGACGACCACCATTCCGCACTCGAGCCGTCGGGCGAACGCGTGGGCGTTCCCGAGGTCCCGAGTCCATACGGTGCCGAGGAGTCCGTAGGAGGTAGCGTTGGCCCGGGCAAGCGCCTCTTCGACGTCGGCGAACGTTCCCGCCGTGAGCACGGGACCGAAGATCTCCTCTTGGACCGCCCGGGCCGAGTCGGGGACCCCGCTCAGGATCGTCGGCCGGACGAAGTTCCCGAGCGCGAGGGAGGGGTCGGTCGCACGCCCCCCGCCCGACACGACCTGGGCCCCCTCGGCGCGGGCTTCCTCGACGTAGCCGAGGACACGGTCGACCTGCTCCCGCGAGACGAGCGGACCCATCTCGATGCCGTCTGCGGTGCCGGGCCCGAGTCGCAGCTGCTCGGCGATCGCACGGACCCTCTCGAGGAGGGGGTCGCGCACGCTCTCGTGGACGAGCAGTCGGGAGGCGGCCCAGCACATCTGCCCCGCGTTCTGAAAGATCCCGTAGCCGATCCCCTTCGCCGCGCGATCGAGGTCGGCGTCCGGGAAGACCACGACCGGGCCCTTTCCGCCGAGCTCGAGCGTGAGCGGAACCAGTCGGCGGGCGGCGAGCTCGGCGATCCGCTGGCCGACCTCACCGCTCCCCGTGAACGTGACGGAGCGGCAGCGGGCGTCGGAGATCAGGGCTTCGCCGACCTCGGCGCCGCTGCCGAGCACGACGTTCAGGATCCCGTCCGGGACTCCCGCCTCCTTCGCGAGTCGGGCGAAGGCGATGGCCGTGAGCGGCGTGAGGCTGGCCGGTTTGAGCACGACGGCGTTCCCCGCCGCAAGGGCCGGGGCGATCGAGCGGACGGCGAGCAGCAGCGGGTAGTTCCAGGGAGCGATGTGGACGGTCACCCCGAGCGGCTCGCGGATCGTGTAATCGAGCCGAGGGCCAGGAACGGGGATCGAGGCGCCCTCGACCTTGTCGGCGAGCCCCGCGAAGTACTCGAGCGTGCGGACCACGTAACCCAGGTCGCCGCGCGACTCGCGGAGCGGCTTTCCCATGTTGCGCGTCTCGAGGAGAGCGAACGACTCGAGCCGGGACTCGAGGAGGCCGGCGAGCCGAAAGAGCGCCTTCGCGCGGCGTGCGCCGTCGTCTGCGGCCCAGTTCGACTCCCGGAACGCTCGTTCGGCGCTCTCCATCGCGGCCCGAGCGTCGTCGTTCGAACCGACCGCGGCTTGGACCAGGGGCTCGTTCGTCGAGGGGTCGAGGAGGGTCTGCCGTTCTCCCCGGGTCCCGGGAACGTCGCGGCCGCCGATGAACAGCTCGAACGGGGCGTCGCTCGATGGGGACATGGGCGAGCGAGGCAGCGCCAACGCTCCTCTTAGCGGTTCGCCGAGGCACGAGAACGGCGGGGGGAACTCCCCTACGGTAGAGGGGCTCGGACTCGACACCGCCCGCGGGTTCCGCGTCGGAGGGACCGGCGTACCGATTCCGCGGCCAGAAATTGGACAAGAGTACTTCTACGGTCGGGCGGCCCGGGAGGCGTGGTGAATCCCATGGCGAACAACGCAACCCTGGCCGTCTCCTCGGCGGCCCACGCGAGCGGATCGACAGGAACGGCGACGGCGACGGCACACGGCGCGGCAGCGGCGAACGCGACGGGGGCGGCGTCCGGCCACGCGGCGGCCCTCAGCGGCGCGCACCTATCGGCGATCGTCGCGAAAGCGAGCCTCGGCGCGAAGGCGCTCGCGGTGCTCGGTGTCGGAGTGGCGGGGGTCGCGCTCGCGGCCCAGACCGGAGCTGCCCCGGGACTCCAGGTCGCGCTCGGGCACGTCCCTACCTGGACGCACGCCCACAGTGTCCTGAGCTCGCTTGCGAGCTCCGTACGCACGCACGCCTCGGGTGGCCTGCATCTCGGGCTCGGCCTGTAGTCCCGCGGCGAACGCCGAGATGACGGAGACCCGCGTCTCCCCCACAATGCCCGATCCCCACGGCCCCGCGCCGGACGTCCGGCCGACCGCGCGGCCCTACTGGCCCGCATGGACGTCGGTGACGCTCCTCGGTGCGGGGTTGGTCGTGGTGCTCGCCGAGACCGAGAGCCTGCTGATCCTGCTCGGCATCCTCTTCCTCGGCCTGGGTGCCTATGGGCTCGCCCGCCGTCGCTCCTCCGTCGCGGCGTCGGTCGCTCCCTCGCGGCCGCCCGACGGGGAAGGGGCGCGGTCCTAGGCGGCTGAACGAACGAGCGAACGGGCGGGCCGGGCCCGAGTCAACGCTCGAGCGAGTACGCCCGTCCCTTCCAGACGACGGGGCGCCGACGGATCCCTCGACTCAGGGACGCGGCCACGAGCGCGACGTAGAAGGCGACCGCGACCGGAAAGAGGAGGCCGTACCGGGCCGGGGCGCCGACCGCGCGGGAGAAGGCGATGTGCTTGCCGAACAGGGCCACGTAGAGGAACCCCCCGAGGGCCGCGAGACCAAGATCCCCGATGGCCACGGCGAGCGGAAGGAGCCCGAGCGGCAGCAGGAAGAATCCCACGAGGCCAGCGAGAAAGCCGGCCTGGCGAGCGAGGGAGTACTCGGGACCGTGGATGTTCTTGAGCAGTCCTTCGAACATCTCGCGCCGGTCCCGGTACATCCGCGTCACCGCGAGCGTGGGGCTCCACGCGATCCGAAGGCGTCGCCCGGCGGCGCGATACCGGCGCGCTATGGCGACATCCTCCAGGACGATCGAGCGGATCGCGGCGTGCCCTCCGAGCTCGAAGTAGGTCGCCCGAGGCGTCATCCAGTACTGACCGTTCGCCAGTGCGGCGCGCGAACGGTCGTGGTTGATCCGAGGGGCCCGGAAGTACGTCAGCACCATCTGGACGTAGAACGGGAGCACGACCCGCTCCCAGAATCCGATCGTTTCGATGCGGGGGGCGATCGTGGCGAGGTCGGCGCTTTCGTGGAGGGCCCAGTCGAGCGTCGTCCGCACGGTCGTGGGGTGGGTCCGCACGTCCGCGTCCAGAAAGAGGAGCCACTCTCCCGAGGACACGGCGGCGCCGTTCCAGCATGCCCAATTCTTTCCTACCCATCCCTCGGGCAGCGGTGGCGGGTCGATCCGACGGACCCGGGGGGCGCGGGCATCGATGACCTCGCGAGTGCCATCGGTCGAGCCGTCCTCCACCACCACGACTTCGAGGTTCGGGTAGTCCTGGGCGAGCAGGGTGTCGAGCGTGGCCGGTAGTTCGTCCGCCTCATTGCGGGCGGCGATCACGACACTCACCTTCGGGCGGAACCGCTCCGCGGGATCCGGAGGGGCAGGATTGAGCCGTGGCATCTCTTCGGCGAAGAGGATCGCGACCCCTTGGTAGAGGAGGACCACGACGCTCGCCGCCACGGCCAGGACGAGGAGGGGGAAGGCGAGCACCCCTCGGCGAAGACCGACTCTAATAAAGCCGTGGCCGCTGCGAGAGTCGAACGAGAAAGCGATGGAAACCGTGGAACATCCGCGGGTCCGGCCCGGGACGATCGAGGACCGCCTCTACCAGGCGGAGATAGCTCGTGCTGCCTTCGACCACAATACGCTGGTCGTGCTTCCGACCGGCCTCGGGAAGACGTCGATCGCCTTGCGGGTGATCGCCGAGTCCCTGCTCCGTCGCCCGACGGACTCGATCCTGTTCCTCGCGCCGACCCGTCCCCTGGTCGTCCAGCACGCCCACAGCGTCGCGACCACGCTGTTCGCACCGGAGCCGCTCGTCCTCACCGGCGCGATCGTGCCCGAGCGACGGGCGCTCCTCCTTCACCCCCCCCAGGTCGTGGTCGCGACCCCGCAAGTGGTCGCGAACGACCTCGGCGACTCGCGATTCCCGCTCGATTCCTTTTCGCTCCTGGTCTTCGACGAGGCGCACCGTGCGGTCGGCGATTATCCGTACGTCGCCGTCGGCCGTGCGAACCGGGCCGGCCCGAACGCCCGGGTCCTCGCGATGACCGCCTCGCCCGGAAGCAGCCTCGGACGCATTCGCGAGGTCTGGGCGAATCTCGGCATCGAGCGGTTCGAGTATCGGACCGACCTGAGCCCCGACGTGCTGCCCTACGTACATGGGATTGGGGTCGAGACCCGCTCGGTGCCGGTCCCCCCCGAGGTCCGCCATCTGGCGATCCTGGTGCGGGCGGCCATCGAACGGCAGGTCGCGACGCTCCGCTCGCTCGATCTCGTACCGGGCGGCGAAGCGAATCGACGCGGGCTCCTCGAGCTCGGCGCCCGACTCCACCGGCAGATCGCGGTCGAACGATCTCGGGACGGACCCGCGAGCGGGCTCCTGTGGAAGGCCGTCACCGCGCAAGCCGCGGCAATGAAGGGACTGCATGCTCTCGAGCTGATCGAGAGTCAGGGGGTCGACGCGCTACGGGAGTACTTCCGGCGCCAGTCACCCGCCGAGGGACGACGATGGACCCCGGCGCTCCGGGCGTTCCTGGGGGACCCGGACGTCGAGGAGGTTCGACGCCGGCTCGGCGAGCTCACGCTCGAGCATCCGAAGGTCGCGACGACGGTCGAGATCGTGCGCAGTGAGCTCTCGGCTCATCCCCAGGCCCGGGTGATCGTCTTCAGCCAGTACCGCGACACCGTGGACCGGCTCGTCGACGAGCTCGAGAAGGCGGGGGACGGCGTGGTGCGACCGGCGCGCTTCGTGGGTCAGGCAACCCACGGGTCGGACCTGGGGCTCACGCAGAAGGCGCAGGTCGGCATCCTCGACCAGTTCCGTCGGGGGGAGACGAACTGCCTCGTCGCGACGTCGGTCGCGGAAGAGGGGCTCGACATCCCCGCGACCGACCTCGTCGTCTTCTACGAACCGATCCCCGACGTCATCCGCACGATCCAGCGGCGGGGCCGCACCGGCCGCGCCCGGACCGGGCGCGCCGTGGTGCTGGTCGCGGAGGGAACTCGCGACGTGAGCCTGCATCGTTCCGCGTATGCCCGCGAGCGCCGGATGCACGAGATGCTCCAGCGAGTGGAGGCCGAAGCGTCGCGCGGTGACGCGCCCCCGCCTCCCGAGCCGAGGCGCGTACAGCGGATCCTGACCGAGTTCGACTGACCGGCGCGGCTAGCGACCGGTGCTGCCGAATCCGCCGTTGCGCGAAGCGAGCGGCGCCACCGCCCCGGCGCGGAACGCCGCCGGGAGGTCCTCGACCAACCGCACCTGGCCGATCCGGTCTCCGATCTCGATGCGGTAACGGCCGTCGAACAGGAAGGTGAGCGGTACGCGGACCTCCCCGGAGTAATCCCCGTCGATCGTCCCCGGGGCATTGACCATCAGGACCCCTCGGGAGCTGAGCCCGCTCCGGGGCCTCACCTCGAGGAACGTGCCGGCAGGGCAGCGCATCCGGAGCCCGGTGCGCACGAGGGTGACCCGACCGCGTTCGAGCTCCACCGCCTCCGCCGCTGCGAGGTCGAAGCAGGCCGAGCCCCCCGTCGCGCGCGCCGGCAGCGCGACCTCGGGCGCCTCGGCCACCCGTTCGACGACCACGGTGCGCTCGCGCCGGGGCACATCGGCCGGGAGGCGGCCGGTCTCTTTACGGTTCCCGCGGGGCCAGCTCCGGGGGCGGGGTCTCGGGAGTCCCCCCCTCCATCGTAAGCCAGCGCGCGACCAGACGACCTTCGGCACGGCGGAGGACCTTGCCGTACGCGGGGGCACTGCGTCCGGATTGGCGGGCGAGCCGGGTCAGTGTGATGCGGCGAGGGACCGCATAGTAGCCGAGCACCCACGCACGCGCGACGAGCTTCGCCTGAAGCGGGGTGAGCCCGGCGGTCGACTCCTCGGGGACCTGGGGCCGGCCCGAGGCCCGGAGGACCCGGTACGGGAACTCCTCGCGGTCGAGCCGCTTCAGGACTCGTCGCAGCGCCCGCTCGTCCCCATGGAACGACGCGACGACCTTCTCCGCGGAGAGGCGGAACGGCGCCGTCGGTGAGATTTCCCCTCCCGCGAGGGAGAGCCAGTGTCGCAACCGCTCGGGGTTGCGCTGCCGCACGAGCAGGATGTAGTCGTGGGTCCGGGGCCGACGTTCGACGAGCTCGAAGCTTTCGAGCCCGTACATCGCTCGGATCCGGCGCGACTCCCGTTCGAGCTCGACCGCGGTGCGCAGCGGCCCGCGACTGCGGACGCGCAGCAGCTGAAGTCGCCAGCCCTGCTCGAGTCGCAGCGTCTCGAGGAGCTCGACCTCCTCGTACTTCTCGAAGAGGCCGGGCGGGATGACCCCGAGGAGGGCGAGGTCGTCGGTGCGGAACTCGAGGGTGACCGACTGCATCGTTCGCGGGCCGAGCCGGGGTTTCGATATGAACCTATGTCTGCCGCGCGGCTCGTTTAATAAGCGGGACGGCTCGGTGGCCTTGTGACGTTCCGCTCCCTCGGGGAGTTCCTGGACGAGCTCGAGCGGCGCGGGGACCTCGCGCGGATGCGCCGGCCCGTCGCACGGGACCTCGAGATCACGGAAGTGACCCAGCGGGTGCTCGCCGCCGACGGCCCGGCGCTCCTCTTTGAGAACGTCCCCGGCGCCACCATGCCGGTGGTGACGAATCTCCTCGGCTCGCCCCGTCGCATTGCGCTCGCCCTCGGCGCGAACTCGGTCGAGGAGGTCGCCGAACGGGTCGGTCGGCTCGTTCGCTTGCGCCCACCGGCCGGCCTGCTCGGCGCGGTCCGCGACCTTTCGGGGACGATCGAGGTGCTCTCCACCCTGCGGTCGCTCGCGCCGAAGCGCGTCCGCTCGGCGCCGTGCCAGGAGGTCGAGGAGAGCGAGGTCGACCTCGACCGACTTCCGATCATCAAATGCTGGCCGCACGATGCGGGACGAACCGTGACGTTCCCCGTCGTGATCACGAAGGACCCCGAAACCGGGGAGCCCCACACCGGGATCTACCGCCTCCAACAGTACGGTCGCGACACTCTCGGGATGCACTTCCAGATCCATCGGATCGGGGCCGCGAACTACCGCAAGTGGTGCGCCCGGGGGGAGCGGATGCCCGTGGCCGCCGTGATCGGCGCCGACCCCGCGACCGTCTTCTCCGGGCTCGCGCCCGTCCCGGAGGGGATCTCGAACTTCGTTTTCGCGGGATTCCTGCGCTCGGAGCCCGTCGAGCTCGTCCCGGCCCGGTCGGTCGAGCTCGAGGTGCCCGCGCAAGCGGAGATCGTCCTCGAGGGATACGTCGACCCCACCGAGCGCCGCGTCGAGGGGCCGTTCGGCGACCATACCGGCTACTACTCGGCGCCCGAGGAGTTTCCGGTCTTCCATGTGACGCGGATCACCCACCGCTCGCGGCCGGTCTACCTCACGACCGTCTCGGGCAAACCCCCGACCGAAGACGCCGTGCTCGGCAAAGCGGTCGAACGGGTCTTCCTGCCGGTCATCCGGCTCGTGCTCCCCGAGATCGTCGACATGGACCTTCCAATCGAGGGATTGTTCATCAACGTCGCCGTCGTATCGATCCGAAAGAGCTACCCGGACCAGCCCCGCAAGGTGATGCACGCCCTCTGGGGGCTCGGACAGATGATGTTCGTGCGCTACCTGATCGTCGTGGACGACGACGTGAACGTACACGACCTCTCGGAGGTCCTCTACCGCGTCGGTCTCCAGGCGGACCCCGGCCGGGACTTCGAGCTCGCGCACGGTCCGGTCGACCAGCTGTCGATCTCGAACCCGGTCCCGAACCAGGGCGCCAAGGTCGGGATCGACGCGACGCGCAAGCGGCCCGAGGACGGATACCCGCGGCCCTGGCCGGAGGAGATCCGCTCCGACCCCGAGGCGGCCCGCGCGGCCGAGCAGGCCCTTCGGGAGGATCCGGTACTCTCCCGTCTCCTCGACCGACCGCGATCGTGAGCGCGCGCGCCCCGGGGACCGACGGTCCCGCCCGCGAACTCGGACGGTTCCTCGAGATCCAGAACCTCGGGCTCAACCTTCCGTTCGCCCTCGCGTTCCTCCTGCTGGCCGCGCGCGGGCTTCCGTCCCTCCTCACGGTCGCGTTGGTCGTCGTCGCCTTTGTCGCCGCGCGCAACGCCGGCCACAGCTTCAACCGCTATGCGGACCGGCGCCTCGATGCCCTCAACCCGCGGACCCAGGACCGCGCCCTGGTCACCGGACGCCACTCTCCGGCGTTCGCCCTCGGGGTCTGCGCGGCGAACAGTGCCGTGCTGGTCGCGGCCGCCTACCTCCTCAACCCACTCGCGTTCCTCCTCGCCCCGGTCGCCCTCGCGGCCGTCCTGGGCTACAGCTACACGAAACGCCGGACGGCGCTCACGACGGCGTTTCTCGGCCTGGTCGAGGCGATCACCCCCGCGGCGGTCTACATCGCGGTGACGGGAACCCTGCCCCCCGTGGTGCTGTACGCGGTCGGCGGCCTCCTTGCCTGGGGTACCGCGTTCGAGACGATTCACAGCCTGGGGGACCTCGAGAGCGACCGCGCGCTCGGCCTCTTCTCCGTTCCCCGGCGCATCGGGGTCCGAGCCTCCGTCCGGCTGGTGCCCCTCCTGCACTCCGCGGCGCTCGCGCTCCTGGCCGTCTTCGGCCTCCTCCTCGGGCTGGCATGGCCGTACTTCGTCGCGCTCGCGGGGATGGCGACCCTCGCGGCGATCACCGACCGCGCCCTCGCCCTCCGTCCGACCTCGGTCCGCATCCCGTTCGAGCGCCACTTCGCGCTCGGGGCACTCTACCTCGTCGGGACGCTGCTCGCCGTGCTCCTCCCGCTCGGCCCGCTCTGGCCCGGGTGAGCCGAAGCGAGCCGAGGTCCAGGAGATACGTAAAAGCCCTCGGGGGGCCTGCCCGACCGACCGCCATGCCCCAAGTGATGATCGGACTCTCGGCCCGAGACTACCGAACGACGAACGAGGTCTGGCGACTCGCAAAGCGCCACCTGAACCCGGCGGTGCGTCGCCGCATCGGTTGGCGGGGTCGCTCGAGCTTCCTCCGGGAACTCATCCTCTACGGGTTCGAGAAGGCGAGCTCCGACCCGGCCGGCTTCCTGCGAGAGGTGCGCGACACGCACGACCCCTTGTTCGGAAAGCGGGGACGAACGGAGGTCGGCGCCGATCGGCGTGAGGCGATGATCCCCACCTGGGAGTCGGCGTTCCCGACCCAGACCGCGTCCCCGCCCGTCCGCCGACGCGCCGGACGCGCCCCACCGGGGGACTGAGACCGGACCGGCCCCGCGGCTCCGGGCAGATCCGAACCATGGCGCGTCATGTGGACCGACTCGACGGGCTCGCCCTCTTGGGAACGTCCCGCGTCGGCTCGCTTGCGGTCGACGTTCCCGGGCTGGTCGAGAGCCGGCCCGACGGGTCCACCGGGACCGGCCTTTCGCTGACGCGTCGGGAGGGGCCGGTCGGCGTCCGACACCTGGTTCTCTCGCAGGGAGCCGATGCGCTCGAACTCCGCTTCCCGGTGCTCGCGCCCGAGGTCACGGGGACCGAGAAAGGGGTCCACCCCATCGGCGAGCGCGCGTACCTCCTCCACGCTCCGTTCGACCGAGAGCTTCTGGGGGCCCTGCGCGCGGCCCGTCCCGAGCTCGTCGTCCTTGGGAACGCCCGCGCTCTCTGGAACGAGGGATCCGCTTTCGTCGCGGGAGTGCAGGAACTACGGCGGTCGCTCGGATCGTCACCCGTCCTCTGGGCACCTCGGGTCGCCCTCCCGCACCGGGTCCCCTTCCTCGCCTACGTGGGAGTCGACCTCCTCGATACCACCGAGGGCCTCATTCGGTCCGGCCAGGGAGAGTACTTCGACACGACGCTCGGCCGTAGCGACCGGGAGAGCGCCCTGCGCGAACACGCGTGCGACTGCCCCGCCTGTCGCGCCGGGCCCGAAGGTCCGCTCGCCGATCACACCCGCGCGGTCTACCTCCGCGCGATCGCCGAGACCCGGGCCGCGATCCGCGGCGGGCGACTGCGCGAGCTCGTCGAGGCGCGGCTGACCGCCGAGCCGGCGCTCGCCGAGATGCTGCGATACGCGGACCGCGACCTCGCCGCTCCGCTCGAGGAGCGCGCCGCAGTGGTCGGGCGCGAGCAGCGGACGTACGTCACCGCGGAGTCCCTGCGGCGACCCGAGATGCTGCGATTCCGCGCACGGCTGATCGAGCGGTACCGCCCCCCGCCATCGAAGTCCGTCCTCCTGCTCGTCCCGTGTTCGAAGACCAAGCCCTACCGCGCCTCCCGATCGCATCGGCGTTTCGCGTCGGCGCTCGAGGGGCTCCCCGGGGTCGAACGGGTCCACTGGGTCTCGGTCAGCTCACCGATCGGGCTCGTACCGCGCGAGCTCGAGGACGTGTTCCCGGCGCGCCACTACGACATCCCGGTCACGGGCGATTGGTCGACCCCCGAGCGCGATGCGGTGACAGGGGCTCTTGACCACCTCCTGGTCGAGGGACGGTATCACTCGGTGGTCGTGCATCTCGATCCCGAGGAATACGCGTTCGTGGTCGACCGGCTCTCGTCCGACGACCGGGTCCGCCGGAGCCTCGCGGACGACCGCACCACGTCGGGGGACGCCCTCGAGCGCCTGCGGGCCGAGGTCACCGGGTCCCTCGCGGGGCTTCCCCCCGTGCCCGGCGGCCCGCTCGCGGTCGTGCGGGAGGAGCTGAAGGAGCTCGCGAGCGTCCAATTCGGACGGGCGGCGGCCGAACGGCTGTTCGCCCCCCCCGTCCGTCTCGCGGGCCGTCCGTGGTTCCAGCGGCTCACGGACGGAAAGGTCGACCTCGCGACCGTACGGGAGGAGCGCGGGCTTTTCCACCTCACCGTAGCGGGCGCCCGCAAGGTCGGACCTCCGTTCCCGCTTGCGGTCGAGGTCGACCCGGCGCTTCCGTTGACCGGTGACCTGTTCGTGCCGGGCGTCCGGTCGGCGGACCCCGCCATTCGAATCGGGGACTCCGTCGTGCTGCTGCGGAACGGCGAGCTTGCGGGAGTCGGAGAGGCGGCCCTACCGGCGCCGCTCATGAGCGAGCTCGACCACGGCCTCGCAGTGCGGGTCCGTCACCGAGAGCACGCTCCGACCGACACCCCCATGATGGGGGAAGGGTCATCCCTCGATGATGGGCCGGTAGTCCAGCGGTGACGACGCCGCGCTTACAACGCGGAGATCGACGGTTCGAATCCGTCCCGGCCCACATCGCCCGGGGGGTAGTACCGATTCCACGAGACTTGCACTACCCCTCGCCGGTAGCGGAGCACAGCGAAGGAGCGCGGGCAAGACCCATCCACAGGGCCTAGTTCAGGTTCAGAGCCTTGACCAGACCTCGGTGAACGGTGATATCGTCATTGGGATTGAACGGGACGTCCGGATTTCGATAACGGAACGAGTACCGAAACTCCTCATCCCTCTCGTTTCTCCGGACATTCCCTACGGCACTGGTCTCGAAGAGTATCTCCAAGGAGTGCATCAGGTCCAGCTTGCGGAACCGTTCGTCCTTCGCATGAATGGCACTGACCTCAGAATAGGTGAACTGCCGAATTCCCACCATGCTGTCGGTTCCTCTAATTCCGGACCCAGGTCTTCCCGAAATTTCGGACCCACCCCCCACCCGGTTGGAGGTGGTTCCTCGTGACCGCGCATATCCTCTCGACGCCGTCTGCCGACCCTGGGGGAGGGTCTCCGTTGTACGACCGAATGAAACGCCACGAGATCGAGGTGCTGCGTCGAGCCGGGTTCTCGCTTCGCGCGGTCGCTCGCAAGGCCGGCATTGCGCGGAACACCGTCAAGCGCATCCTTGAGGAAACGCCGTCCACAGAGGCGCGCCGACGACCCGTCGGCCGTCCGTCGATCGCGGCTCCCTTCGAGGTTCTCGTCGAGCAGATTCTCCGCGAGCGATGCGACCTACCCACGGTGGAGATCCTCCGTCGCCTCCGCGAGCAGGGCTATGCCGGTGGCAAGAACCCCGTCTACCAGATGGTTCGTCGACTCCGGAAGATCGTCACTCCTCCGCTCGTCCGCTTCGAGGGTCTCGTCGGCGAGTTCTGCCAGAACGACTTCGGCCACGTCCGGGTCCGCTACGACGACGGCACCGAGGAGATCCTCCACTTCTTCGCGAGCCGTCTGAAGTGGTCCCGTTGGGTCTACGTCGAGCTCGTTCCGAACGAGCAGGTCGAGGCGCTCGTCCGAGCTCTGCTCGCCGCCTTCGATGGAGGCGTACCTCCGAGGGGCCCAGCTGCTTCTTCCCCGGATCGAACCGTTCAC
>DAIDCO010000013.1 GCA_027309555.1 bacterium
AGCCCAAGCCGTTCAAGAGGTTCCAGCGGCGTCACGTCGATTCGCTCTGGCAGGTGGACGTCTACAAGTTCCGAATCGCCGGGGTCTCGGGACACGTCTACGTCCACACCATCCTCGACGACCGGTCCCGGTTCCTTGTGATGGCTCGAGCCTATCGGCGCGAGCGGACGATCGAGGCCACGAACAACCTCTGGTGGGCGCTCAAGAAGGGACGGACACCCAAGGCGGTCTATGTCGACAACGGGAGCTGCTTCATCTCGAAGGAGTTCCGCGAGTACTGCGCGGCGCGCGGCATCTCCGTGATCTATGGGCGACCCTACAACCCGAGGGGTCGGGGAAAGCTCGAGCGGTTCCACGGGATCCTGACCCAAGAGCTCGTGGGGCGGATCCACTTCCGCTCTCTCAGCCACTTCCGTCAGGAGCTCTACCAGTGGCGAGGTCAGTACAACCACCAGCGGATCCACGGAGGGATCGGTTGGCAGACCCCCGGAGAGGCCTACAACGACCGCAAGCTGATGAGCCGGGCCGCGTTCAGGAAGGCCTGAGGGCGGCCAGATCTCCTGGCAAGTCAAGCGGCCACATGTCCTGACACACTACAATTAGCCCAGTCGAAGCCGGGTCGAGAATGCCACCGGCGGCGAGAGGGAAGCGACCGCTACGGGTGGCGGTGGGGGCAACTGCGAGACCCCTGAGGATTCGGAAAGGCTGAGATAGAGCAGACCCCAGCCAGTGGGGTAGTTCCCACTCCCGCCAAGGCCGAAGTAAAAGTGTGATGAACCGAGGTCGCCCGAGGCGGGCCGCAGGAAACCGTAGGTCGACAGATTCACCCAGAGGCGATAGTCGACACCCGACTCTCGGGCGTCGGCAACTTCCGCCGTGAGGAAGTTCGTCTTCAATGAGTAGCTGGCGTTGAAGCGTAGGTACTGGTGAGGATCAGGTACGGCCTTCGACGGGATTCCGATCTCTCCAAGGCTCAGAATGTCCGACGGACGCACTACTCCGTGCCCCCCCGGGTGGACAAGGTAGACGTTGAATGCGCGGGGCTCCGAATACACCGGATCCCACTGAACGACGATGTAGGGCTGGGTCGAGTACGGAAACATTACGTCGCCCTGAGGGTCCAAGAGAGTTCCGTTCGCGCCTTCCGGGTTCGTCGCGTAGTACGGGGTCGACCAGTTGCCCGTGTGGGGCGGCGTCAAGAGGAAGTACGCCTCGAATCCATCTCCCGCGGTTCCGCCCCCCGGGCCGTTCAGGCTGTAGGCGCCCACCGCGTGAATAGTCATGATCTGAGCTCCGGGGGACTCGAAGAGCAGGACACCGGTGTCGTGACCCTGGGTCGTGGCTGGCAGATAGGGCGCGAGCATCATTACCGGATTGGATACACTCCAGAACCGGTGAGTCGCGGACCCCGTGAGGAGCACTGGAAAGTCGCGGTTGTTCGTGTTCTTGTAGCCATTGTACACGAGCGACGGAGAAACGTACGTTCCGTGCTCAAGATTGATTTCAGTGAGCGAAGAAGTGGGATGGGCCGAAACCGCCATCCCAAAATTCGAAGGAAACGCCTTGAGCGAGCTTCCCGACCCCTGGACCGAAAGGATCAGAACCACTACGACCGCGGAGGCTAGCCACGGGGTGAGCGTAGCGCAATGCCGACGAAAATCGGCGCTAAGCATCGTCGCCCTTCTGGACCGCGGGACGATATCCTAAGGGATAAACCCACGTATTCGGCGCTTCGACAGGCCACCCTCTCGGCGGACCGTCCGAGCGGCGGTGGAACCGTAGCGACCCTCGAGGGCGAAATGTTCCCTTCTCACGCTTACGCCAGAGCGTCGGAGGCGTCGCCATTACGATTCAAGTCCCGTCCATCAACGGCGGTTATGATATTGCGCTTCGAGGGCTGCGAGAGCTCTCGCATCTTATGCAAACCTCCGAGAACGACGCGAGGTCGGCCCCGCCCTCTTGTTTTCGCTGCGCCGCGCCGATGGTTCCGGCCACGCCGCGTTGGGGGGAGGCGCACGAGCGGGGGCGCGGATCACCTCCAGTCACTTGATGCTGCGTTCGGCGTCGGCGGGACTCTGATTGCCCGTGGTTGGCGACCAAGGGGAATCGTCTCGTAGCAGCCGCTACAGCCGGTGCGTGCCCCAACCCTCGGTGAGCGGAGGCATTAACAGCGTCGCTGCAAATGCGGAGGCATGGCTGAGGTGATCACCGGGCTTCACGCCGTGACGATTCACGTTCAAGACATTCAGCGGTCCCGGGCGTTCTACCAAGATGTCCTCGGGCTGAACGAACTCAACTTCGATGAAAAGCTAAGCCGGGCCGTATTCGCTATCCCGGGGACGTCAACCCTTCTGACGATGCACATCCAAGCCCCCGGCGAGGGAGGGCGAGATCCCGGAACGGTGACCGGCGTCATCTTCCGGCACCCCGACCCCGGTGCGGCTTGCGAAGAGATCAAGCGTCGCGGGGGAACGGTGACGGTCGAGCCGAAGCTCATCGAGTCTCCCTTCGGGCAGTTCGTTCGAGCCGTCATCGCGGATCCGGACGGGAATGAGTTCGTCATCTCCAACCGTACGGACTAGCCCAAGTCCCTTCGACTGGGGCGGGCCAGCGGCTGGCGCATCGGAGGACATCGCCTGCTCGGGTGAGGGCGGTTATTAGGGATAATTTCAACCCGTCACGCCCGAGGGAAGTAGAACCCCATTGGCCCGCCGCCTCACGTGCTGGAAGTTCAGCGAGATTGCGTCTCGCGAAGCGCCGCGATCGCGGACGCATCGTCCATATCCGCGCTCTCGAGGAGTCTCAGGAATACCCTCTTTGCTTCCGCCGAGGTGAAAACCTTCGATTGCACATCGCCATAGACATCCACTTGGGTCTGGTTCCCCTTGGGACGATAGAGGATCACGAACCGCGTTCCGGTAAAGTCACCCTCGACCTCCTCGTCGCAGACGCAGCACGGCGGGAAGTCGCCCGATTTGCTCAGGAACGTCGACCACTTTCCGTTGAGGTAGCGCTCGGCCGACAGTACGGCGGTAGTCTTTAGGGTCTCATTGACCCGAAAGTTTCGCGCGCTCTTCGAGTGGGCCGGCCAGTATTGCTCGGATACGAGATACTCCCGGCCGAACTTGACCGGTGCATCGATTACCGTTCCCGGGTCTTCGAAGTAGACCATCTCTCCTCTCCCACCGCGTGAAATCCGTACGCCACGATCTCCGCGCTCGTGGGCCTGCCTCGTTGGCGCGAACGCCGAACCTTCAACCTTCGCCTCGGGAGCTCCGACCCTTGCTGGGCCATCGGCTGGGGGGGTGGTCAGGACCGTGAGGGTCGGTCCCAGTTCTGGACCTCGGCACGGCGGAAGCAATCGTTCGCGTGATCGTTCACCAGGCCGCACGCTTGCATCCACGCATAGACAATGACCGGCCCCACGAATTTGAAGCCTCGATCCTTCAGGGCCCGGGACATCTGCTCGGAGAGGGGGGTCTTCGCGGGCACTCGTCCCGTGTTCTGAATCGGCCGCCCGCCGGTAAA
The DNA here is from genome assembly GCA_027309555.1 of bacterium. Taxonomy (GTDB): domain Archaea; phylum Thermoplasmatota; class Thermoplasmata; order Lutacidiplasmatales; family UBA184; genus Lutacidiplasma. Next base: position 3,529 of record DAIDCO010000013.1, read on the forward strand.
GCTCCATACGAAGGTCGAGAAGTCATCCCCGGCTGCGTTCATGGCGAGAAACGCACTAGCGCCTGCCACCGTGGCCTCGATCTTGGCCCGAGATCGGACTATCCCGGGGTCAGCGAGCAAGCGGTCCACGTCGGCTTTCCGAAAGCAGGCGACGCGCTCCGGAACAAAGTCCTTGAATGCCTTGCGAAACGCATCGCGTTTGCGGAGGATCGTGAGCCAGGAGAGACCCGCCTGGAAACCGTCGAGCGCGAGCTTCTCCCAGAGTCTTCGGCCGTCGTGCTCGGGGAGACCCCACTCCGCGTCGTGGTAGATGCGGAGGAGGGGGTCGCTCTCCGCCCACGCACAGCGGCGGATCGCTGTCGTAGCTCTATGGACCATGCTCACTCCCCCACGGCGGCGACCGTTTCCCCGATGGGTCGGACTCCTAATGGATTGTGCTGGTGGATCGGGCGGTCCGTTGTACCCGACCCGGCGGTGCGGGGAGTTTCTCCCCCGGTGTCCGACAGCCGCGGGCGGGTACAACGGCGGAAACTTACGGGATGAGCGGTTCTTCTTCTCGCGCTCTCTCAACCGGGGCGCGGCGGATGTTCGTCGCCCAAGGTGCGCGTCCCCACCGGTGCGAGTGCGCTCGAACGTCGACAAAACTCCCGCAGGGGGTTGATGGCGCTCCTGGAATCTCTTCGAGGCCGTCTCCGTCGCCCTCCGCCCGCGGTCCACGGGACGCACAGGAAGTGGACGTCGCTTTCGACCTCGTGCAGTCAGCCTACAAGGACGCCGGCCGGAGTCCGCAGAGGCCGTAAGAGATCAACGGGCACGTCGATCCGCTCGACTCCGGACACCTGAGGCGGTCGGCCCGAGACGGGGAGCGCCGCGGAGTCTTGCCTTGGCTCGGTTCCTAGGCCGCCGGGGCCATCACTCGAGACCAGTCCTGGGAGTTGGCCCATTCCTTGAACGAGCGCCAGCGTACCTTCGGATACTCCTGCTTCAGTTTCGCGATGTTCACACTGTAGCCGACCCGGTTGAACCAGTCGTACATCTTGGCGGAGTCTTCGCTCTGCTTGCGCAACACTTCGAGAGGGACCGGGAAGTAGGCGACCTTCCTACTCGAGGCGTCCGAAACCAACCGAGCCATCTCGACGGGTGTGAGTGCGTCGGAGGCGATGTCGATCCTCTTGCCCCGGAAAGAACGCGGATCTTCAACGGCGAGTGCCGTGAACTCTGCGATCTCGGCCAAGGAGATCACCTGCAGTTTTCGGTCCGGAAGGACCCCCATCTCAAGAGTTCCCTTGGCCAGACCCGAGGCCATCCACGGTCCGAGGAGGTTGTCCATGAAGAACACCGGCGCGACGATGCAGTAGTCGGTGCGGAGTCCCTTGAGGTGTTCCTCGACCTCGAATTTGCTATCGAAGTGGGGGATCTCGGTCTTCCGATTCGCATCGCTCACCGAGGAGTAAACGAGGTATGGGACTCCCGCGGCATGCGCCGCATCGAGGCCCGTCTTTCCGAACCGGATCTCGGCCTGTGTACCCTGTTCGTACGGGGTGGCCACGATATACGCGACATCGATCCCCTTGGCCGCTCGTTCGAACGAGGACCGATCTCCCAAGTCACCCACAACGACCTCGACCCCGGCTTTCTTCAGGGCGAGCGCGGCGGCGCTCTCCGGCTTCCGGGTCAGGGCCCGGAGGCGATGCCCCCTTCGGAGGAGCACTCGCGCGAGTTCGCCGCCCTGCTTCCCCGTAGCGCCGGTTACGAGTACGTGCTTGATCTCTGAGGACCGGACATAGAGCTGCTTTGCATCGGACATCGATCGCCCGACCGGTGTTTGCCCCCGGCGCAGATAGCCTCGGGCTTAACCGAAAGTAACCACCCACGGCCGCTGGATAGGCCTCTATAGACTCGTGAGCTGACCTGCCCGAGTAAACCGTGGCCGCAGACCTCCGTTCGATCGCCCAGCAGCTCACCCGCCAGCTCGGACTAGAGCTTCCTCCAGTCCAGATCACCTATCTCGAGGACGCCCCGAAGGGCGTTGCGGAGCACCCTGGCGGCGTCCCCTCCGTCTGCACCTTCTTCGCCCTGGGGACGCGCTCGGCATTCTACGCCGGACTTCCGAAGCACGAGGACTGCGAGATCGGCGCCTTCGTTCTGGGTGTCCCTCCGGAGGGCGCGGTGGGGGGCCGGCTGATGTCCACGCTGGGCCAGATGCAAGTGGAAGGGTACCTCGCTCCGGGAGAAGAGACGCGGATCCCGCATAACCCCGTGGCGCCCAACTACGTGGCGTACGGGCCCCTCGGCTCGCTTCCGTTCGCGCCGACGGGGGTTCTCATGTTCGCGAATCCCCACGGGGCGATGCTCGCGAGCGAAGCCGCGGGCTCCGGCCACGAGTCCTGGACCGTACCGATGAACGGTCGGCCCATGTGCGCCATCCTGCCCGTCCTCAACCAAGGGGCGCCGACCGCGCTCTCCCTGGGGTGCACCGGGTCCCGAATCTACATCGATCTCGGTGTGGACAAGATGGTCGTTGGGGTCAAGGGCGACCGGCTTACGGAGTTTGCCGCCAAGCTCGACCGGATCGTGCGCGCGAACGATTTCGTCCGCTCGGAAGACGCCCTTCGCAAATCGAGGTCCGCGGTGTCGTTCCACGCGGCGGCAAAGTGAACGGGGCGACCCGGGGCCGCGGGTAAGCCGTTCGCTTCGTCCTCCCTGCTTTCCATTTCCTCACGTTTCCCGGTGCGATCGCGGAGGCGCGGCGCAGGGAAGGACTCGCCCGGGCCGGGGGATTCCCTTCTTTAATACGGTCCGCCCCTCGGGCGGTGCCGGTCCGCGCGTGGACCCGGAAACGATACGAATGCAGCGGGTCGCGGATGTGCTGGTGGACACCCTCGTGGCCGCAGGGGTACGGAACGTCTACGGAGTGGCCGGGGATTCCCTGAATGCGGTCACCGATTCCCTCCGACCGCGCACGGAGATCCGTTGGGTGCACGTGCGCCACGAGGAGGCGGCGGCGTTCGCCGCCGGTGCGGAGGCCCAGCTCCATGGCGGACTAGGGGTCTGCGCGGGAAGCTGCGGACCGGGCAATCTCCACCTGATCAACGGACTGTACGACGCCCAGAGAAGTCGGGCGCCGGTCCTGGCGATCGCCTCGCACATCCCCACCCCCGAGATCGGCACCAATTACTTTCAGGAGACGCACCCCGAACTGGTCTTCCGGGAGTGCAGCCACTTCCGGGAGCTCATCTCTCACCCCGAACAGCTTTCCCGCGTCCTCGAGACCGCGATCGAGACGGCCTGGGCCCGCCAAGGGGTGTCGGTCGTCGTCCTTCCCGGCGACATCGCGCTCCTGCCCGCGGCCGACCGTGCTCCGCGGCCCCTCGGCCCCCGTCCGACCCCCCGGTTCGCCCCTTCCGACGCGGAGATCGGGCGCCTCGCGGACGCGCTGAACGGCGCGAAGAAAGTGACGATCCTCGCCGGAAGCGGTTGCGCGGGAGCCCGCGACGAGCTGCTCCAGGCCGCGGCGAGGCTCCGGGCGCCGATCGTGCATACCCTGCGCGCCAAGGAGGCGCTCGAGTACGACAACCCGTTCGACGTGGGGATGACGGGACTGATCGGCTTCTCCTCGGGATACCACGCGATGCTCGACGCAGACCTCGTCCTCCTGCTCGGAACCGATTTCCCCTATCGGCAGTTCTACCCCGAGCGCGCTACGAAGGTCCAGGTCGACATCGCGGCCGAACAGATCGGGCGCCGCACGGGCATCGACCTCGGCCTCGTGGGCGAGGTGGGGGCCACGCTCCGAGCCGTGTTGCCGAGGCTCGTGGAGAAGTCCGACAGCGGTCATCTCTCTGCCTCGCTCGGGCACTATCAGCGGTCGCGCCGGGAGCTCGACGGGCTCGCGGGCGGAGAGCCGGGAAAGGCTCCCCTGCATCCCCAGTTCGTGGTCAAGGTGCTCGACGAGCTCGCCCGTGACGATGCGGTCTTCACGTGCGACGTGGGCCTACCCACCGTATGGGCGGCCCGGTACCTGCGGTTCAACGGGCGGCGCCGTCTGATCGGTTCGTTCTGGCACGGGTCCATGGCCAATGCGCTCCCCCAAGCGATAGGGGCGCAGTGCACGGAGCCGGACCGGCAGGTCGTGAGCCTATCGGGCGACGGAGGGATCGCGATGCTGCTCGGGGAGATTCTCACGCTTCGGCAGCTCGAGCTCCCGGTCAAGGTGATCGTGTTCGACAACGGTTCCCTCGGGTTTGTCGAGCTCGAGCAGAAGTCGGCCGGATTCCTCGAGGCCGGCGTCGACCTCACGAATCCCGACTTCGCAGCGGTGGCCCAGTCCTGCGGGCTCCTCGGCCTCCGGGCGGAAACGCCCGAACAGGTCCGACCGATGATCGCCCAGCTCCTCGCGCATCCCGGACCGGCGCTCCTCGACGCGGTGGTCGCGCGACAGGAGATCGCGATGCCTCCGTCGATCGAGCGGTCGGTCGTGAAGGGCTTCGGACTCTGGCTCATCAAGGCGGTCCTCAGCGGGAAAGGCGACGAGATCGTCGATCTCGCGCGGGTCAATCTCTTTCGCTAGGCGCGCTCCTCCGGGGGACGGGAGAGGCGCTGCCGCGCCCGTCCTTCCGACGGGGCCCGGGCCACGAGGCTACGGGCTCCGTTGAAGGGTCTCGATCGCGGGTCGGTCCTCGTCGAACGACTCCTCGAGGTAGGCGAGCGCGGCGCTCCGAACCTCCTCGGGCGGCAGCACCGGTGAGATGAACTCGCCGTAGACGTCGACGCGGGTCCGGTCCCCCTCGGGAGTGTATACGGTGAACAGTTTTGACCCGGCAAAAGGGCCGGCGAGGAACTCCTGAACGAAACCGAGCGGTGGGAGAACGGTGAGCCGGTTCACGATCTTGACCCACTCCCCTCTCCAGTGACGCTCCATCGTGGCCTCCATGACGTTCTCCCCCAGGTTCTTGCTCTCGCGGTTCCGAACGCTCCGATGCGCTCGGGCGTGCGGCTCGCCCGACGAAAGGAACCGCCAGACGGATTGGATCGACGCCTCAACGTAGCTTCCTTCGTCCCTCACGTGCACCATGGACCGGCCCTCGGGGGCCGGATTCGGCTGGGGGTATTAGGACCCTCGTCCCGCCCCGCGTTCGGACGGCGCCGTTGCCCTCGACCGTGCCTGACGTTCCGGGTCGCGGCGGGCGGGACACCTCGGTGACTCGGGGGCTACGGCCGACCGGTTCGCCCGAGAAGCGACGGGCGAGCGGGGTCGTTGGGTCGTACGCCGAGCCTCCACATCCTGCACGGCTCGCTCGAGAGCGGGTACCAGTTCGCGCGGCGGTGGATCGTGCTCCCAGCGTTCCCGGATGACGCAGATCAGCTGACGCGTCTGGTCGAGGTAGTTGCGTCGCTGAGAGGACCCCCAGGGCGCATGGGGCATGTCGCCGAGGTTGTCCCACCGGTCGGCGAGCTTGACCAGAACCGCACCCCAGGAGATCTGTCTCGCCCCGGCGAGGACGACTGCGGTCTTCCGGGTCGAAGGCACCGAGGGTCCGTGGAACTGAGGAGGGATCGTGAGCTCCTCTACCAGACGGGCCGCCCGTCGGCCGAAACGGCGTGCGAGGGCGCGCGGGAGAGTGCCGGTATCCTCCACCGTGTCGTGGAGGACGGCCGCGCACAGGAGGTCCGGCTCGACGATCCCGAGGTCGCTCGAGAGGTACCTCAGCACCGCGAGCGGATGCACGATGTAGGGGGTCCGTCCGTCCTTTCTGCGCTGGCCATCGTGGGCTTCAAAGGCGAACGACATCGCGGAGGTGACCCGTGCCCGAGCCGCCCCACGAACCCTACTCACGCCGCGCCGAACCGGAGAGTCTACAAATCAGTTGGTCCGTGGCGAAGGTCACCGGACGCGGCCCTCCCGCGGTGCGGTCCGGTCGGTTGCCGGCCCATACGAGCGGTTCCGTTACGGGGTCGGGCATGGGAATCCGCTGCCTGCCCGACGGACGGGGACCGGGGCTGTCCCGGACAAACTGTCTATGGCCACTCGCGGCGCGCCCCGCAGGGATGGTCGACGACACCACGCACGGGGAACGCCCAACCGGCATTCGCCAGGTACCCCGGTAGATCGCCCCGCCCCTCGCACTGAGCGTGTTCGGCATCACCGGGATGAGCACCTACTTCGGAGTGGCAGAGGTCGGGGACGTAGTACAAGCGGGAGAAACGCTCGTGGTCTCGAGCGCGGCCGTCGCGGTCGGCTCGATCGCCGGGCAGATTGCGAAGATCCGTGGCGCGCGCGTGATCGGGATCGCCGGGGGGGCCCGCGAAGTGCACATGGATCCGGACCGACGCGGGGCTCGACGCGACCATCGATCACCGTTCTGAGCCGGTCGGTCCCCGGCTCGCTGAGCTCTGCCCGGAGAGGGTCGATGTCAGTTTCGACGACGTCGGGGAAGGGTTCCGGAGGAATCGCCGTCCCACAGCAACCTGCACGCCCGGGTCGTTCTTTGCGGGGGGATCTCGGGCTACGCTTCGCGCGAGTTCCGTCGGCTCTTGAACTACGTCTGGCGCACGGTGCGACGGGGCCGAATGGAGGGCGTCATCATCCTCGATTATACCGCCCGGATCTCGGAGGCTGTGCCGATGCTGGCCGGATGGCTCGCAGAGGGCCGACCGAAACAGACAGATGCCATCGCGCACGGGCTCGAGAACGCCCCGACGACCCTCGCGCGGCTCTTCCAGGGCAAGAACTTCGGTGAGCAGCTCTTGCAGATCGCCAACCCCGACCATCCGGTCCGTACCGGGTAGCTACATTCCATCGCGCCGAGACGCCCGCTGCGGCGGGAGGGCCCGCCCGGACTCGACTTCGCTTTTTGGGCTGCCCGGTCTACCCGCGGGCCGTTCGTACCGGTCAGATATACGTCCGCGGGATGACCCGTCACGGCACCGGTCATGAGTCGCGCGGGGCTGGGGGCGCTGGTCGTAGTCGCGTGGTTGATCGTCCCGGGCGTCGCCGCGGGAGCGGGCCTGAGCGCTTCGACGTTCTCCTCGGCGGTACAAGCTCCCCGGGGCGATTCGCCGGTGGCGCTCCCGGGCCTGGGTTCTTTTGCGTTCGTGGCCAACTTCGAGGACCGGGGTCTCGACGGGTGGACTGTCGCGAGCGGTACCGCCTCGGTGGTCTCAAGCCCGAATTACAATGGGGAGCCGACCCTGAGGTCCGTGGCAACCCGGTCAGCCCCCCAGGTCGACCTGGCCGGGGCGGCAAGCGGCGTCGTCGCAGGCGACCCCTTTGTCTCGTTCCAGGCGGAGGTGCATCCCGGCACGGGAGTCGGGTTCGTGGGGCTCGCGAGCGCGTCGGGTGCGCCGCTCGCCGTGATCGGCGCCGGCGACGGTTCGGTCTGGGCCGGTACGGGTCCAAGCGTCGCGGTGGCCGTGGAGCCGATTCCCTTGGGAACCGCGCAGCCGTGGGGTTGGGTCTACCTTGCCGCGAACGTGTACGAAGTCCCCGCGCAGGCTCCCACACCCCCCGCGTGGGTGATGGACGTTTTCGCGGACCGAACCGACCAGCTCGCCGCGTCGCAGGTGCCGGTCCCCGCGGCCGGGAGCTATGCGGCGTTCTTCCTCAACACGACCCGGGGCACGGTCGACTACACGAACACGGTCCTCACGGACTACCAGATCCCGACCCAGATCCCCGGGTACAACAACATGGACGGGTACGGCCAAGGCTCGGGCCTCTTGGTCCAGCTGCTCCCGGCGTTCACGACCCTCACGGCGACAATGCGCCTCACCGACTGGAACACGCCCGAGGCCGGCATACTGAGCTTCCAGATCAACGCCATGAACTACTACGGCACCACGCGCTCCACGTGCAAGGGGTTCTTCCAACTCGGCGTCGACCTCAACCCGGAGGGACGGATCGCACCATGGTACGTACCGGGGTCGAACTGCGTCGCGCACTACTTCGGGAAGTCGAATACCCCGGCCATCTCCGACGGGTTCTTCTCGCCGCCCGGCACCGTTCTTCACCTCGAGATCCAGGACCGGCCTGCGGAGAAGCAGGTCTTCTTCCAGATCATCGATACCTCCTCCGAGATTGCGGCGGCCGACCGCTACTGGAACGCGAGCGTGGCCTACGGCGGGAGCGCCTTCTACGGGACGTACACCCAGGTCGAGTGGCAGCCGTGCTGCTCGAACTCTCCGATCGCCGCCTACTTCCTCAACGGCACCCTTCGCGATATGGAGATCTCGGGGGGTGAGGTCGGGGTCCCATTGCCCCTCGCCGCCGACTACATGCTCCCCTTCGCGCTCGACCTGCCCCCTTCCTGGAACCTCAACTTCTACGACTCAACGATCGCCGGCTACCACCAGGTGGGCTGAAGGAACCGCGGGGTACCCTCCGGTCCACTGGCTCGCTCCGGGCTGCGCGAGCTGAGCCCGAAACATAGGGGTTTAACCCGTCGCGACGTACGAGGTTCTCGGAGAGTCGGCCACGGTGGGTCCCCCGGAGTTCCTCCGCATCCATTCGGGACCCCTCTTTCTCGTGGTCGGAGTGGTAATCGGACTCGTTGTGGGCGGGCTCGCGGGAGCGGTCCTCTTTTCCTCGTCCGCCTCCCCCGGCAATTCGCCGGGAGGGAGCACGGCCGTCGCGGTTTCTGTGTACAGCCACGCGGGAGCGGTCAGCCCCAATTCGACGGTGGTCGCCCCCGCCGCGCCCGTGCTTGCCGGCAGCTCGGTCTTCGTCTTCGCGGGGTATGTGACCAATGCGATCGGCGGCGGCGTCGTTACGTCGGTCCGGGACACGTTTGGTGACGTCTACTCGCTCCTCCTCACGACGTCGTTCGCGGTGAACCACTCCGAGGCCCTCTTCTTCTCGGGGCCGGTCGGTCGAACCGGCGATCTCAGTGTCTCCGTGTCGTTCGGTTTCGGGGACACGCCGATGGGCGGGTCGGTCGCGGTGGTGGACGTCGCCGGCTCGGGCCTCGCGTTCATCGATGGCATCTATACCGAGAGCGGAGTCGGTCCGGTCGCGGCCGTGAACATGGCGACCAACCATACGGGAGATCTTTTTCTCCTCGGCGTCTCGGGACAGATGATCGACGCTCCCTTCGGTGCCGGGCCGGGGGAGACCCGGCTGGACACGGCCGGGGCCATCGTGGGGCCGTTCACCGATGGCATCGGGTACGGGACGTTCGCGAGAGCGACGAACTCGACGAACGTGCTCCTCTCGGCCAGCCTGAGCTCCCCCGCCGTGTGGAACGCGATCGGCCTCGGGATCCACGCCATCGCGCCCCAGCTGCTCTTGTTTGCCGCAGCGGGATTCACTGGAGCGAACGGGGGGGTGTCCGGCGAAGCCGCGCCCGCCGCGATCGCCCGGTCCCTGCCGGAGTGACCCCGCCCTCGCTTCCCGGGCCCTTGCGGCGGGTCCGAGCGCGGGTTAATCCGCGCGCCCGATCCTCTCCCGACCCCGGTCGGGGAGAGCGCATCGATGCCCGTCAACCTGCGTCTGAGCCTGACGATCTTCAAGGTCGGTTTCCTGGTCGAAGGCGCCGGGAGCTTTGTCGCCCTTACGACAAACGCCTCCGAGCTCCCCTTCCACGGCTACCTCCTGCTGGTCGGCCCTCTCTTCTCGGTGTTCGGGATTCTGTTCCTCTGGGTCGGCCGCCACGAGTGGAACGAGCTCCATCACCGTCGCGTGGGCCACGCGCGCATTGCCTTCGGGCTCAGCCTCGCTGCGATCGCCCTCGCGGGGGCTCCGATCGCCTATCTCGCCGGGGTCGGCGCCACCTCGCCACCCGGCTGGCTCGGATTCGAGTTCGGGATCTCGATCGCGCTCGTGTTCGCCCTGACGTTCGTGACGTACGCCCTCGTCGCGGCCCACCTCGTGGGACGGGTCGGAGAGATCGCGATCGGGATCGGGCTCGCCTGGGCGCTCCTCCTCTCCGGGTTGATCGGGCTCGCGCTATCTCCCCAGCTCGGGTCGATCGTTCGGTCGGTGGTAGCGAGGTCGACGGCGATCGAGGTGGTGGCCCGACCGATCGTGCTCCTGGATGCCCTGCTCGGATTCAGCTACCTCGCGTTCTTCGTTGCCTTCGCCGACGCGCACTATCGAGTCGCCCGCGGCGCCCCCTCGACCCCTCCTTAACGGTCGCGCCTTTAGGAGGAAGGCCCGCTGGCGAAGGGGGACGTCGCCGCGGGGAGGATCCTCGAGGTCGCCAAGGGCGTACTCGGACGGCCGGCCGTGGATTCCCGGACGCACTCCCCGGGCGCTCGCCCGTTACGGCGGGGAGGGTCTCGCCAGTGGCCGAGGGCGGTTCCGGAACACCACCGGCGAGTCGAAGATCTCGCGACTCGCCCGCCTCCGCCGTGACTTGCACCAAGCAATGCGGGTCGCGCACCAAAAGTGGCAACCCCCTTGCCGACCACCGGTGGGTCGAGGCAAGACCGATGCCGGCACCGTTGGTAGGAGTGATCCTCGCGGCGCTGCTCGTTTCGGGAGTAGCCGGAGCTGCCCTGGCGGTCAGTCATCCCGCCGCGGCGACTCCGTGCTCCAGCAGCACCGTGAAGGACTCGAGCGTAGGCGCGCATAGTCTCGACAGCCAGCAGAACGTGACCGAAAACGACACGGGGGACCTGAACGATTCAGGGGACCTCAACGACACGGGCGACAGCGGGAGCGGCTCCGGGTGCAGTTCACCGGACTCCTCCTCCGCCAGCAGCCCGGACGGCAGCGGGGTCTCTCCCTCGGTTCGGTTCGCGTAACCCGTTCCTTCCCGATGGGTCGGTTCCCGTGGATCGGGAGCCGGCCCATTCCCCGACCGTCCCCAGACTGCTAACCGGGAGTCCCCCGGGAGTGCGCGACCTTTTCTCTCCCGGCTCTAGGACCCGACACCGATGGACTCCGTCCGCCCCAAGGCCCTGGTCTCCTGGAGCAGCGGGAAGGACTCGGCGTACGCGCTCTCCGAGGTCCGGCGCGCCGGGGAGCTCGAGGTCGTGGGTCTCCTGACCACCGTGACCCGCGACTTTCGGCGCGTGTCGCTGCATGGAGTACGGGAGGTCCTGCTCGAAGCGCAGGCGCGCGCCACCGGACTCCCGCTCCGGAAGATCGAGATCCCTTTCCCGTGCCCGAACTCGGTGTACGAAGAGGCGATGGCGAGCGCGGTCGCGACGATGCGGTCGGAAGGGGTCACGCACCTCGTGTTCGGAGACCTTTTCCTCGAGGAGATACGGGCGTATCGCGAGACGCGGCTCGCGCCGACCGGTATCCAGCCCGTGTTTCCCCTGTGGGGGCGCCCCACCTCCGGGCTCGCCCGCTCCATGGTGGAGAGCGGACTCGAGGCCCGCGTCGTCTGCTTGGACCCCGCACGGCTTCCGACCTCCTTTGCCGGCCGGAGCTTCGACTCCGACTTCCTGCGCGACCTTCCCTCGTCGATCGATCCGTGCGGCGAACGGGGCGAGTTCCACACGTTCGCGCTGGCGGGTCCGATGTTCGCCCACCGGATTCCGGTCGCGTTAGGGGCCACCGTGGAGCGGGACGGTTTCGTCTTCACGGACCTAGTGCCGGCATAGCGGCCGACCTCGCCCGGTCGGGATCTCTACGGCTCATCCGGTATCGCGAGGACCCACGGCGGCCGTGACCCGGATCCCCTCACGGACCGCCCCCGAGACGGTGCAGAACTCCTCGAAGATCGCGACGCAGTGCTCGAAGCGGTCCCGGTCCTCGGGACGAAGGGGAGCGGTCTCGATCTTCACGCCCAGAGCGAGGACCCGCAACCGTCCCCGAGCATTCCGCCCGACCTCCACGCTCACCCGCGTCCGGATCGGCTCGGCGGGTACATGGGCTCGCTCGAGCGTGTTGACGAGCGTCGAGCTCATGCAGTGGCCGACCGCCAAGGCGAGGGCCCTCGTGGGATTCGGTCCACGGTCCTGGCCCATCGGTGCCGGTTCGTCGACCCGCACTGCGGGGAACGGCGTGCCGGGGAAGGTGCCCGTGTACTCGTATCGCTCCACTTGCTCGAGCTCGACCTGGACCTCCGGCGCGGACGGCGGCGACGCCATGGTCGGTCAGGCTCGAGGACCCCATAACTCCGCCGAAGAGTGCCTCCGGCGGATCCCTCCGATCCGCACGGTCGGCGGCACGGGGTCCGACGGTCGCGGATGCGGGTTCGTCCGACCCGCCAACGACCGGACCGCGGCCATGGAAAGGGACCTCTCGGGAGGGGCCGGTCTGAGCGAGGTGGTATCCCCGCCGCGCTGCGACCGGTCGACGAACGAGCCGCCCTACGGGCCCGGCCGCTCCGGGACGACCACCTCGCCTGACTTCCGGATGGGCCGCCGGCGCACCGGGGCGGGAGTTGGCGCGCGCCGCGCGACGGTGGCTAGAGGAGTCCCCAGGTCGCGTTCACCCAGACCGGAACGCTGCCCGCCATCCCGGGGCCCGCGGGCTCCGCCCAGCACCGGAACGTACCGCCCCAGGTTCCGAACGAATAGGAGTCCCCCCCGGCCGCCTCGCGGTGACTGAACATCATCCCGGAGGGGCCGTCCATTCCGTACATCATTGCGGCGCCGAACGGATGGCTGAAGTGCACGGTCACCCACGCCGCCTGGGGCACCGTGACGGACGCCGAGGCGGTAGTTCCATCCGAGACCTGGAGAAGCTGGGACGAGGAGTGGACCGGGACGAAGATCGCCGCCAGCAGTCCGGAGGCCGCGAGCACCACCCCCACCACGATCATGACGAGCCAACGGTGTCGCCGAGACTTCGGAGCGTTGAGCGGTTGGGAGCCGAGCGTCATGCTCACGAGAGCGCGCCGGCAGACTTAGTCACGTTTGTGAATCCGGTTTCACTTCGCCCCGACCGCCGGGCTCCAGCCCTCAGGGCACTCCCTCTCGCCGCAATCCCCGGGTCCACCACACCGCGCCCATTGAACCGCAGAGAACGAGGAGGGATTCGATGATGATTTTCGCACCACGATGCGCTGGAAGAGCGTAGACCCCGGCGGCCGGAAGGCCCGGTAGAGGAGCGACGGGCCGATCGAGACGACCGGCGCGCCGATCGAACGGACCGCTCGCCCAGGAAACCGCCCGTCGCCATGTGCCGCTCGGGAGGCGTCATCGACTTCTGCGAAACGGAGGCCGGCATCACGGAGGTCTCCACGCCCACGCTCGCGAACCTTCCCAGAACGGAACCGTCGACCGGATTCCCCACCGTCCGGGTGGCCGGCTCCGCGCGCCGGCCGTTTGGGCACGAACCGGCTATCCTCTAATATCGGAGATCCGCTCGAGAAACCTCCGTGTCCGGCTTTTTGCTCTCGCCCGGTATCACCCCTGAGCTCACGGACGTCTTCGTCGTCGAACTGCCGATCGTGGTCGGGCTCGGTTACCTATTCGGCAAGCGTACCGGCTTCGAGATCGCCTTCGCTCTCAACGCCCTCGCCCTGGGCGTCGTGAAGGGGGTCACCGATTATCTCGACCTCCCGGACGTGATCGTCGCGGCGGCGGCGATCGTGGGGGGCGCGCTCTGGCTGGCCGTGGCGACGGGACAGCTCCCGCCCGGCCGCGCGCGCCGCACCGTGTTCCCCGTGCTCGCGCCGATCTTCGTCATCGTCGGACTCTCCAAGCTCACCGACTTCTACGATCCGTTCGACATCCTGCTCGCGGACGCGGTCATCGTGGCGGCCGCCGCGCTCTGGACGTACCGGGTCCGGGGCCGCGTGCTCTCGGTGTGATCCGGCCGCTGGAAGGGCCGGAAGGGGGGTTCCCCTTCTCGGATCCGGCCCGAGGCGGCCGCTCCCCATCGATACGGCGGCAGGCGGGGTCTGCGGTACTACGCCGCCGGTGGCCGGGGGACCGCCAGGGCGTTCAACTCGTCGAAGGTGATCGCGCCCTCGACCAGGGAGTCGAACGCCCCGTGCTCGAGGATCTCAGCCCCGACCCGCCGAAGGAGCCCCATCGTCGCGTACGAGGCAGCGGGGCCGAAGCTCACACGCTTTACTCCGAGCCGCCCGAGCTCGGCAAGGGACGGGAGCCCCTTGCGGACCATCACGTTCACGGGGCAGGAGAGTGCTGCGACGAACGTCTCGATGGAGGCCGCATCGGTGAGCCCCATCGGGTAGACGCAGTCGGCGCCGGCGTCGCGGTACGCCGTGGCACGTCGGATCGCCTCGCGGAGCCTCTCCGCGTGCTCGCCGGGCGAGTGCCGTAGCGCGTCGGTGCGGGCGTTGATCACGAGCGGGACCCCACGGGACGCCCCGAGCTCCCGGATCGCCCGGAGCTTTCGGACCTGGGCGGCGACGGGGAAGAGTCCCTCCCGGGCGGGGTCGAGGTCCTCGAGATTGATCCCGATCGCGCCCGCATCGAGCACCCGTCCCACGGTTCGGGCTACTTCTCGCGGACCGCGCCCGAAGCCGGCGACCACGTCGGCGCTGAGCGGGACCGAGAGCCGGCCCGCGATCCTCCCGATCGCCGCGAGGAACTCCCGCTTCGGCATCGCTTGGCCGTCCGGGTACCCGAGGGATACCATGAGGCCCGCGCTCGAAGTGGCGATCGCGGGGAATCCTGCGTCCTCAAAGATCCGCGCGCTCGGCACGTCCCAGGCATTGGGGAGGACGAGCGGGGTCGTACCGTGGTGGAGGCGTCGGAACTCCTCGGCCTTCTCGGGCAGGGTTCGCATGGTCGACCTCCGAATTCAAGGCTCCTAGTTGACCTCTTGCGGTGGAGAACGTGCAGGCCCCGGACGCCTCCTTCACCGACCCCTAGAAGGAGCGGGATCCCGCGAAATCGACGAACGGTGAGACGAGGCCAGAGCCGGTCGCCCTTCCGAGCCGAGCGTCACCATTGGCGGAAGACCCGGGTCCGGGGTCCATCGGGCGGTAGAGCAACTGAGGAGGACCGCGGCGGGCGGTGGGCGGGGGCGCCCTGGCGTCGCTCGGAGGTCCCGCCGACGTTGCCTCGGCCCCGGGTAACGTCCGGGAGTCGCTCCGGCTCCGAACGCGTTTCCCGTCCCCCGCAAGAACTATACCCTCGGTCTCGAGCAGGAGCGACGAGCGCGGAGCCGGGCCCGCGCCACCGGGCCGCAGGGGCGAAGTACGTGGGATACGAGGACCTCAAGATCCGAGATATCAGCCGCCTGACGGGGGAGTGGACTCCCCCGATCGGGGCGATGGGGGGGCCTCCAGCCCACGAGCTCTACCGAGACCTCGTTCTCTTCGCCGACCTACGGTTGTTCCAGGACGCGCGAAGCCGGCCCTGGGTCGTCCTGCGGGACGGGGCCCAGCGCCGGGCGTTCCCGGTGCCCAGCGCCGAGCTCCGACGCGCTCTCGACCGGTTCCGAATGCGACGGAACCTTCGCCCCGTTCCGGAAGACGACATCGACGAGTTCGGGCGGATCGTCGAGGCCCACATCTCCGACCCGGACGTGAAGATCCCCACCCTGCAGGGACCGGTCCTCGAGCGGACGTCGATCCCCGACCCACGAGGGCCGATCCGCGAGCGTACCTCGATCCTCGAGCCGGAGGGGGTGCCGCTACCCCTCGAGGCGGAGGATCCGGTTCCAGCCCAGATGCGTCTCGCCGACGAGGTGGATGCGATGATCCGTGCCCTCGAAGAGGGACAGATGGCCGGACCGTCGTCGGTCGGGATTCCCGATCCCGAGCGCGCTCCTCCCCGGCCAAAGCGTACGCATCCCCCATCCTGGGTCCCCCCCGCGGAGCCGCTCGACCTCTCCGTGTCGGGGGGGCGGGCCCTCCCCGTAGCGGGCGAAGCGCTGCCCCGGTACGTACGAGTGTTCCAGGAGCTCATCCGGGACGGCGGCTGGATGGGGACGACCCGAGAACTCGCGGAGCGGACCGGCGACGATCCGTTCACCCTTTTCGACTCGCTGATCCGCTACCGTGCGGAGCTGGCCGGCCAGGGCATCCTCGTCGCGAACGTTGAGGTGGGCGACGGATTCCGCTGGCTCGCGGTCGATCGTTCCCGGATCCACGATGGGACCGCGGCTTCGCTGCTGGTGAGCTCCGTAGGAGCCTCGGGCGATCTCGGGGAACGCACGGCTCCCTGATCGATCGCGGCATTCCCCGAACTCGACCGGCCGTCGGCGGTGCCCGATGGGCGAGTGGAGGCCGTACGGGGCGCTTCCAGGGCCGCGCGCTCGAGAACGGCTGCGGCCGCGGGGGACCCCCTCGGGGTCACGCGTCCGGAAGCCAAACCGGGTCAGAAGGAGAGCGAAACGTTGCCCGCCGCGAGGTTGGCCATGATGAAGATGAGTGCCACCTGGAAGATGGCTTGAACGCCGGCGAGGCGGGCGTTCAGCAGGCCGAGGCGCCCCACCTTTCCGAGATCTGGGCGGGTCTTCCGCAGCTCGAGCACGATGCGGACCTCGTTCGGCAGGAAGATCCCGAACCCTTGACCGGCGAGGAGGATCACGAAGAGGCCCGCGAGTTGGATCGCGAGGAAGTTGAGATGGAACAGGTCCTCTTGGATCGCGAGGTAGATGCCGGCCGTGATCGTGGCGGAAGCGATCGCGGGCATGAGGAAAAGCATGGTCGGGACGAGCCGCTGGACGAAGTCGGCGCGGGCGGGACCGCTCATCCGTCCCAGGATCGGGCCGATGACGATCCCCATGAACAGGTCGATGCCGGTCCAGAGGGCGCCGAGGATCACGTGAACGTAGTCGAGGGCCACGAAGGTGCCGATCGCGAGCGCGATCAGCAGGGAAGCGACCGGGACCCCCAGCAGAGGGATCGCCCGCCAGGTGACGAGGGGTGGCGGGGAGGAGGCCGCGGCCGGCAGGCCCTCGGCACCCCGGCCCCCCTCCGGCTTCCCCTGCTCGGGCGGTAGCGCTGCGTTCATCGAGCGGAGTCGAGAGGGCTCCCGGTCTATGGACCGCCCGTTCGTACTCCGGGGGGACCGACCGGCAGAGCGGTGGCCGCACGGATTCCAGGGCTTGGGCCGCTCCGGACCAGAGGGACCTTGCGCACGATCGAGGCCCCCCGAAGCAAAAGCCGTGCCCCCCTCGAAGGAGTGAGTTTTAAACCGGCGCACCGTGCACGATCGAGCGGAATGGGCGAATTCGCGGTCGTCACGAAGACTCCCTTCCGACTGACGTTCGCGGGAGGCGGGACCGACCTACCAGAGTTCTTCCGTTCCTACGGTCCCGGTGCCTGCGTCGCGGGCGCGATGGACAAGGGGATCTACGTCATGGTCGTGGAGAACTTCAACGCGGACGAGCTCCGGGTGAGCTACCGGGTCACCGAAGACGCGAAGCGCAGCATCGACGAGATCGCCCACGGGTCGATCCGGGAGGCGCTCCGTCTGCTGCGCATCCCGAGCGGCGTCCAGGTGATCACCGCGACCCAGATGCCGTCGCGCGGTACCGGCATCGGGTCGAGCAGTAGCTGCGCCGTGGGCGTGCTCCACGCCCTCCACGCCTGGAAAGGCGAGCGGGTCGGTCCCCGCCAGCTCGCCAAGGAGGCGGTCCGCATCGAGCGCGAGATCCTGAAGGAGCCCGGGGGGATCCAAGACCAGTACGCCGCTGCCTATGGCGGGCTGAACCTCATCCAGGTCGATCGGGACGGCTCGGTCACCGTCCACAGCCTGGGGATCGACCACGACGGCCTCGAACGGCTGAACGACCAGCTGATGCTCTTCTACACCGGGACCGAGCGGCGCTCGGCCGACATCCACACGAACCAGGTCAGCCAGATCGGGTCGCACCTGGACGAATACCGAGCGATGCGCGACCTCGCGGTGCGCACGGCGAAGGCGCTCGAGAACCTCGACTTTCCCGAGATCGGCCGGCTGATGAACGAGAACTGGCAGCTCAAGAAGCGTCTCTCCGAAGGGATCAGCACTCCCTCGATCGACCGTGTCTACGAGCTCGCCCGCGAGAACGGGGCGCTCGGAGGCAAGCTGATGGGCGCGGGAGGAGGGGGGTTCCTATTCTTCCTCGCGCCGCCCGAGCGCCAGCGGGAGGTCCGACGAGCCCTCGAAGGGGCGGGGCTCGTCCCAAAGTCCGCGCGGCTCGAGATCGAGGGGAGCACGGTCGTTCACGAGGAGTGAACCTCCGGGGTGGCCGGTCCGGCGCCACTTCGGGGCCGCCGATCGAGGAGCGTACGGCGGGGGGCTTGGGCCCCGGCTCCCCCGAACGGGTACCGGTTGCCGAGCGACTGCCGCCCCTGGTGGCCGCCGATCCTCACGAAGTGGTCGACCGGTACGACCCAGTCGATCCGGGTCCGCGATGCGATTCAGACGACCTCGTCGACCTCTTTCGCGCTCAGGGGGGATCGCCGTCGGCTCGTACCCGTGGGCCAGGGTGAGGGAGGACCCATCGGTCGGGAGGGAAGTGCGGCCGGGGGTCCGGAGCGGCCGGGGACGCCGCGTCCCACACCGCCCGGTGGAACGCGCGCAGTCCGGCCTCCCGCTCGACACGAAGCTACACGACGGGCCACGACCCACCGAACGTCGCGACCGCCCGCACCCGTACGGTGAGCGGTCTCGACCGCCCGGCGAGGGCGTGGAGCCGGGCGTCGAGCGCGCCCGTGTCGAGTCGACCGGCGTCGGGATAGGAATGGTGCGGGAAGGGGGTGACCCGAACGCCCGAGAGCCCGGTTCCGTCTTCGATCCGCTGCCACAGCTCCTCGACCTCCCGCGAGCGTCGGTGGTCGTGCAGCGAGGCGATCCCCTTCGGAGGGGGCGGGGTCATGGGGCGCCGAGATGCGAACAGTCGCGGGGGATCTGATCGATCCCGACAGCGGGAGTGCCGAAGGGGATGGTGCGGAGGCGGATCCGGGTCATCGCGGAGAATGTGCCGGTACCGGGCCGGAAACGGGCGGGCTCGATCGGGAGCGCGCGGGCCCGCGAGGCGTGCGCGGGGCAGCGGTCGGTGGCGCTTTCTCGGTCCCGGAACCCCGAAGGCCTCAACGCGCTCCAGCGCGGGGACCCGGGGAGCTACCGTGGCTCGACCGCTGGCCACCTCTCGGCCGCCCTGCTGGCCCGGTTCGGCCGCGTCCGGATCGGCTTGGGAACCGTGGCATCGCACCGCGCCCCGGACGTCCCGGGGGGAAACCCTCCCCGTTGCGATCGACGCCGAGGCCGGGAGGCGCTCACGAACTATCTCAGACGGCGGCCTGCTCGTGGGACGTGGCCCCCCAACCGATATCCGAGGCGAGGGTTGAGGCGAAGACCAGACGGGACGCCGCCCTCGCGCGGCCCGGGGCGAGTGCGATCGATCGTGGTGCGGGAAGGTTGGAACGACCTGGCCGACTGGCGCGACCAGCGCATGGGCGAGCGAGGGGATCTCTGGCACCGGGCGATCATCGACCCAACGCTCCTCCGCGTCGTGGGCCGGGTCCGTGGAATGCGGGTGCTCGACCTCGCGTGCGGGAACGGCTACCTGACCCGGCGGTTCGCGCGCGATGGCGCATCGGTCGCGGTAGGGATCGACCTCTCCCCTCGCAGCGTGGACCATGCCCGACGCCGCGAGCGGGCCCGCCCCTCCGGTGCGAGATTCCTCGAACGGAACGCAACGCACCTCGAAGGCCTCACCAACGGGAGTTTCGACCTCGTGGTGGCCAACATGGCACTCCTCGACATTCCGGATGCGGAGGGCGCGATCCGGGAGGTGGCGCGCGTGCTCGCCCCCGAGGGTCGGTTCGTCTTCTCGGTCTCGCATCCCTGCTTCGACCTCGACGAGCGCTCGGGATGGATCGTCGAGCGCGTTCGCGAGCCGGACGGCCACTGGCACGACGTCATTTGGCGGAAGGTCCGGAACTACCGCGAGGAGCGTTCGGTACAGGTCCCGTGGAAGATCTCGGAGACCGAGACGGCGTTCACGGTTTCCTACCACCGAACGCTCGCCACCTACTCCCGGCTCCTGCGCGACTGCGGCTTCGCGATCACTCGTCTCGAGGAGCCCGCCCCGCGACCCGAGGCCGTCCGTACGAGCCCGCAAGGTCCCTACCTCCGCACCCTCCCGCTCCACCTCGTCGTGGAGGCCCGCCCTCATCCGGGCCTCGCGCTCCGGCCCCGCGGCCCCGCCGCTACCGCACCGGGGTCGCGAGCGTCGGAAGGTACCGCTCCGAAAGCCAACCGACGATCGGGATCCGGTGGCCGCAGCCGCGGCAGCGGTTCTCGGCGTCGAGGTTCCAGGATCGGATCGTGAACCCGAAGCGATGGACCGCGACCGCGTCGCACTTCGGGCAGTACGTGTGCTCGAGCGGATGGCCCCAGACGTTCCCGAGGTAGACGTACTCGAGCCCCTCGGCCTTCGCGACGGCGTGCAGGCGCTCCAAGGTCGCGACCGGCGTCTCCGGCAGGTCCAGCATCCGGTAGTCGGGGTGGAAGCGCAAGAGGTGGAACGGTGTCGCGGGCCCGAGCTCCTCCCGGACGAACCGCGCGAGCCGCCGGGTCGCCTCGACGGACTCGCCGACGCGCGGCACGATGAGGTCGGTCACTTCGATGTGCACGCCGCGGCGACGGAGGCCGACCGCGCTCTCGTAGATCGGCTCGGGGCCCTTCGCCGCGATGTACTTGCGCAGGAATCCGGCCTCGCCGCTCCCCTTGAAGTCGATGCTCACCGCGTCGAGGTGCGGGCCCAGGCACTCCACCGCTTCGGGGGTCATGTAGCCGTTCGTGACGAAGTTCGCGAAGAGCCCCGCGTCATGGGCGAGCCGGATCACATCGAGGGCGTACTCCGCGAAGATCGTCGGCTCGTTGTAGGTGAACGTGACCCCCTCGCAGCCGTACCGCTTCGCCACTGCCACCGCGTCCCGAGGAGAGAGCGGGCGACCGGTGACCTCGCGTTCCTGGGAGATCTCGGCGTTCTGGCAGTACTGGCATCGCCAGTTACAGCCGACCGTGCCGATGGAGAGGACGCGCGTCCCCGGCCGGAAGTGCGAGAGCGGCTTCTTCTCCACCGGGTCGACCTGGACGGCGGAGGCGATGCCATAGCTCAGGAGCACCAGCCGACCCCCCACGTTCTTGCGGACGAAGCAGAATCCGTGCGATCCCTCGGGAATCGTGCAATAGCGCGCGCACGCGGTGCAGCGGACCTTGCCGCCGTCGAGCGGTTCGTAGAGGGTGGCCGGGTGGCCGACGAGCGCCGCCATGGGCTCACCTACTCGAAAGGCCCCGCGACCGATAAGCGCTGGCCCCCCTTCCGACGTTTCGAGGGGAGGTTTCATCTGGGCGCGACGGTCCAGCGAAGACCGATGAGCGGCCCCGGGATGACCCCCGAAGCGGCCCGCGCCGCCGACCGGGTCGAGGCCTCGGCCGCGGCGCGTATCGCGCCCTCGGCCGAGTTCCTGGACCGCGTCGCCCGCGTTCGGGTCGAGCTCGTCCGCACGGTGGAGGAGGCGGCCCGAGCGCGCGGGAGCCCGCTCGTACGGGCGCTCGTCGCGGGTAGCGCGGCGCGAGGTACGTTCCTCTCCGACCGCCTGGACATCGACCTCTTCCTGCTCTTCCCGCCCGACCTCCCCCGCGAGCGCCTGCGGGAGGAGGGGCTCGCGCTCGGCCACGCGGTGCTCACCGAGCCGCGGGTCCGCTATGCCGAGCATCCGTACCTGCGCGGCCGGTACGAGCTGTTCGAGGTCGACGCCGTGCCCGGCTACGCCGTGGACGACCCGTCCCGACCGCTCTCGCCGGTCGACCGCACACCGTTCCACCAGGCGTACCTGGCCGAGCGCGAAACCCCCGAGCTCGTCACTGAGGTGCGGCTCACGAAGCAGTTCCTCCGGCGCTTGGGCATCTACGGTTCCGAGGCGAAGACCGAGGGGCTCTCGGGCTACTTGGTCGAGCTGCTCGTGCTGCGCTTCGGCTCGCTTCGGACCCTCCTCCTCGCCGCGCGGCACTGGCGGATCCCCGTTCGTCTCGCCGAAGCCGGTCGGGAGCCGCCGCGCCTGCCCGAGGAGGTCGCCCTGATCCTCGCCGACCCGGTCGATCCGAACCGCAACGTCGCAAGCGCCCTCTCCCGACGCAACCTCGCGACGCTGGTCCTCGCGGCCGGTGCCTACCTCGACGCACCCAGCGAGGCATGGTTCGAGCCTCGGCCCGTCCGGCCGTTCTCCCGGGCGGATGCAGAGGCGCTCGTACGGGAGCGGGACAGCCACGTCACCGTCGTCGCGCTGCCGCGCCCCGATCTCGTCGACGACACGTTGTTCCCCCAGGTCCGCAAGGCCGAGCGCGCAATCGCGCAGGAGCTCGGACGTTCGGGATTCGAGCTCCTCGGCTCGTCCGCGGCGACCGACCCGGCCCACGTCTACCTGCTCTTCGAGGTCGCGCACCGGAACCGGGCCGCGGTCCGCCGCCAGGACGGGCCACCGGCGGGGATCGACCGGGTCGGACAGTTCCTCGACAAGTGGAGCGCGAAGGACGCGCCCGTCCTCCAGGGGCCCTACGTCCGCGAGGACGGCAGTCTCGGGGTCGAGACGCGCGTCGCCGAGCGCCACGTCGAGGGAGTCCTTCGGGCCGTGTTCCCCCGTCTCTCCCTCGGGAAGGATCTTACCCCGGCCGACCCCACCGCGACCGACATCCGGTCGCTGCGCGAGACGCCCGAGGTCCCGGCGATCGCGGACGCGCTCCGCGTGCTCCTCGGAAAGCGTCTCCCTTGGCTCGACCGGGCGTAGGCGCCGCCCTCAAAGGGCGTGGGGCGAGACGTTGAGCAGGACGAACCAGAGCGCCATCCAGCCGAAGAACTCCATCGCGATGAGTCCGGCCCAGTCCCCCTTCGTGTAGAGGTGGGATTTCGACCGGACGCGCCGGAGCACGAACGGGCTCGCGATGAGCCCGAGGAATCCGAGCCCGAGCGGCACGTAGACCGAGAGGCCCACGACGGTGAGGACCCAGCCCAGGATCCCGAGGAAGGCAGTGATCGTCCCCGCGACGAGCAGCGCTCCCATCATCTCGAACTCCTTTGCGACAAACGCAACCTCGTCGAAGACCGGGAACTCGAACGCCGCGGCCTCTTCCTCCTCGAGCTTCTTACGGACCTTCTTGGCCATCGGTCGTTCAGCCTCCGCGGGCGGCGTACGCCCGGCGATAAAGCTCCTTTGCATGGTAGGAGCTTCGCACGAGCGGGCCCGCCTCGACGCCCGCGAAACCGAGGCCGATCGCTTGCGCTTTCCATCCGGCGAACTCCTCGGGCGGGACGTAGCGTGCTACCGGGACGTGCTCCGCGCCGGGCCGGAGGTACTGGCCGAGGGTCAGCAGGTCGACGCCGGCCTGCCGAAGGTCCCCGAACGCAGCCCGAAGGCCCGTGTCGGTCTCGCCCAATCCGAGCATGATCGAGCTCTTCGTCACGAGGTCCTCCGGGCCCTGCCGGCGAGCCGAGGCAAGGACCGCGAGCGAGCGGTCGTAGCCCGCCCGCGGGTCGCGGACTTTCCCGGAGAGCTCGCGCGTCGTCTCGAGGTTGTGGGCGAGCACGTCCGGCGGGTGGCTCCAGAGCGGTTCGAGCGCTCCCGAGGAGCCGCCGAGGTCTCCGATGAGGAGCTCGACGTGCGTGCCCGGCGACTCCGCCCGGATGCGCCCCACGGTCTCCGCGAGGTGCCGAGCACCGCCGTCGGGAAGGTCGTCGCGGCAGACCTGCGTGAGCACTACGTACTGGAGCCCCCAGCGCCGAACCGCCTCCGCGACCCGGGCCGGCTCGGTCGCATCGACGCGGCCGCGCGGCCAGTGCGTCGGGACCGCGCAGAACCCGCAGCGGCGGGTGCACTCCGTGCCAAGCAGCATCAGCGTCGCCGACCCTTCCGACCAGCATTCCGAGAGGTTCGGGCACCGGGCCGCGCGGCAGACCGTTCCGAGTCCCAGTTCCTCGAGGAGACCACGGACCTCGGGGTAGAGCGCACCGCGGGGCGGTCGAACCCGGATCCACTCCGGGAGCCGAGAGAGCTCGCCGGCCGGCACGGTCGAGGTCGCCACGGCCCGAGGACGGGCGGAGGCGGCTTAGCCTTTGCCCGCGCGGCCCCGGCCGAGCCGTTCCTCGAGTAGCGTCGAAAGATAGCTCGCCGGAAGCTCGTCCATCGCGACCTGGCTCGACTCGCCCGTCCCCGCGTTCTCGAGCGTCACGAGGCCGTCCCGCTCGAGCTCCTTGAGCGTCCGCCAGAACGTAGTTCGGCTCATCGTGGGCGCGCCGAGCTCCTCGAGGAGGGCCGAGTGGCCCACCCTCAGTTTCTGGCTGGTCACCGACCCCCCGCGGCGCTTCAGCGTCCGCGAGATCGCGAGGAGAACTCCGAGCTGGTTCGTGGAGAGCGCTTCGAGCTGAGACTCACTCACCGTGGGGAGGAGCGAGCCCTTCGCCCGCCGGACATGCTCGGCCAAGACCGCATCGGCGCCCGCGTCCTCGGCCGCGTGGGCAGCACCGTTGAGCAGCTCGAGCGCGAACCGGGCGTCCCCGTTCGGCGCGGCGATGCGAGCGATCTGGTCAAGGACCTCCCGGTCGACGCTGCCGGGCCGGCAGGCGAGCTCGGCCCGCGCCGCGAGGATCTCGACGAGCGCGGCCCGGTCGTACGGGGCCAGCGAGAGCCGGTGCGTCACGCCGAAGCCCGACCGGCTCGCCGGGTCGAGGTACGGGAAGAGGTCCTCGGTGGCGATCAGGACGAGCGAGATCGAGCCGAGCTCGACCTCGTGGGAGCGCGTGAGCAGGTAGACAAGCTTCGTCTCCTGGCGGACGAGGCTCGACGCTTCGTCCAGGAGGACGAGCAGGTGTTGGGGCTGGCGGCGGATCCCCTGCTCGAAGACGTCGAGCATCTCGGAGAGGCTGTAGCCACGATCCGGCAGCGAGACGTTCACCGTCCGCAGGAGGTCGAGCATCACCGTGCGGTCACTCGCCCGGCGCCAGCAGTTCACGTAGGCGGCCTTGAGCGGGAAGCCCCCGAGCCGACCGCCCCGCTCGAGGTCGACGCCGAGTCGTCGCGCGAGCGCGGTCTTTCCGCTGCCGACCCCGCCGGTGAGCAGCAGATGGTACGGGAGTCCCTTCCCGAGCGCCTCCCGGTAGCGTCGGAAGGTAAGCTCGAG
Organism: bacterium; assembly: GCA_027309555.1. Classification (GTDB taxonomy): domain Archaea; phylum Thermoplasmatota; class Thermoplasmata; order Lutacidiplasmatales; family UBA184; genus Lutacidiplasma. The sequence goes on from DAIDCO010000013.1 coordinate 28,516, forward strand.
CTCCTTCTCCCGCCGGACGAGCCGGGGCGGTACGAACGACGGGTCGAGGGTCTCCTCCTTGAGCAGGATCCGTGCCACAGGGGTCACCGTGCGCTTCGCCGCACGGGAGCGGGCCATATCATCTTCGCTGCCGGCCCGGACGGGCCGTCCGCCGCGCCCGGGGGAGCCGGAGCGCCGCGACGGCCGCCCTCACGAGCTCGGCGGACGGACGCCGGGCATCGAGGACAGTCCAGCGACGGTTTCGCCCAAGGTCGCGGTAGGCCCGGGCGACCCGTCGGAGGATGCGGAGCCGTTCGAGCGGCCCGCGGGCCGCTCGGCGGCCGCCCAGCCGTCCGAGCGCCTCCCGCGGCGAGAGGTCGAGGAGGAGCACTCGGTCGGGGACGACGGTCGCGCCCCGCTCGAGCTCGTCGAGGCGTCGTCGTTCGCGGGGCGGAAGCACGCTGCCCTGGTAGGCGAGGGTCGAGTAGAACGACCGGTCGCTCAGGACGAAGTCGTGCCCGGCGAGAGCGCGCTCGAGGTTGGGGCGCGCGAGGTAGCGATCGACCGTGAAGTAGACGGCGCCGGTCCACGCGTCTTCCCGACTCACGCGCTGCGCGAGCTCCCCGAGCCTCGGGTCGGACGGTTCCCGGCGACAGGCGACCGAGAAGCCTCGACGGCGGAGAGCGGCGGCGAGCCCTCGAATGAGGGTCGACTTCCCGGCCCCGTCGATCCCTTCGAGGGCTACGAGGGTGCCTCGCTTCGGTCGTCGGGCGCTCACGGGGCGCTCCCGGCCCGCGGTTCGGGACGGAATCCGTAGACCTTTTCCACGGAGTCCATGAACGGGATCCAGAGGAGCTCCCCGTCCGCGGGAGAGCCCTGGGCGATCGCGGCGGCCCGCCGGGGAACGGTCGCCAGGTCGAGGACCGCTCCCGGCCGTTTCCGGTCGTCGAGGAAATCGGTCTCGAGGAACCAGGGCGCCGGGTCGTGGAGGACCTCGCGAACGAGCTCCCGTCGGGCGAGGTAGGAGGGCGTCACCGGACTCCGGTCGGCCGGCGCGAAGCGCGCCCGGGCATAATGCTTCACCACGCGACCGGCCCGAACCCCGGCCTCGGCGCCCCGAGATGCGAGCTCGCGAACTCCGGCGGTGTCGAGGTCATCGCTGTGGACGATGGCGGGGCAGTTCGACTCGCGCGCGACCACGAGGGCGTGCCGGAACGCGGTCTCGATCGCCGAGCCGATCTCGGGCGAAACGGGAAAGTGCGGACGTCCGACTTCGCCCAGCGCCACCGCGCGTCGCTCTCGCACCCAGCGGCCGGCGAGGTCGAGCGCGGCAAGGTGCAGCTCCAGCGCCGCTGCCACTCCGAGTTCGGGGGCGACGCGGACGAGGTCGATTGGGTACGGCGCGACGACCGAGTAGACGACCACGTCGGCCTCGGCCGTCACTCGACGGGCGAGCGCTTCGGTGGTCTCGAACTGCGCCCGGTAGTCGTCGACCGACCGCGGGACGCGCGCCGCGTAGTTCTGCGTCGCGAGGAACAAATGAGTACCGCCGGCGGCGCGGAAGCGCTTCGCCGCCGTGACCCCCTCCCCGGCCGGGGATAGGTGACAGTGGTGGTCGACAACCGGCAATCCCGGGGGAAGCGTCACGCCCCGTGTCCGGAGACGGATCAGCGGAGGAGGCCCGCGCCCTGGAGCTCCTTCGTGATCTTCTTCACGGCGACCTCGACGTCGGACGGCTTGCGCGCGCCCGTGCAGACCAGCTTCCCGCTGCCGAACAAAAGGACGACCACGCGCGGCTCCTCGATGCGGCAGACGAGGCCGGGGAACTGCTCGGGTTCGTACTCGACACGGTCGAGGCCGAGGGTGACCGCGATCGCGTTGAGGTTGATCTCGCTCTCGAGGTCGGAGCTCGCGACGATGTTCTGCACCTCGATCTTCGGGTGCATGTTGATCTTCTGGCCGCCCTTCTTGATCTGGGCCGCGACGGTGCGAATCGACTCCTCGACCTCGTGCATGCTCTTTGCGCCGGTGCACACGACCTTTCCCGAACGGAAGAGGAGGATCGCGGTCTTCGGCTGCTTCAATCGGTAGATGAGGCCGGGGAACTGCTCGGGCTCGTACTCCGCGCCGTCGAGGCCGAGGGCGATCGACTGCAGGTCGAGCACATCGCCCAGGGACGTCGAGGCCACGACGTTCTCGATTCGGATCTTGACCAAGGAAATCCCTCGGCGCGGGAGTATTTAAGGAGGTATTTAAATGGTTGGTCTTCGCCGGCCACCGTTCGGAGCGGGACCGGAGGGCGGGCGCGTCAAACGCTCGTGGCCAGGGGGAGTCGGGACCACCGACTCCTACGTGGGGGAAGACCCGGGGCGGCCGAACGGCGGTGGCCCGCCGGGCCCCGCGAGGACCTCCTCGGCCGGGAATCCAAAGAAGTCCCGCAGTACGCGCCGGGTGAATCCCCACAGAACCTCGCCGTGAGCGACCGTGGCGTGCACCTCGCGGGGGCCGAGGTGGGTCTCCCGGACTACCCGTCGGGTCTCCGCGAGCGCGGACCGGGGGAGCCAGAACACGTGGGCCACTTCCCCCGGGCTTCTCGGGGCGGGCGGTGCGGCGACCGGTCCGAGCGCCGCGGCGAACACGCCGACCGTGAGGCCGAAGCGCGGGGCCGGGCGGAGCGCGACGAAGCAGGGGGGCCCCACGAGATCCGCGAGCCCGAGCCCCACCTCTTCTTCAAGCTCGCGGAGCGCGGTGGTCGCAAGCGAGCCGTCCCCGTCCGAGACGTGCCCACCCGGTAGGGCGACCTGGCCCGAGGCGGGGTCCTCCGGGTTCGAGGCCCGAACGATCAGCAGCGTCTCGACCTCCGCTCGTCCTTCCCGAAGGACGAGGGTCACGGCCGCGCCGGCCGCGGAGACCGGCGGGGTAAGGACGGGAAACCGAGCGACGAGATCCATAAGGGCGAGGGGCGCCGCGCCGAGGGGGGCCGCCCGAGGGGCCGACACGGATCACCCTTGCCAGTCGTAGACGACCTTTTTCCGGACGGTGGTTTCGTCTGTGGGGTGTTCGGACCCGGCCCCCATGAGGCGCTCGAGGGCGGCGAGGCGACCGCGCAGTGCCTTGAGCTCGCGGTCGAGCTCGTCGATCCGCTGGCGAAGTTCGGAGGACCCCGGATCGACCATCGCTTCCTCGATGGAATGCACAGATGATAAACTAACTCAAGCCCGAGAATCGGGGCCCGCGGGGGACGGTGAGCTCGGGGCCCCTGTTTCGACCCGTCGAATCCAGGCGCCGATCGCGTCGACCGTTTCCCGAGGTCGTTCGACCGGGATCATGTGGCCGGTCTCGGCGAGGATGCGTATCTGGGCGCCCGGGATCGACTGCCGGAGGATCCTCCCGTGGGAGGCATCCACCACGGCATCGTCCATCGCCTGGATAATGAGGGTCGGGACCTTGAGGCCGGCGATGCGCGGGCGCTCGTCGAACTCCTTCATCGTCCGAGCCCAGCGAGTCGCCGGGCCGAACTCCTGGTGCTTCACCTGCTCGCGCAGCGTGTCGGCGAAGTCCATGTGGGCCTCGATCCAATCCGGGTAGTACAGGTCCTTGAGGAGGCGCAGGGCGAACGGGTCCGGCCCCTCCTTCGCGTAGACCTCCGCCCACCGGTCCGCGACCGCTCGCGTATGGGAATCGGTGTAGGCGGACCCGCTGATCAGCACGAGACTGCGCGCGGCGTCCGGGTGGTCGAGGGCGATGCGAAGGGCGAGGAGGGCCCCGCCGCTCAGTCCCACGAGGTGAACCGGACCGGTCGCACGTTCCTTCAGGAGCCGGCCGAGGTCTCCCTCGAACTCGAGGAACGAGTAGCGGGAGTCGGTGGGCGCCGGACTGCGGCCGTGGCCCCGGAGGTCGGGCGCGAGGACGCGGGACTGCTTCGCGAGGCTCGGCAGGACCGCATTCCAGACGGTGTGGTTGCCTCCCACCCCGTGGAGCAGCAGGATCGTCGGACCGGTCCCCTCGTCGCGGCAGTAGAGGTCGACCGGCGCAGTCGCTTCTTCGGCCATCGTGCGAACGACCGCGACGCGGTATTTACCTCCGCGCCGCCCGGGCGCGGCGCACCCCTAAAATAGCGGAGGGGGACGTAGAGGGCGACCATGGTGCGCGGCGTGATGCTCATGAGTGGCGGGATCGACTCGCCGGTCGCGCTCAACCTCGTGCTACGCCAGGGCCACGAGATGGTCGCGGTCCACATGGACAACCGCCCGTTCACGGACGATACCCCGCTCGAGAAGGTCGTGGACCACCTCGCGCTCCTGCGGGCCCGGTACTCGCAGCCGATCCCGCTCTACCTCGTCCCCCACGGGTCGACCCAGGTGACCCTGATGCGGAACACCGACCGCCACGTCGGGTGCGTACTCTGCCGCCGATTCATGTGGCGCTCCGCCGAGCGGATCGCGGAACGGGAGAACGCGACGTTCCTCGTGACCGGCGAGGCACTCGGCCAGGTCGCTTCCCAGACGCTGTCCAATATGCGCAGTGCGACCTCCTCGGTCCGCTTGCCGATCGTTCGCCCGCTGATCGGGCTCGATAAGCAGGAGATCGAGCAGGCCGCGAAAGCCCTCGGTACTTACGGGATCTCGACCCGCCCGGGGGTCTGCTGCCAAGCCGTACCGGACAAGCCCGCGACGCGCTCGAACCTCGTCCAGATTCTGCGCGAAGAAGAGCGGGTCGACGTCGAGTCAATCTTGGACGAATGCGTACGCAAGTCAGTCCTGCTCTAGTTCCTCGGACGCGGTTGGGCCAAACGCGGGCCCGGCCGACTCGCGGAATCCTGGCCTTGATCGGCTGAGTAAGCAGGGCCCTCGGCCGTGCATGCCGGGAGCCCCGCTGTTCGGGCTCATCGGCTCTTGGTCTAGTGGGCCGTAACTGACAGACGTTGTATTTTGCGGACCTTCCGCAGGATCGTCTCAGCGTCCTTGGTCCACACGAACGGTTGGGCTCGCTCGTTGCTGACTTCCGCATACTCCTCGATCGCACGCTTCAACGAGGCCACATTGCGGAAGCTCCCTCGAAGGAGCGCCTTTCGGGTGAGCTTCGAGAACCACCCCTCCACCGCGTTCAGCCAGGACGATCCGGTCGGTACCTGATGGAGTTGGAACCGCGCGTGCCGGCGGAGCCATCGCTCGACCTCCTCGGTCAGATGGGAGCTCGCGTTGTCCATGATCACATGCACGGCGAGATCGCGGGGGGTGAGGTCATCGAGCCGCTGGAGGAAGGAGAGGAACTCCTGGTGCCGATGCCGATGGTGGAATTCGGTCACTACCGTCCCATCGAGGATGTTGAGCGCCGCGAACAGGTCGATCGTCCCGTGGCGTGCGTAGTCGTGGGGACGACCCTCCGGGAAGTTGGGACCTAGGGGTAACACCGCTTGAGTGCGCTCCAGTGCCTGGACCTGAGGTTTCTCGTCGACCGAGAAGACGATCGCCCTCTCGGGAGGATTGCGGTAAAGCCCCACCACGTCGACCAGTTTCTCCTCGAAGCGAGGGTCGGTGCTGAGCTTGAATGACTGCACGCGGTGGGGTTGGAGATGGTGGTCCACCCAGACCCGGTGGACGGTCATGTGGCTCACGCCGAGCTCTGCGGCGAGCGTGCGGGTTGACCAGTGGGTCTCTCCCCGCGGCTTCGAGTGGAGGGTGCGGTCCACGATGCGCTGGACGATCTCGGGCGAGAGTTCGGGTCGTCGACCCGGTCGAGGAGCATCCCGTCGGATTCCGGGAATACGGAGGAGGGCGAAGCGAGAGCGCCACCGTCCCACCGTGATAGGGTTGGTGCGCAGGTCCTCGGTAATCTGCCGGTTGGACTGACCGTCGGCGGCGCGCAGGACGATCTGGGAGCGGAGGACCAGGCGTTGAGGGACCGATCGGCCGCGAGACCAGTGCTCGAGTTCTCGGCGTTCTTCGGGGGTCAGGGTGATCGACGGCGCCCGACGCATGAAGGGCGTAACGCAAGCGGGTACAATAATGTACTCATTTCAGTTACGGCCCACTAGCCTTGCCGGGTCGTGCGCTCGGGCATCCTCCCCGCGCATCACCTGGCTCAGAGGGCAGAACCGCACTTGGAACAGCGAGTCGCCCCGAGCATATTGGTCGCACCGCAACTCTTGCAAGTGGACGGGGTCGGAGTCGCCGATTGGCTGAACACGGGAGCCGACGGCGCCCGGGTGCGCTCCTTGGTGTAAGACAACACGCCCCAAGCGATAAGCAGTAGTGCCACTAGGAGGAATGGCAGTCCTAGCACGAGTCCGATTCCAAATGGTATCGCGAAGAGTCCCAACGCGAAGATCAGCAGTATGCCGCCGCCCACGATGCGTCGTATTCCACCCATGTTTCTTTTCTCCTTCAGGATAGAGGCTCCTTACAGTAGGGACAAAATTTCGGAGTTTTAGGTAAGGCCAAATCCTTTCCACAGTACGGACACGCAGCATAACGGCCGGGAGCGGCTGAGGCGGACGGAGCACTCGACGAAGCCGCTCCTCGAGGCGGAGGGTCGGGAGCCGAGGTCGGGGCGTTCGGTCCTGCCGTCGGCTTGAGCGGAGTACCGCACTTTGGGCAGAACGCCGAATCGGTGGATGCATGCGCCCCGCACTTCGCGCACTGGACGACCACCTGTGGACCGGAGGCCGAAGGGGTCAGCACGGATTGCATTGTCCCCGCCATCGCACCGAGGGGCAGAACCGAGATCATCTGTCCTCCCATCGTCCCGCCGCCCTGTGGATTCTGGGCGAACGTCTCCATGATCCGGATCTGCTCCGCCTTCAGGAAGGCATCCGAGCTTTTTCCCGTGAATCCCAGCACACGGTTGAGCTGGGCCTTTGAGTCATCGTCCGTGTCCACTGACTCAATCTTCAGGTCAAGCAACTCGAGTCCCCGTTGAGTGAACGCCTCAGCCGTGTTCACTTTGGCCTGAGTGGACACCCCTTCGAGCTTGCCGTAGACCTCGGTGAAGAAGTACTTCGCGAAGTTCTGGGTCAGCCGTTCGACGAGGAACATCCGGATATACGAGTTCACGGAGTCGGAAGTGAAGCTGGATAGACCACCCACGAGCTGCTGGAGAAAGACGGGAGGATCCGCCACCCGGAATTGATAACCGCCGTTAGCCATCATCGGAATGAAGATGGTATCAAACTGGGGATCGGCCCGAACGTTCAACCGGAGCCCCCAACGGCTGGGGAACATCTTTTGCTGCACGAAGAAGAGCGTCGCTTTGAACGGGGTATCCCGCTGACCCGCGGCGTCCCGGAAGCCGCCGAACAGATTGTATATCGAAGTGAGCACCCTCAGGTTCTGGGTCGTGAGGACATGGCGGCCCGGACCGAAGACGTCCATCAACTTGCCGTCCCGCATGAACGCGGCGGCTTCGTACTCGTGAACGATTAGTTGGCTCCCCAGGGCGAAGTTCTCGTTGGGCCAGCGAAAGACAATGTCGTCTGCCCCTGGGGTCTGCCACTCGATGACTTGCTTTTGCATAGGTCCGCTGCTCATGGTCTACCCTCTGACTTGCCGAGTTCTTCGATCCCGATCATCACCTGTTTGCGTGCGATGAACGTTCGGTCGAGCGCCTCCAGGTCGGACCGGACGGTCTCGAGAAGCTTGGCGGAGGTCTCCGCGCGGAAGGCTCCGATGTCGGATCCGATCCTCCGGGCGCCGTCGAGCAGCGAATCATCGAACTCGATCGCTCGGTCGAGCTGTGCGTCCAGGATCTTCGCCCCATCCCACCGGCCCGAGTACCCTCGAGATGCATGAGCGATCGCTTGCTGCAGTCTGTCCAAGATACGGACGGCGGAGTCGACCTCTGATGCCAGCACGTCGTTGCCACCGTTTACAAGGGACTTGTACGCGTCCTTGAGCGCTCCGAGGGCTTTGCGGAGCTCTAGTGCGACTGCATCACGGACCAATTGATCCGTGTCGCGGATGAGGTCGCGGCCCCGGTACCCCCGATATCCGGGTATCATCAGGAGAACCCTCTCCCAGGCACTTCGACTCTGTTTCACTCGGTCGTAGGCGTGTCCGCCGCTACTAGCCATGGTTTCTTGCCCTCCCGCTCTGAGCCCCAAAAAACACGACGATGACGGTCACGGCAATCCACACGTAAAGGAGGTAGAACCCGAGACCAGAGACATAGGTGGCCACTAGGAGCAACGCCCCAGTGACGAGCAGAATAGTTCCCCAGCCTGCAGTAAAGACCGAGGAAGGCGCACCGAAGAACGGCTGTGCGCGCCCCGATGCCGGCTCCGTTGGGGATAGAGGTCGCTGGGAAGCCGTGGCAAGGAGGTAAACTCCCGCCGCCCCGATGAACATGGGCACCATCGCATACCAGTGAGAAGGGTCGAGTATTGCAATGACGAAACCGAACGCAGCGATGACAATTGCCGCGATGAGTCCCGGGGACCAGAGAGAATCGGTCATGGTATTACACGCTCAACCCCGCGAGCACTGTGGCGTTCCCAGTCTCTCGCGGCGCCATTGCTCCCAGCTGCGGAAACGAGAATCGCTGTCCGTCGTACTGGGTGGGGACATAGGCGAGCTCGACGACCCGCGGGGCGGAGAGCCGAAGTTTGTCTCGAACCTTGGCATCACTGTTGATAGTTGTGTTGAGGTAGCTTGTTGCCATCTCCGCCGCGTCGTTTTCGCTCGACAGGGCAGGGATGGCCGGCATCGAGAGATGTGAGTTCGTGGCCTGGGCCAGCAGCGTCGAGAGTCCCCCCCCACTGATGGAAGTCTCCTTGCCCGTTAGCCCATCGAGGACTCCACCCTTAGCCCGCGCCCGGAAGACATCGCTCACAGCCCCCGGCGAATTCCAAGCACCCCCGGCAAAGGCGTCGGCCGCGACAAGGAGAAGCTCGGAAACCTCTTTGCCTTTCTTAGTCCAGAGAGCTCCGGTCGAGAAGCTGTACTTGAGGTCGATTACCCAGAACGGGTACAGGAGGTTCCCGCTACCGGGGAGCACCCGCATGGTGGCCATGGCTTTGCGAGCGGCAATCGTAGTCTGGAGCCGAGAGATGATCCCCTGCACCCGGGTAGGGTTCGAGTAAACTTGAGGGAACGATTGAAGGACTCCGACGATTGCCTGTACCTGAGTCACCAGCTTGGCATCTACCATCGAATCGCCCGTACTGGCTTGGGTCAGCGACATGATCGAGTCAGCGATGAGACGTTCATCTCGTATGGCCTGGCTCATCACGGTCGAGGTCATGCTGGATGCCGCCAACCCACCCGCTGTCTCATAGAGCGCCAAGGCCCTGGAAGAATTCCTGTGCGATTCGGGCAGCTTGCCGTTGACGAAAGCGTCCGACGCGGTGGCACTGAGCGCGTTCGCCTGAAGGCGTTCTACCAGACCAGGGTACATCTCGTTCGCAGCTTCCATCGCCTTCGCGGCGGACGAGAAGTTATCCGCCATGAGGGCAAAGCGGTCACCCTTCGGCTCGTGGAGGAGCTTGGCGTTGTTCAGGAGGTAGGCATACGACACAGCTACTGCGTTTGCATCGTCGACCGCCTTCTTGGCTTCTGGATTCACGGCCAGCGGATAGACCGATTGCACCTTGGCTTGAAAAGAGAAGACCTCCTTCGGGTCGTTCGAAGGATGAATCTGATCGTTCAGAATATACGGAAAAGTTGTGAGGTTTTGGGAAAGGAGCGACGCCATGTTGAAGCGGTACTCCGTGAATTCAGTGTCGAGCCGCGGCTTGACATTATTGACGAAGACCCCGTATCGGGCCACGGGGTCGACGTTCGCACTGTGGGAGAGGTCCATCCCGACGGGTACGGCCTTCCGGAGCCATTCTGAAACGCTTAGCTTGAGTTCCTCGAGATACTGTCGGGCGTCAAGCAGCTTCTGGGCCGTTCCGCACGAGCGGCACACGACTGTCTCGACTCCGGCCGCGGGCGCTTCTAAGGGAGCAGAGCAGTAGCGGCACCGAAGTGACTGGAGCTCCTGAGTCAATTTTACCTCCGCATGTTCTGAATCTGTTTCCGGAGAACCTCGATCTCCGCTTCGAGCTTGGTGTAAACCTCTTGGGCCCGTTTCTGAGCCCAGCTGTCCGAAAGCGTGTTCATGGTCGAGTTACAGCCCCGGCACGAAAAGATCTGGTTCGTCCCGTTGTCAAAGGAAGGAAGCACCGCCGCGGACTCAGTCTTGGTGAGGGAGAGCGTGAGTTCCGACGGTAGCTGGAAAAAGCTCACACCTTGTCCCGTCACCTCACGACCGCAGAACCAGCACTTGGCCGACTTCTGGTATTGCTGCGCCCGGCTCCGCGCGTCCGCGGAAGCCTGCTTGACTCCGGCCTGCTCCCAGAAGAGACTGGCTTGTTGGTAGTGCTCCCCTGCCTTCTTCGGGTCGGTGAACACGGTCGATTCGCCCATCATCTCCTCGGAGAGGGCGAAGAGCGTAAACGCGCGAGAGGCACCGGTGCCCGTCTCCTTCTGGAACATCTCCTTGGTGAGAATCACGTTGGTCCGGATGACCGACTGGTATCGCAATCCCACTTCGCGAAGCCTCTGGGCACGATTCGTCTGTTCGATGACACTTTGACTCGGCATCATCACCGCGGCCAAGTCCTCGCCGAGGATGGCGACCTCGTTAGAGAGTGACGAGGCCGAAACATCCCGCAGTCCAATCTTGAGAGTGGCGCCCCCTAGAGTCTGCAACGACTGTGCAGCGCGCCCGTAAATCGCGGGGTCGCCTCCCGCGCGCGCTAAAGCCAAAAAGGCCGCGTACGCCATCGCGAGCTGGGCATTTGTCGAATCCCCCTCGCGGGTCAGCTTGGCGGCGGCGTCCGAATACCTCTCTTCGGCTTTCGCGAAGTTACCCTGTTTCACCAGGTCGTTCGCTTGCTCTAGAAGCTTGGAACTGCTACGGAACATGAACTACTCCCGTGGACGTGTCGACTACTAGTCTCGCAGGAATCCGCCTTCCGAACGGTCGAAAACAGTACTGGGAAAGCGAATAAGCCGAGAGAATCGGTCCGAATCCCCCCATCCCAGTGACCTAGCTTCGGGACGCTGTAGAAGAGATAAATGTAGCGAAGCCCGGTATCTTTCCGACCGACGGCATGTAGGAACGAAACCCGCAGGTCACTGCGCTCCCAGCCGAGGACCCGAGGTTGGTTGGTTTCTGGGAGGGGTCGTGCGCAACATCTGGTGCTCTCTTCAAACAGTTCCTGGGGCCCGGCTCTTCCCGATGACCCGAGTACGATTTCGCCTGGAAGAGTGCCGGCGTCCGACAACCTAACAACGCCACCGTCGGCAGGCGAGACTCCGGGACCGATGTCCGGTCTGCCGACAGGCACTCGGCCTTTCATGCCCCACTCCCCCTCAAGACCATCCACTGCAATGTGCCCACCGCCGAACCTGGAGACCGGCTTGCGCTCCTCCCACTCGGTCATCGAGGCCGTACGGGCCATGGGTAGCAAGACTCCCTGGTGATTGTCCGATGCCGTGGTCATCCTTTCCCAACTCGGGGAAGAACTGCTCGGAATGCGCCCCTGGTCCCTGGTTGCATCTCTCTCTCTCGGGGTATGCCGGAACTGCGGGGAGACCGGGACGCCCAGGGTGTTGGCCGCGAGTGCCGCACTCATGCACGTCGATCTCGAGTGACTCGCCGCCTCGATGTGGAGATGTAGGGGCCCCCGCCCTGAGGGGCCTACGCCGTTCGTTCCGTTCGGCCCTCGGCGCGGTCTTCCACGCGTTAGTCATGAACTGATGGTGTCGGACAGAGCGCACCGGCATCGATGTCCCCAGTCTAAGTTTGCCACGCTCCTAAAGGGCCAGACAAGCATGGCTACCCTCGAGCTTCTCCAGTAGGTCGACGGCCGAGTTCTTCGTACTCCGGGGGACTGAATCCCCTCGAGGAGCGTCGCCTTCGGCTAGACTCCGGCCAGAAGTCGCTCCGTCTCTGGACCGGTGGGGTGAGTATTCCCGTAAGGTTGTCCCCCGCCAGGCCCCTCGCCTTAAGGGGTTCGAGGCCACCGATGCGAACCGAGATGACCCCCGTCGGCTTGGTTGGAACCGTGGGCCCATGTATCGCGCGCTCCGGGTCTGCTCGAACCGCGGGGGCCTCGAGGCCCTCCCCGACCCCCCGTTTCCGATCGACCTCGCCAAGGCCCGGCGGCGGCTCGAGGCCGCGGGGGTAGCGGTCGTCGACGCGAGGGTGATGCTGATCGTCGCTCTCGACCCCGAAGTGACCGTGAGTCGGAACGGACGACTACTGTTCAAGACGTCCGATGCCGAGCTTGCCCAGCGAGCGTTCGAGCGGCTAACGCAGCTGCTCGCGCTCCCGGTCGGGCCGGGGCCGCTCGCGAGGGCCGAACGCGGCGCGAGGCGGCCGGGCGAGAGGGGCCTTGGGACATAATTAGGGGACCGGCCGTGCGAGGGCCGAGAGGTCCTCCGGCGTCGGTTTGATGACCCTCACCT
>DAIDCO010000014.1 GCA_027309555.1 bacterium
GGTTAATGCCTTCCTGTAGCCTTGACGGACAGCGGAGATGACCATGACCGACCCCAAAACCGTGCCCGACCGCCGCGCCGCGATGAAGCGCCTTTTGTCCGCGGGTCTGGCGGCCTCGCTGGGGGGATTGCCACCGGCGATAGCCCGCGCCCGGGGGCGGGGACGGCCCTCATCGAGCCGCGAGGCGCGGTCGACGGACGCGACGGGGGTCCGCCGCACTCGCGGGCGCCCTCGACCGCGGCCCGGGACCCGGCGACGCGGGGAGGGGGGAACCGAGGTCGACGCGCGCTTCTTCCGCACCGGACGCTTCATGACGTGATCTTCCCTCCCCCTGCGGCGCGGAGTCCCGGAGCGGAACGGGGCAGATGAAGCCGCGCCCCGCCGGGCGGCGGGGCCGGAGGGGGCGGTTCAGAATCCGCTCAGGAGTTCTTCGAGGGCCGCCCGCGGATCGGCGGCCCGCGTGACGGCGCTCGCGACGAGCACTCCCGAGCTCCCCAACTCGATCGCCCGGCGGACGTCGCGGCGGTCGTGGACGCCCGCGCCGCAAAGCACGCGCGTCCCGGGGGCGACCGAGCGGGCCGCGGCTACGGCGCCCGACACTACGTCGGGCCGGGTGGTCGAGACGGCACGGTCGCCGCCGATCAGCTCGGGCGGCTCGACCGCGAGGTAGGGTGGCCGCGCCCGGGCCAGACGACGAACGGCCGCCACGTCCCGCGCGCAGACCACTGCGACCAGCCCGAGCGCCGCCAGCCGGCGCACGGTATCGCGCACGTCCACGACGGGGATCGGATGCTCGGAGTGATTCACGAGGCTTCCCCATCCGCCCGCGGCCCGCACCGCCTCGGGAGGTACGAAGCCGGTGTGGGCCCCGGCATCCACGCGATCGACATGCTGGGCGAGGACCGGGATCGCCACGGCGGAGGCGACGCGGCCCAGGTCGGGAGTCGCCGGCGCGACCGCGACCGCGACCCCCGAGGCCTTCCCGAGCTCCTCGAGCAGACGCGCGGTGCGTTCCGCCGCGGCGCCGATATGGCCGGGGTAGACCTTCAGGTTGAGCAGGAAGAGGGGGCTTCCGAGCCCTCCCGACTCAGTGGACGGCGGACGCGCGGGCGCGCTTCGGTCGGGAGCAGATAGCGTACTCGTCGCCATCGAAGAAGACCTCCCGGTCGGGGTGTTTCCGTTGGAGCTCGGAGATGCGGGTGAGGACGTCCTCGAGGGTCGTGGACTCGTCATTCGGGTCAATCCTCAGGTGCACCGTCTTTTCGGGCCGCTCGGTCGTGTGACCCGTACCGGGCATGAGGCACCGAAGGAGGCGGAACAGAACGAGGGCTTAAAGGCGTTTGAGTCGGCCTCCCCCGTTGCACCGGGCCCGTTCCGCGGTCCGCGGGGCACCCGGAGGGCCTCTCCTCGGACCGACGCGGGGGAAAGACGCGGAGAGGGCCTCCGCTCGCGGGCCCCCCGGGTCCGGAGCCGTGGCGGAGTGCTACGCCCACCCATGCCAAATCGTAACAGGTATAAACCGGGCTCCCGTGCCGTGGGCCACGGGGTGTCCTTTTCGAGATGGCGCACGCTGGTTCCGAACGAGAGTCAGGAGAGACCAAGGACGACGAGCTACGCCTGAGCGAGGCGGAGATCGCGGTCCATTGGAAAGAGGAAGAGTACTTCCATCCGGTACCGAAGTTCGTCGGTCAGGCGAACCTGACGGACCCGGCCGTAATGGAGCGGTTCTCAGAGAAGAATTTCCCCGAGTGTTTCCGGGAGTATGCGGACCTCCTCACGTGGGACAAGTACTGGACGACGACCCTCGACACCAGTAAAGCCCCGTTCTGGAAGTGGTTTGTCGGTGGGCGGCTCAACGTTTCGTACAACTGCGTAGACCGGCACCTCGCGAAGTACGGGAACAAGGCGGCGATCGTCTGGGCTTCGGAAGCCGAGGACGAGCCGATCGTATCGATCACCTATCAGGAGCTGTACGTCCGAGTCAACGAGATGGCGGCATTGCTCCGGGACTTCTGTGGGCTCAAGACCGGAGACCGGGTCACGATTCACATGCCGATGGTGCCCGAACTTCCGATCACGATGCTGGCGTGTGCCCGGCTCGGCGTCATCCACTCGGTGGTCTTCGGAGGGTTCAGCGGGGAAGCGTGCGGGGCGAGGATCGTCGACTCGAAGAGCCACGTCCTCGTCACGATGGACGGCTACTACCGCAGCGGGAAGCTCCTCGACCACAAGGTCAACGCGGACATCGCGGTGAAGAAGGCGGAGTCCGAGGGGCAGAAGGTCGAGAAGGTCCTCGTCTGGAAGCGTTTCCACGACAAGCTCTCGAGCCCCACGCCGATGGTGGCGGGCCGCGACTACTTCGTGAATGAGGAGCTGAAGAAGTTCCGCGGGGTCTTGGTCGCCCCCATATCGATGCCGGCCGAGGCACCGCTCTTCCTGATGTACACGAGCGGGTCGACGGGAAAGCCGAAGGGCTGCCAGCATTCGACCGGAGGGTACCTCGCCTACGTCACCGGGACGTCCAGGTGGATCCAAGACATCCACCCGACCGACAATTACTGGTGCATGGCGGACATCGGCTGGATCACCGGTCACTCCTACATCGTCTACGGCCCGCTCGCCCTAGCCGCGACCAGCGTGATGTACGAAGGAGTTCCGACCTACCCCGACGCCGGAAGGCCGTGGCGCATCGCCGAGCGTCTCGGAGTCAACATCTTCCACACATCCCCGACGGCGATCCGGATGTTGCGGAAGCTCGGGCCCGACGAGCCGAAGAAGTACCACTATAACTTCAAGTCGATGACGACGGTGGGCGAGCCGATCGAGCCGGAGGCCTGGCTCTGGTACTACCACACGGTCGGACGGGGCCAAGCGGCCATTACGGACACGTGGTGGCAGACGGAGAACGGCGGTTTCCTCTGCTCGACGAAGCCTGCCATCGACCCGATGAAGCCGGGCAGCACCGGACCGCCGGTACCGGGGATTTTCCCGATCGTCTACGACGAGCACGGCAAGGAGATCCCGGCCGGGTCCGGCAAAGCGGGGAACATCTGCATCCGGAATCCGTGGCCCGGACTCTTCCAGACGATCTGGGGCGACGACGAGCGCTTCGTCAAGCAGTACTACGCCAAATACAACAGCAACAAGAGCTCGAAGGACTGGCGCGATTGGCCGTACTTCGCGGGCGACGGTGCGGTCTGGGCGAAGGATGGGTACATCCGAATCCTCGGCCGCGTGGACGACGTTATCAACGTCGCGGGCCACCGTCTCGGGACCAAGGAGCTCGAGTCGGCCTGTCTGACCGTCTCCGAGGTCGCGGAAGCGGCGGTCGTACCGATCGTCGACCCGGAGCGCGGGCGCGTCCCCGAGGTCTACATCGCGGTCAAACCGGGGACCAAGGCCAGCGCGGAAGAGGTGGCGGCGAAGGTCACCCTCGCGATCGAGACCAGCATCGGTAAGATCGCACGGCCCCGCGCGGTACGGATCGTGCCGGACATGCCGAAGACCCGGTCCGGCAAGATCATGCGCCGCGTCCTCGCGTCGATCTCGAACCACATGGACTACGGCGACATCACGACGCTCTCGAACCCCGAGGTCGTCGAACAGATCCGCGTCCAGGTGCAGGGCGCCGGCCCCGTCGAGAAGAAGGTCGGCCCCGAGGACATCCGGCGGTTCGGCGAGACGACCTAGGCTCGGTAGGTCCCCTACCCCTTCCGCGGCGGCGCCCCGGGGGCCCTCCTCCGGCGGTGCCGCCCTTTCGCTCTTGGGAGCGTCTGGGGGCCGCCGCAGGGCGGCCGTGTTTTCGTGGGAACGGCGGAAACCCGGAGACCTCCCTCCTTCACCTCCCGGCCGGATGGCGCTGCGGAGGATCGCTCCGACCGCCCCGGACCGTGACCCCGCGAACCGCGCTATTGTAGCCGAATGCTCCTTCCGGCTCCCGGGGGACCGCGGTCGATGGGGGCGCGAGCTCATCGTTGGGGAGCCCTCGCGTCGCGGTCGCGGGGGGGGAAGGGCGCGGCCCCCTCGCTTCGCGGCGGCACCGAGCCCACCGCGCTCGCGTTCTGGGACTCCCTCCCGGGCGTGGGACGACGCGTCGGAGTCTACCTCACCTTCGAGTCGGTCCGGGTCCTCCGCGAGCGCGAGGCGGTCGAACCCTGCGTCCGGGACCCCGCTCGCGACCTTCGGACCTTCCGGTGGTTCCGCTGGGTCGGTTTCGAGGTGACCGACGAGCGCGCGGTCGGGTGGTGGGTCGGCCGGGCGGGGGTCGGGGCTCTGCCGCCGTTCACGGACTAGCGGCTTCGGATCCGCTCACCCGACTTCGATGCGCGGATCCTTGAGGTCGAACCGGGTCCCGCACGCGGAACACTCGACGTAACAGTGCACGTCGCCCGAGACCGGCTCGCCGAGCGGTCCCCCGCAGTCCGGGCACTTCGGAGCCGGTCGCGAGGAGCTCGCCATGCTCGCCCGACCAGCCGAGGGCCGGCGCCCCTATCAAGCTTGGGCGCGCCGGGGTCAGGCGGACGGAGCCCTCGCCAGCGAACGGGAGGCAAAGGTCGGAATGCGCAAGAGGTGGACGGAAACGACGACGGCCCAGAGAAGCACCGGCGCGACGACGAGACGCTCGATGCCCCCGACACCCCAGTCGGCCCAGAGGCCGCCCCACTCCCAGGCGCGGGCGCCGTAGAGCCCGAGCGCGACGAGGCCCACGAGTCCGGAGAGGACCGAGTAGGCCCGATAGCCGTCCCACCGCGTGTCGCGGAACATCGCGAACCCGAGCAGGAGCATCGCGAGGTTCGACCCCGCGAACGCGACGAGCGCGGAGATCGAGTGGACCGTGAGGTTGTAATCCTCGGGGGAAAGGCCGACTCCGATCGCCCCCAGCCCGGCCAGGACGAAGAGGCCGAGCCCGAGGCGACGGCTCGCGCGAGCGGGGAAGGCGGTCGGAAGGAGGAGTGCGCCGAGGATCAGGAGGGTCCCGAGCGCCACCGCCGAAGCGTCGAACACGAGGTATCCGGGGGAGCAGACGTAGTGGGAGCTCGAGAGCGGGAAGCTGGCGCAGTGGATCGCCCCGAGGTCGCTGATGTAGTTCTGGGTGAGGCTGTAGGTCGGGGGGCCGTAGGCGAGCTGGGCCACGGCCATCGCGACCACGAACTGGACGACCCCGACGACCCAGAGCGCCGCCCCGTGATGCACCGAGCGGTGCACGAGCGGGCCATACCTCTCGCCGGCGGAGTCCATCCGATCCTCGTTCGAGATCGCGCCGAGCCGAAAGGCTCAGTCCCGGCGTGCGTTGCGCTCGTAGGAGGCGTCGCTCGTCAGCTTGAGCCGGGCCCCATCGCGGTCGCACGTCGGCTTTGCGCTCGGCGGAACGTCGATCACGTAGCCGCCCCCGCACTTCGGACACTCGTAGTACGGCATGGTCCTCCCTCGGGTGTAGGGGGCACCCTCATAAAACCCTCGACCGCCCCCACCGCGGCCAAAATCCTATCCCCCATGGCCCCTCCGGGGCGCCGGGTCGACCGTGCCGCGCTCTCGGGTCGGGGTCGGTGCACGCCCACGGGCCCCGTCGGCGTCCGAAGCCGGAGCTCCCTCGGCGAGATTCCGGACCCTCGACCGCTACCGTGCGACTCGCGAGTGGGACCGCTATGAGGGGACCGCCCAGCGCGAGCTCTGGAGGGAGCTGCGATACCGGTTCCTCGCCCGCCATGCTGTGACGGGAGCTTGGGCGCTCGATGTCGGCTCCGGCCCGGGCCGGTTCACGCCCCGGCTCGGCGCGCCGGGGTGCCGGCGGGTCGCGCTCGACCTATCGGGTGAGATGCTCGCGCTCCTCCCCGAGCGATGGGAGCCGCGCGGTCCCACGCACCCGGTCGCGGACCGCGTGCGGGGCGACGGGCTCCGCCCTCCGTTCTCCCCCGAGACGTTTGATGAGGTCGCGCTCCTCGGCAACGCTCTCGGTTTCGCCGGACCCGAGAGCGACCGACTGTGGTCGGCGGCCCACGACCTCGTCACGGCCGGCGGGACGTTGATCGTCGAAGTGGCTCCGGGTCCCGGAGAGAAGTCGCGGTACCTCGCTCGCCTCCCGGCCTCGAGCGTCGCCCGACTGCTCCGGTCCCCCCTCCCCGCCGTCCTCCCCCGCGTCGAGCGAGAATCGTTCGTGGAGATGCCGACGCGCCGTCGGGAAGCCGGATCGTTTCTGCGGATCCCCGCCGCGCAGCTCGCCGCCCGGTTCCGGGATCTCGGCTGGGAGGTTCGGGAGACGCTCGCGGTGGCGCCCGCGCTCGGGGCCGACGCGGTGCGCGCGGAGGCGGCCCGACGCGATCCGAAATCGTGGGAGCACTTGCTACGGCTGGAGGAAGCGCTCGGCCAGCGTCCCGAGCGCTGGGAAGCTGCCGCCGCAGTGCTCCTCGCTGCCGTTCGTCCCAAGCTCGAAAGAAGCCCTTAAGTAACGGACCCACCCCATCCTACATCGAGTGCTTCCATGCCGAAGGTGCCGCCGGCACCGAGTCGGCCACCGGCGGGACGTACGGTGACGATGTCGGCGAGCGCAAGCCCCCCTACTTGTAGGGGGATTAGCGGGCCCCTTATGGGCGTCGGGGACATGAGAGGAGTGCTACCTCCGAAGATGCACCAGTCGTTCAAGTACCGTCTCTACCCGTTCCCGAATCAGGAGCGAGAGCTACTGCGCCAGTTCGGGGAGTTGCGCTTCCTGTGGAACTACGCCCTCGAACGGCGGCAGGAGGCGTGGCGCACGGAGCAGCGATCGATCTCCTACGTGGACCAGTGTCGGGACCTCGCTCGGTGGCGTGCCTACGACCCGGAGGGTATCGGGAGGGTCTACGGCCACGTCGCCCAAGAGACCCTCGCCCGCCTTCACGACGCGTTCCAACACTTCTTCCGCCGCGTGAGAACGGCTGGCCGACCGGGCTTTCCCCATTACAAGCGGGAGATCACCTCGCTCACCTATCCCGACTCCAACGGGTCGGCGGTGATCGTCCCCGGGCGGAACGGGACGCGACGGCTGCGCTTGTCGATGCTCGGCGAGTTGCCAATCGAGGTCCACCGCGAGCCGCCGGCGGGTCGGGTCAAGACCTGCACGGTCGAGCGGGAGAGGGACCGTTGGTTCGCCATGCTCACCTACGAGATCGAAGACCCCACGTCGCCGCCTTCGACCCTGCCATCCGCGCCTATCGGCGTGGACCTCGGCCTTTCCCATCTGGCCACGCTCTCCTCCGGGGAGACGGTGGAGCCGCCGAAGTTCCTGCGCGCTTCCGAGCACCGTCTACGTCGCGCCCAGCGGGTCGTGTCGCGGAGGACGAAGGGCTCGCACCGACGGGAGAAGGCGAGGATGCGGCTGGCCCGGTGCCACGCGAAGGTGCGGGACCAGCGGAGGGACTTCGCGCACAAGGTCACCTCGACGTGGGCGAAGCGCCACGACCTGATCGCCTTCGAGGACCTGTCCGTCCCATCGATGCTCGGCGACGCCCACCTGTCGAGGTCGATCTCCGACGCCGGGTGGGGGATGCTCCGGCAGATGGCGGCCTACAAGGAGACCCGACGGTCGGGGCGGTACGTCGAGGTCCCGGCGAGCGGGACCACCCAGACCTGCTCGGGATGTGGCCGCCTCCACGACCCACCGCTCACGCTTCGGGACCGCACGTACGAATGCCCGTGCGGTCTGCACATGGACAGAGACCTCAACGCGGCAAGGAACATCCTCGCCCGCGCGCTCGCCACAGTACCCGGGGGCACCGGGGAATCGACGCCCGTGGAGACGGGACCTCCACCGCACCGCAAGGGGCGGCGAGTCCGGTCGAAGAAGCGGGAACCGCCCCGGGACTCGGAGGTAGCACGATGAGTCCCGGAGGAAGCCACCGAACTCGTTCGGTGGAGGATGTCACCGTTCCTACCTCGCAGGGCCGCCCGGCCTCCCGCAAGGCCCGCGCCCAAGGGGGAGCTGCGCCCGGGACCCGGTCGGTCACTGTCCCGTCGCGCGACGACCTCGAGCACGCGGAGAAGGACGCGTTGCTCCAGCTGCGGATCGGCCGGTCGGCGCACCTCTATGCGGTGTTCGTCTCCACCCTGTTGGCGCTCGACGGCGTCCTCCTGCTGTTCTTCTACCCCGAGCTCCCGAAGCTCGCCGCGCGGGAGATCGGGACGGTCGCGCTCGCCCACTCCTTCTACCTGCTCCTGCCCCTCGTCGCCGGTCTCGCGCTCGCCGGCATCGGCCTCGCCTCCAAGTGGGAGGTCTTCCAGCTCTGGCCGTGGGAGGCCCACTTCTCCACCTCGGTCAGCGCCGTGGCCGTGAACGCACTGCTCGCGGTCGTCTACGCGCTCCGCGTGGCGGGGGTCGCCCCGTTCGCGAGCCTCGCCCTGTTCCCCTGGTTCTTTCCGGCGGAGCTGTTCGGCCTCAGCCTCGCCCTGCTGGGGATCGTACTCACCTGGTCCGGCTGGACGGGCCGTCAGTGGGCCGCGGCCCTGACCGCGGTGCTCCCCGTAGCGACCGGACTGTTCGCCTACTTCCCTCCCTCCAATACCACGGGGCTCTCGGATGCGCTGGCCGTGGGCCTTTTCCTCTCGGCGATCCTCTACCAGACGTCGGGCTCCTTCCTCCACCTCATCTCCTCGGGCACCCGGACGCACGAGCGGGAGCTCATCACCTCCGGCCAGAGCCGGATGTTCCGCTTCGCCGACGAGATCCGGCAACGGGAGGAGGCCGTCCACTTCCGCGAGGCCGCGGCCGTCCAGCGCGAGGCCGAGGTCGAGAACGGACTCCTTTCCGTGCGTCGGCAGACCGAGAGCCTCCGCCAGGCCCGAGCCCAGCTCGACGACCTCGAGGGGGACTACCGGGAGCGCTCGGATGCGGTCGCGGAGAAGGAACGTACGGTGGCCGGGCAGGCCGCCGAGACCGAGTCGCGATCGCGCCTCCTCGAGGACAAAACGGCGGCGCTCGAGCTCCGAGAGCAGGAGGTCGCCCGACTTCTCCCCCAGGTCTCGGCGCGCGAGAAACGGCTCGTCGAGCGGGAGGGCGAACAGACGAAGCGCGACGTAGAACTGGCCCAGCGGCAGCAGGACGTCGAGCGTCGCTCGACCGGGCTCGCCGAGTCCGAGGCGCGCCTCGAGTCGCGGCGCAAGGAGATCGACCAGAAGACGCAGGAGCTCCTGCGACGCGAAGGCGAGGTCACCGCCCGGGAGAGCTCCGTGAAGGCGACCCCCGTCGTCCCGACGGCGGTGAGCCACGACCTCACGGCCCGCGAAGTGAAGCTTCAGCAGTTCAAGACGGTCCTCGACGAGCAGAACGTTGTCCTAGGCCAACGCGCGCGCGACCTGGTCGAGCGGGCGAAGACCGTGGAAGCGGCGCAACGTCAATCGGCGGAGAAAGAGGCGGCGCTCGCCTCCCGCGAGGTCGCGACTCGGCAGCGGGAAGCCGAGCTCGGCGACCTCCTGAAGGCCGCGGACGAACGTCGGTCCCGCTACGAGGCCGCCGCAAAGGACTACGCCCAGCGCCTCGAGGAGCAGGGTCGGCGATCCGCGGAGGCCGCGCAGAAGGGCGCGGACCTCGAACAGCGCCTCAAGGCGCTTTCCGACCGAGAGGCGTCGCTCGGTGCGCGCGAGGACCGGCTTCGCACCGCGGTCGGCGCTCTCGAGCGCCGGGAGGGGCAGCTCACCGCCCGAGAGGCCGAGGTGCACGCCGCGGAGGCGGAAGTGAGCCTTCGCCGCCAGGCGATCTCGCGCGGAGACCTCCCCCTCGCGGGGCTGGCCGCGGTCGCCGTCGCGAGTAGCCCCGGGCTCGGCGGGCCGGCCCCCGGGCTCCGGAACTCCGGGGACGCCGCCGGGATCCGCGACCTCAGCTCCGCCGGGGACGGCGCGCCCGGGGCCCCGGTCACGCTCTCCACGCCCGCCGGCCGACGGTTCGCGGACCGCCTGCCGAGTGGAACGCCTCGGCTCGACGACCTCCTGCTCGGCGGCATCCCACCCCAAGGGCACGTCGTGCTCGTCGGGGACGCCTTCGTGGGAAAGGAGGTCCTGCTCTATTCGTTCCTCGCGGAGGGGCTGAAGCGGGGCGAGCCCGTCGTCCTCGTGACGGCCGCCCGATCTCCCGCCGAGGTCTCCCAGGCCCTCGGAGTCGTGCTCCCCCAGTTCCGGGAGTACGAGCAGATGGGCATGGTCCAGTGGATCGACGCCTCGGGTTCGGGCGCCAGCGCCCGCTCGGGCCAAGCGGTGCTCAAGAGCTCGGACGACCGCGCGGGCATCCTCTCGAGCCTCGTGAAGGCGGCTGCGGCGGCCGAGGGGGAGCGTCACCGGGCGTTCCGGGTCGGATTCCTCGGGCTCTCCGCGGTCCTCGCTCACGGCGACGAGCGGGTCAGCTTCTCGTTCCTGCAGAACGTGGTCGGGATCTTGAAGCCGCGGAACGCGCTCGCGATGTACTCCCTCGAGGCCGGCGCGCTCTCCGAGCCGCAGGTCGAGACGCTCTTGAGCCGGATGGACGGGGCGATCGTCTTCCGCCAGGACCGCGACCGACTGGTCCTTTCGGTCCGGGGCTTCGGGGACGTCGAGACCCGCGACTGGATCGAATGCCGGGTGACCCCCCGGTCGCTCGTCATCGGCTCGTTCGCGCTCGAACGGATCCGTTGACCTCCGACCCAGCGCTCCCGCGCCGAGCCGAGGCGGGGCCCCGTCGGTGCTAACCCGAGTATTCGGTGGGGTCGGCGAGGTACCGGGGCTCCTCGCCTCGGAAATGGCGGGCGAGGTTCTCGAGCGCGGTCGCGAGCACCGAGTTGTCGACCCCCGGTCCCAACCCGGCGGAGTGGGGCGTGCCGAGGAAGTTCGGAAGGTCGGTGAACGGAAACCGGGAGGTGACGGTCCCGCGGGCAAAGTCCTCGTCCCACCAGACGTCGAGCGCCGCGCGGAATTCCGGATGGTCGCGAAGGTGCCGGTAGAGCGCCTCCTCGTCGACAGTCGCCGCGCGGCCGACGTTCACATAGACCGCGTCCGGTCGCATCGCGGCGAGGAGCTCGCTCCCGAGCGAGCCGCGGGTCGAACGCGTGAGCGGACGCGCATCAAAGACGAAGTCGGCGAGCGCGAGCGCCTCGGCGATGTGGTCGACCGGGTACATCGCGCGGCACCCGGGGGACATCCGGCCCGTCCGGTTCACTCCGAGGACCTCGGTCCCGAAGCCGGCCAGCCGCTCGGCGATCGCTCGACCGATCTCCCCGAAACCCAGGATCACCGCGGTCCGTCCGAAGAGGAGCCGCTGCGCCGGCGCCGGGCGGAGTTGGCCCGCCCGCACTCGCGCATGGGCGGTGAGGAGATCCCGCGACAGCGCGAGCGCCAGCGCGAGCGCGTGCTCCGCGACGAACGGGGCATAGGCGCCGACGTTCCCGGCGATGCGGATCGTCGAGGGGAATCGGTCGAACGGAAAGCCGTCGAGCCCCGTATAGATCCGCTGGACGATCGAGAGCCGGGGCGTTGCCGTTACGTCGAACGCCGCGGATTCCCGCTCGAGCGATCCGACGAGCATCGCCTCCACGGCGATCCACTCGGCCGGAGTCGACCGATCGGCATACACCCAGGGGAGGTCGGGGAGGCGCTGGCCGATCGCACGGTCGATCGCCTCCCGGGGACGAAGGGTCACGAGCAGGCGGGGGGCGACAGAGCCCATGCCCGCCTCACGGGCCGCGCCGTCTTGAACCCGACGCTCCGGACCGTGAGGAGCCATTCGTGGGGCGTCGCGCACGATGCCGGGGCGCGGGGGAGGAGACCTACTAATAGTCCGCTTCCGCTCGGAATCGGTGCGTGCCGGCTGTAACACTCGACCTGTGGCACACGCTGATGTACCTTCGGCCCGAGGCCGAGGAGGAGTACATGCGAACCCAGGTCGCTCTGGCGACCGAGGCCCTCCGCGGGGCCGAGCGGAGGCCCGGGGCCACGGACCGCGACGATGCCGAGCTCGCAGCGGCGTTCGAAAAGGTCTACGCCGAGGCCGTAGCGGAGGCCGGGCGGGGTCGCACCGTGACTCCCGCCGAGCAGCTGCTCCGTGCGGGCGAGGCGACCGGCCGTCGCCCCCGGCCGGAGCCGTACCTGGAACGGCTGTCGAAGGTCGTCGCCAGCCTCCCCTTCGCGCGGGCGCCGTACGCCCTCGAGCTGCTCGCGACCCTCGAGGAAGAGGGGTACCACCTCGGCCTGATCTCGAATACCATTGGCGAGCCCGGGGCCTACCTTCGGCCGGTCTTGCGGTCCATGGGGCTCGACCGGTACCTGCGCGCCGTGGTCTTCAGCGACGAGCTGCCGTGGACGAAGCCCTCTCCCGAGATCTTCCGAAGGACCCTCGGCCTGCTCGATTCGACGCCCGGGGACGCGGTGCACGTGGGGGACGGCTGGTCGGACATCGAAGGCGCCCGCCGGGCGGGTCTCCGGGGGTCGATCCTGTTCACGGGGCTCCAGGAGTACGGCGCCCGCTACAAGGCGCTCTTCCTGCCCGCGACCTGGGACCGGCCCGCGACCGACCATGTCGCGGAGCGTCTCGATCAGGTGGTCGACCTGATCCACGCGATACTGCCCACGGGGCGGAGCGGCTGAGCGCCGAAGTCGGGCGAAGCCGCTCACTCCCCCATATGACGGGGGTTCGGGATCACCTTGGGCTGCTCGGCCTCCGAGGGCATCCCGGTCTTGCCCGCGACGATCTCGCAGTCCCTCCAACTGACCCCTACGGTCACCTTCGGAAACGCGACCTTGAGGGTGTAGTTCGCGAGCTTACCGACCACCAGCCCCTGCGAGCCGGAAACGAGGTTCGGGTTCATCACCGTAAGATCCCGAACGAGCACGACGCGGGTCTCCCCGAAGACGATCCGCTCGAGCTCCTTGTGGTCCTCCATGGGCTCCCGCCGGGCGAGGCGAACGGTGCCTTAACGGTGACCCCTTTCCCCAGCCGGCCGGGGCTGGGTTCCCAGGAGGACGACGCCTCTTCTACTGTAACGAATATTCGCCGTCGAAAACAGGAGTTATGTAGTAGAACTGCGTCCGCCGCCGTAACATGCCAGCGTCTTCTGCGACGATGGAATCGGCACGAGGTATGGAGGAAGCTCCGGTGAAAGTGGAGGAGAAACCCGAGTGGTGGGCCAGCCCGGCCGTCGTGGGACTGATGGGATTCGGAACCACGACGATGATCGCGGGGCTGTCGAACCTGCCGAGCCCGTACGTGAACGGTTTCGCCAACAACTGGGCCGTCTTCGGAATGGCCCTCGCGTTCGGCGGCATCGCCCAGTTCGTGGCGGGTGGGATCGCGCTGCGCAAGGGGAACATGTTCGCTGGCTCGGCGTTCATGGGATACGGGGCGTTCTGGCTGGCGTTCACTTGGATGCTGACCTCGTACGCGCCGGGGGCGATAGCAGCAGGTACCCCCATCTTGTGGGCAGTGGCCGGGTTCGCGTTCGTCTGGATGATGTTCACCTTTACCTTCTTGATCAATGCGCCGAAGCATGGGTGGGGCATCTTCCTGGTGTTCCTGTTCCTGTTCATCGCGTTCATCTTGCTCGTGGTGAAGTTCGCGAGCCTCGCTGCGGGGCAGACGACCTTTACGGGCGACAACGGGGCGAACTGGGCGGTCGGTGGGGAGATCATCTTCGATGGGTTCCTCGCTTGGTACGTCGCGACGGCGGACCTGACCAACTGGAACTACGGCCGCAAGGTCCTCCCGGTCTAAGGTCGACCTCCGCGTCCGCGACCAACCTTTTCCTTCTTCCCTTTTTCAATCTCCTGGAGACGGCGCCGCACCAGAGCCTGACCACCGATTAGTTAGGGGTCATGGGGTCGGCGGACCCCGCCCGCGGGGGCAACCCACCCGCTCAGCCCCTCGGATCTTGGGGGCGTCGGCGCCCCCTGGGTCGGGCCTGGATGCGATAGGGCCCCGTATCGCGTACTACCAGCGGCTTCAGATGCTCCCGAGGTCCCCGAACGAACGCCCCCTATCGAGGTACGCAAACCTCCAGGGAGCCGGGCGGCAGGACCGCGAGCCGTGCTTCGCTACCTTGGCGACGGGGACCCCCCCTCCAAGGCCATCCATGTTCCGAAGGTCTTCCCGGCGACGGCGGTGGGAACGATGACCGCCGCCGAGTGCCGCCCCGGCTTGGCGGTCGAACGTCGGGATGCGAGGGTAGGGTGCCGAAGGAATCTGTGGGGCTCTACTCGTCGGACCGGCGGCGCCGTCGCCGCTGATCGCTCCCCTCGTCGGACCCCTCGCGGTCCCGACCGTAGCGGCGGGGTCCACCGCGCGGCGATCCCCCATACGACGGTCGGCCCCGCGGCGGTCCGAACCGGCGCCCACCGGGGCGACCGCCGCCCCCATAGCGGGGCGGTCCCCGCGGAGAGTCGCTCCTCGGAGGCAGCGTGAAGCGGTTCCCACAGGCGTCGCACTCACCGACGAGCGACCCCTCGTCGTTGGTCGTAAAGCGCAGGGGGGCGCCGCACTGGCGGCACGGCCGACCACGCGGGAGTCCGCCTCCGGCGTCCCGGTCGAAGCTGGGAGCCCGGGGTCGCCGCTCGGTCCGCTCCTCGGACGGAGCTCCCCGGACGACGTAGATCGCGGTCGTCTCGCATTCGTCGCACCGCGCCTCGAGCGAGCCATCGCTGCGCGCGCGAAACAGGAGAGGTCCCCCGCAGTCGGCGCATTCGGGGCCCCCTTCGGGAGGCTCCGGAGCAGCCGCGGAGGGAATGACCCCTCCTACCGCGGCTCCTTCGGGGATCGGGAGAGCGGCGCCCGCGACGAGGGTGAACTCGTGATGGCAGGCACCGCAGGTGCCCGTTCGTAACCGGACCTCTCGGTCCGTCAACTCGATCGCTTCGCCGCAGTCCGGACAGGTGTTCGCCATAGTACTACAAAAACGAAGTCGTTTGCCCCTCATTACGTTCCCCTATCGACCCCGGGGGCCGGACGGCCATGCCAAAGGCGGGGAAGCACCGTCGCGGCCCCTCGCTTCGTCGACGGGTCCGCTCATCTCCCCCGGGGGCTTCGGCGGCCCGAATGAGTTCGGCCCGGAGCCCGGCTCGCCCCGTGGTCGGACTCGACCTCGCCGGCAGTCCGGCGCGCGCGACGGGCTGTTGCGTTCTCCGATCGACACGATCGGTCCGGGCCTCGGTGCTCGGTTCGGACCGGGAGATCCTCTCCGCAGTCGCGGCGGTCGAGCCCGCGCTCGTCGTGATCGACGCCCCGCTCTCGTTGCCGCGGGGTCGGGCCACGATCGAAGACCGCTCGGGTCCCCACCTGCGGGCCTGTGACCGTGAGCTCCTTCGCCGCCGCATTCGATTCTTCCCGCTCACGCTCGGGCCCATGCGGATGCTCACCGCACGGGGCATGCGACTGGGGAGCGAGTTCTCCGACCGGGGTATTCCGGTGGTCGAAGGGTACCCCGGCGGTTCCCAGGACCTGCTCGGCCTTCCGAGGAAGCAGGCCGGGATCCGCCGCCTCCAGCGGCGACTGCGCGAGGCCGGGCTGGGCGGCGACCTCCTTCGGCGGCCCCTGACCCACGACGAACTCGACGCGGTAACGATCGCCTGGGTAGGACGGATGTTTCTCCACGGGGACGCGGTGCTGATCGGGGACGCCGATGAGGGCCAGATGCTGCTGCCGCGCGCCGATGCCTGACCGCGACGGGCGCGTACTGGCTCGGTCCGACGGTCGGGGGGGGGTTGGCTGCCCGCGCCGGGCGCAGCCGAAGGCGATCGCTTCGCCGGCGTGAAGCCGGCCTTACGTACGGCCTAAGTACGGGCGGACGGCATTCCTTTCCGGGAGAGAGCGGGAACACCTGCGAACCCTGACGCCGATCGTCCCCAGGAGAACGCCCCACGGAGAAGGGCTCTGAGGGGCTGGGTCGGTTCAAGGACTTCCCGCTCTCTCTGACCGGGCTCCCGCGAGGGGTAGGCGGCCGCTCCACCGGTGCGTCGATTGTGGCCCGAGTTCGCCTAGACGTGCAATGCGGTCGCCTCCCAGCTATCGAGCCGGGCCCGCTCCCGCTGTTCGCATGGCAGGGACGGTGGCCGTCCGGTGACGCGCCCGGCCCGAGTGCGGGCACCGACCTCGCCCGGCTGGTGGCTGCTGATGTGGCACGGCTGCCCGGGAAAGGCTCGCCGTCGGCTCTCGGCCTAGCGGGCGGGCGTCGGGGCGGGGCGGGGCCAAAGCCCGAGCGCGATCGCGCCGCGAACGACCGTGAGGGCGACGACGAAGAGCGGCACTAGGAAGAGGTCGCCTCCCGGCCAAGTGTACCCGACCGCCTCGCCGCCCCAGAATACGGCGAACGAGAAGAGCAGCGACGTCGCCCCGAGCTTCAGCAGAGGGACCTTGATCTTTCGGATCCGATCCTGCACGACCGCCGTCGCCACCACGAGAACGAGGCCAGCGACCAGGGCGCCCACGATGGCCGAGAACCCGTAGCCGGCGGCGACGAGCGCGAGCAGGACCACGACCGTCTCGGTCGCCTCCACGGCGCCGACGGAGAAGCCTCCCGCGAACTGCAGCGCACTCCCGCTCCCCGGGCCGTGTCCGGGTTTCTGGGGAGCGAGTCCCTGGGCGCGCCGGTACGTCCGCAGCGTGCTACGGAAGAGGAAGATCCCGAATCCGAGCAGCACGATCGCGGAGGCCCAGAGGAGGTAGTTCCGCGGGAACGCGAGGAGCAGCGCCCCAAACCCAAGGGCCACGAGCGCGACCGCGGTCGTGCCTCCGACGGCGCCGAGCGCGCCGTGCGTCACCGTGTGATGGTCGGCGCTGAGCGCGAAGACGAGCGCGACGACCTCGGTCATCTCGAGCAGCGTGATGAGGAACGCCACGAGGATCGCGGGTCCGTAGAGCTCGAACATCGTCCCTCCCCAACGGGGGCGGGGCGCGGTCCGAACGCGGCCCGTCCTCGGGGTTGGCGTCGGTCAATCCTCGCGGAGGATAACCTCTCGCGTTCCGGGCTCAGGCGTAGGCGAACGCGCCAACGCGGGAACGAACGACCGGGAGGCGTTCGGCGAGCGCGTCCACCACGTCCCGGACGTCTCGGCTCGTGAGGCGGCCGCGGAGCTCGAGCGTGGCGCTCGGCGACCGCTCCCGGTGGATCCGTCGGATCGTGGCGTCGGCGCGGTAGGGAGCGGTGCCCGAAAGTCGGACGGCGAACTCGCGCGCTCCGGAGATCTTCTTCCACGCGTCGCTCTTCAGCGCGCGCAGAAGATGCCCGACGGGTTCCGAGAGCTGTTCGTGCGCCGGTTCGGGCAGCGGGAGCCAACCTCCCGGCGCCACTTCCCAGTGATCGACGCGCTGGAAGCCGAGCGACGCGAGGCCGTGCAAGAGGCCCGCCGTGAGACGGAGAAGGTCGCCGATCTCCACGACCTCCCGTTCGCGCAGAAGCGTCTCCATTTGTCGCAGGAGCGGGAGTGCGGGCTCGCGCACGACCTCGGGGTGGAGGTCGATCTCGAGACGGGCGTGCGAGAGCGCCCGGGTCCCTCGGGCCCGACGCGTCGGGGTGAACGTCGTGGGCCAGTCGAGGATCGAGGTCGGTCCGACGAGGTCCGGGGCGGACGTCGGCAAGGAGGCGCTTGCATGTCGAGCCATGCGAGCGGGGGACGACCGATAGGTGAAATCCCTTCGGGTCGACCCGCGGCCGGAAGCGCGCGGATGTTCCGCCCCCGGGTCGGCCGACCGGACCCGGAAGCGAAGCGGTCGTTGCGGTATGGCGAGGAAGGTACCCGACTCTCCGCCCCACTTCGAAGTCCGTACGGAACTCGCAAGTAGGTTCGCGCGGTGGCGCGACCGTGTCCGCCACGTCCACCGCCCTCCTGGTCGTCGGAGTTCTGCTCGCCCTCGCCGGCGTCGCGTTCCTCGCGCTCGATGCGCTCCACATGGGCGATTCGTCGGGCATCGACCCGAAGGACGTGGGGATCCTGGTCGTGGGGATCCTCCTCGCCGTCATCGGCGCGGCGCTGGCGGGCCGCAAGAAAGTGTCCGTGCCCCCGGCCTGAGCGGACCGCGCGCGTCGGCGGAGTCCTGCCCGGATCGGGCGCGCGCCCACCCATGGCCGGTGAAGGCCGTGGACCGCTCCATCGAATCCCGCCCGGCCCGCGGTTCGCGATGGTGGCATTCGCTCCCCAGTTCCCGGAAAGAGCAGAGAACGGGAAGCGGATTCGAAGGTGGGCCAAGACGCTCGACGCGGTCGTCGTGATGTCCCCCGAGCGCTCGTCCTGCGGTTATGTCGACGAAGCTGCGGAAGAAGTCCCGGACTTCACCGACCCTCTTCAGGTCCGAAAAGGTAGTTCGAAGTGCAACGAAGCGCGCGCTCACCCATGCGCGGGGAAGTCCGGTCGAACGACCGGGCGATCCGGACGGCGTCGGACTTGGGGTACGGCACCGCCGCGTTCCTCGGCCCCCGATCTCGGTCTCCCTGACCGTCGCTCCCCATTGAGCGCGCTCGCCCGTGAGAGAACCCCGTCGGCCCTCGGACGGCCTCGGCCGGTGCCTCCGGGGTCTTTCCCCACCCGGGGCCGGGTCCTCGAGGGGGTCCACGAACGGCCCCCCTCGGTCAAATACCCCTGAACGGGTTGCACCGGTTCGGCCTGAGGCATGGGAGTGGCATCACCGTCCGATTCCCGAGCGACGGATCCGGGGGTCCAGATGGCCCGGATGACCCTCCCGGCTTCCCTGTCGTCCCTCCACCGCGCCCTGGCCCGGCGAGCCCCCGGGGTGTGTCTCCTCGAGACCCTGGGTTCCCCGGGCCATTCCCTCCTCGTATGGGAGCCGGCCGCCATCATCCGCCTCGACGCCGGCAAGGTGCGGGTGGACGCACGTCCCGGTGTGTCCCTGCCCCCGACCCCGCAGACCCACGCGCACCTTTTGACGTACCTCGACGCGGTGATTCGACGCTTTCAGCCCTCTGCCTCCTCCGGGGCGGTGGCTCCTCTTCCGTTCCTCGGGGGGCTCGTGGGGACCGTCGCCTACGACTGGGCGGCCGCTCAGGAGGGTCCCGATCGCCCCCGGGCGGCCGGAGTGCCCGACCTTTGGTTCGGCCTGTACGATCGCGCGGTCGTCGTCTCGCCGGACGGCGACGCGTGGCTCGTGGTGGTCCCATCGGTCCGGGGGGCCACCATGCCCGAGGTCCGCCGGAGTCTGGCCGGCGCCCTTCGAGCGGCCGCCCTCCCGGTTTCGGAAGTTCGGCCCCCTTCGGCGCCCCGGGTCACTTCGGACCTCCCACGCGCGGAGTTTGAGTCGTCCGTCCGAGAGGTCCGACGGCGGATCCGTGCGGGTTCCGTCTATCAGGTGAACCTCGCCCTACGGATGCGGGCTTCGGGGGTCGACCCGTGGAGGCTCTACGAACGCCTCCGAGAGCGCAACCCTAGCCCCTTCTCGGGGCTCGTCGCGACCGGGGACTTCACCGTCGTCTGCGCATCTCCCGAGCGGCTCCTGCTCGTCGTGCCGGACGGTCACGGGGATCGGACCGCTGCCACCCGACCGATCGCGGGGACGCGGCCGAGGGCTGCCGGATCCCAGGATGCACGGAACGAGAGGGCGCTCCGGACCTCGCCCAAGGAACGGGCGGAACACACGATGCTGGTGGACCTCGGTCGGAACGACCTCGGCCGGGTGTGCGTCCCGGGGAGCGTCGAGGTGGATGAGTGGTTCACCGTCGAGCGGTATTCCCACGTCATGCATCTCGTCTCCAACGTCCGAGGACGGCTCCGTACGGGGACGGGCGTGCGCGAACTGTTCCGAGCGCTCATGCCGGGCGGCTCGGTCACCGGCACCCCCAAGATCCGTGCCACGGAGATCATCGCCGAACTCGAGCCGATCCCGCGAGGAGCCTACACCGGTTCGCTCGTCTACCTCTCGTTCGACGGGAGGATCGACGCGAACCTCGTGATTCGCAGCGCGTACTTCCCCTTCGGGGGCGGAGAGGCTCACGTGTACGCGGGTTCCGGGATCGTCCACGCCTCCGACCCCGGACGCGAGTGGAGGGAGGCGCGTCGTAAAGCGGCGGTGCTTCTCGAAGCCATCGGGGACCGACCGTCGCGGGGGTTTCCCTGGGCTCCGCCACGCCTGGCTCGGTCCTGGACCCCACCGGTCCCGCGCCACCGCCACTCGGGCCGCCGCGTTCTCCTGATCGACAACTACGACTCGTTTACCCACAACCTCGCTCAGTACCTAGCGGCCCTCGGGGCCCACGTCGCGGTCGTTCGGAACGACGGCGGCGGGGTGGACATGCTGCGTTCCCGGAGACCCACGCACGTCGTTCTCTCCCCCGGACCCGGGCGACCTTCCGAGGCCGGAATCACGGAGCGGGCGGTGCGCGCGTTCGAAGGGACCCCCCTCCTCGGGGTTTGCCTCGGTCACGAGGCGATCATCGAGGCGTACGGGGGAAGCCTACGGGAGGCACCGATCCCGTTCCACGGTAAGGCCTCGCTCGCGTACCGGGTCGTGGATTCGGGGGAGCAGGATATCTTGGCGGGACTCCCGACCGGGACCCTGGTGGGTCGATACCACTCGCTCGTGGCCGGTCGAGTGCCCCCTTCCCTCCGCGTCACTGCCCGTACCCAGGATCGACTGGTCATGGCTGTCCAACACCGGACCTTCCCCACGTACGGCGTGCAGTTCCACCCGGAGTCGATCCTGACGGAAAGAGGGATGGATATCCTGGACCGCTTCCTCGCCGTAACCTCTCCCGCGGAAGCGGAGGGACGATGACCTTGCCGAAGGTCGCATGGGTCGAAGGAGGCATCCTCCCCGGCGATCATCTCCGACTTCCCTCCGGGCTCCGGCAGGGAGATGGGGTCTTCGAGACGATCCGAACGTATGGAGGGGTTCCGTTCCGCTTCACCGACCACCTAGAACGCCTGCTCCAAGGCGCCCGGCACCTTGACCTGCCGGCCCTCCCATCCCTGGAGATGCTCCGCGAGGCCGGGGAGAGCAGGCTCGCGGCGTGCAGGGCCGGGTCGGAGTCCCCGGAATGGGTCCTCCGTCCCTGCCTGTTCTCCGAGGACGGGAGAACGGGCATCGTCGTCCTGGCCGATCCGTGGCCTTCCCCCGGCCCGTTCTCGGGAGAGACGAGCGTCATCACGGGGCTCTCGCCGTACCCCCATCCGGGGGCGTACCTCCGCCCCCCGGGGGCGAGCGCCCCCGTGAAGTGGCTGGCCCGCGGACCCCTGGCTCACGCGCTGAGAGCGGCGAGGATGTGCGGGTGGGACGAGGCGCTCCTCCGAAACGGAACGGGGGACATCGTGGAGGGGACGCGCTCGAACCTGTTCGTCGTGAAGGGCGGCCGGCTCATCGCGCCCGGCCCGGCGTCCGGAGCGCTACCGGGGATCACGCGAGGGATCGTCGTGGAACTGGCACTCGCCCGAGGGTACGACGTGGAGGATCGTCCCCCGGCTCCGAGCGAACTGGAGGGGGCGCCGGAGGCGTTCCTGACCTCGACGCTGCTCGGCGTGGCCCCCATCACGAGGTTCGGGAGCGTGCCGATCGGAGCCGGAGCGGGCGGAGGCCCGGTCACCGGGGAGCTTCGCGCCGCGTTCGAGGAACTGGTCCGTCTCGAAACGGGCGCCCGGAGCCGTACCGTGGGGAGTCGTGCTTCCCCCGATCCGGCCCCCGCCTCGGCCAGTACCGCTCCCTCCGGTCCCGAGGGACCGCTTACGGGTCGGGGGGCTTCAGCGCGGACGCGCTCACGAGTCTCGCGGCGACGCCGACGAGACTGATCGCATCGTTCGCCCCGGCCCGCTGGAGCTTCGCGAGGGCGTGTTCCTGCTTGGCCAGCGCCACGATCCGCAGGCGGGAGCGGAGGCCGCGGGCCGTGATGACGGTGAGCAGGTTCTCGGCGTCGGACTCCTGCGCGGCGATGAGCGACCGGGCCCGATCGATGCCCACGAGCGCGAGGACCTCCTCGGACGAGGGATCCCCGAGATGCGTGCGGTACCCTTCGGCTCGCAGCACCTCGACCGCCTTCGAGTCGGTGGAGAGGAGGACCGACCGGACTCCCCCCACGCGCAGCGTCTCCGCGCACGCCCGGGCCTCCTCGCCCGTCCCGCAGATGATCACGTGGTCGCGGAGATCCTCCAACTGCGTGCGTTCCAGCCGCTCGGAGACCGCCTTGAGGCGGCGCTCCAGGAACGGTACGAAGAGGACCACGACCGCCGTTAAGAACGTTCCCACGCCGAACAGCACGAGGAGCACGGTGAACATCCGCGCGCCGTCCGTGGTGGGGACGTAGTTCGACCCGTTCGTGGAGATCGTCGTGACCGTAAAATAGAGCGAATCGAGCCAGTTCCCGATGACCGGGGCGAAGTCGTCCGCGAGCAGCCGGGATCCGACCATTCCGAAGAGCAGCGTGAGGAGCGCCGCGACGACAATGGTCAGCTGGGTCGCCTCGGGTCCCGCGCTCCCGGCCCCGCGGTAAAAGCCGGCACGGTACGGGTAGATGACGGCGACGACCAGGCTCGCCGCCCCGGCCGAGGCGATCGAGAAGACGTTGGGGCTCAATAGGGCGATCGAGATCGTGAGCGCCGGCGCGAGGAGGGAGAACAGCCAGGCGATGGCGCTCCGATCGCGGATGCGGACCGCGAGCCCCATGAGCAAGAGGCCGGCGACCGCGTCGAACGGAGGGTCGAAGCCCGAGAGCGAGTCGTGGAAGAACGACGGTTCGGAGAGGCGGCCCGAGAGGAAGCCGAAGAGAAAGATCGCGGCGCCCGTGGACGCCGTGAGGGCCCCGATCACCGACGGCCGGTAGACCAGCGGCTGTCGGCGGGCGCGGAGAGGGGGGCGGGGATCGACCGAGGAAGGGACCGGACCGCGGTGGTCTTGCACGACGTTGAACCCCAGCGTCCACGCTCCCAAAAGCGTCCGGAGTGGAGTGGGGGGGAGTTCGAGCGATCCCGCGCCCTATACGCCGGTGCCGGAGTACACGGGGTACGTCGGGGTCCACTGGGTTCGGAGAACCCGAAGTCTGAGTTCCTCGGGGCTCGTGAGAGGGGCGTAGCCCGACCGCTGAGCCTCGAGACCCACCGCGACCGCGATCTCGACGGCGACCGGTCGGAGCTCGGCGATCGGGGGGAGCAGCAGCCCGTTCGGGTCGCTGACCGTAGGCGATTCTCCCGCGAGGGTCCGCGCCGCCACGAGGAACATCGCGTCCGTGATCCGCCGGGCCCGGCTCGCGATCGCGCCCAAGCCGAGCGCCGGGAAAACGTAGACGTTGTTGCACTGGGAGATGGGGATCGTCCGGCCGCCGAATCGTACCGGGGGATAGGGGGACCCGCTCGCGATGACGGCGCGGCCCCCCGTCCACTCGAGAAGGTCGGCAGGAGCGGCCTCCGACTTGGCGGTGGGGTTCGAGAGCGGGAAAATGACGGGGCGATCGACGTGGCGCGCCATCTCCCGGACCAGCGACTCGTCAAACGCCCCGGCGGCCGTCGAGAGTCCGATCAGGAGCGTGGGACGGACCTCCCGCACGACCTCGGCCAGTTGCAGGGCCTCCGCCGCGCTCCGCGCGCGCGGGGTCACCGCTTCCCGCGGGTGGGCATAGGCCCGTTGCTCGGGCTTGAGGTCGACGCGGTCCGCGTGGATGAGGCCGCCCCGGTTCACGAGCCAGAAGCGTTCCCGTGCCTCCCCGTCTTCGAGCCCGTCCTGCACCATCGCACAACGGAGCGCGTCGGCGACGCCGACCCCGGCGGCCCCCGCGCCAAAGATCACCACTCGCTGCTCGGAAAGCGGCACCCCGGTCACTTGGAGCGCGGAGAGGACCGTGCCGAGGGCGACCGCGCCCGTGCCCTGGATGTCGTCGTTGAACGTGAGCATCTTGTCCCGGTAGCTTTCGAGGATCGGTCGGGCGTGGGCGGCGCCGAAATCCTCCCACTGGAGCAGGGTTCCCGGGAGCTCCTCGCGCACGGCGAGAACGAACTGCTCGAGGAACGCGTCGTACTCGGGACCGACGACCCGTTCGTGTCGCCAGCCGAGGTACTCCGGGTCGCGCAGGCGATCGGGGTTGTTCGTCCCGACGTCGAGCACGATGGGGAGGGTCCGTTCCGGACGGATCCCTCCGATGAGGGTGTAGAGCGAGAGCTTCCCGATCGGGATCCCGAGACCCCCGACCCCCTGGTCTCCGATGCCCAGGATCCGCTCTCCGTCCGTGACCACGATCACGTCGACTTCGGGGTTCGGACGGTGCTGGAGGAGGGGCCGGATCGAGTGGCGGAGGGGATACGGAACGAAAAGTCCCCGCGGCCGCCGGTAGATGTGGCAGAACTCCTGACATCCGAGGGCGACGACCGGCGTGTACACGATCGGCGTCATCTCTTCCATGTGGTCGAGCAGGAGACGGTAGAACAGGACCTCGTTCGTGTCCTGGAGGGCGCGTAGGTAGATGTGGCGCTCGAGGTCATCGGTCTTCCGGCGGTACGCCTCGTACGCCCGGACGACCTGCTGGTCCAACGTCTCGACCTGCGGCGGGAGCAGGCCGTGCAGGCCGAGGACCGTGCGCTCGCCGTCGGTGAACGCGGTACCCTTGTTGAGGAGCGGAGTGTCGAGGAGGTCCGTTCCGCGGAGCCGGGGCAGCGGAGCGAGCGTCTCGGCAGGGAAAGAAAGGATCGGTCGGAGCGGCCCGGGGGCGATCGCCTCCATGATGACCGAACGGGTCCCGCGAGGAGATGTACCCGCGGTGAAGGCGGGTTGACGGCCAGGGGCTCGCTCGCCGGCTTCCGCGTCCCCCTGCCGGGCGGACGAGCCGAGGGGATCCACGTGACTATGGTTATTGCGGACTAGCTATTTATTCCAACCATAATGTATGTGCTATCGTAGTGGGTGAGCTTGTCGGGGGCCGAGTCGCCTTCCCCGACCCCGAGGTTCGCCAACGGTCGAGCGGCTGCGCCGCGAGTCGGAGCCGACCCGCGAACGCGGGGCGCTCCGGTCTCCCCGGGAGGCTGTTACTGGGTGGCTGGGAACCGGCACCGCATGCCGACCGAAAGCCGTGCGGCCGTGGACTTGGCGGGCGTAGTGGGCTGCGCCGTCGAGCCGAAGGAACGCGACGTTCCGCGCGACGTCGCGTTCTCAGGGCCGGAGCGGCGGCGCGGAAGTCGTTTCCTCCGAAAGCCCGAAAGCGCTGACCGTGTTCTCGGAAGCATGCCCGAGCTCGAGAATCCTGTAGAGAACCCCTGCTTCGGCTGCGGACCTTTCCACCCGCGCGGACTGCGGCTCCGGTTCGAGACGACCTCCACGGAGGACGGCCAGGAGGAGGTCCTCGCGAAGTTCGTTCCGAAGGCGGACGAAGTCGGGTGGCCCACGCTGTTCCACCACGGGCTCCATTTCACGGTACTCTACGAGACCGCCTACTGGACGGCGCTTACGTTGGGGGGCAAGCTCTGGGTCAGCGGTGGGCCGCTCACGTACACCGCGGACCGACTTCCCCGGGTGGGCGTGGAACACGTCGCTCGCGGCCGGATCGTGCGGTCCGACCCTGACCGCCTCACGATCCGGTCCACGACGGCGACCGCGAACGGCAAGCCGTGCGGGACCCTCGAGTCGACGTGGTCCCCGGCCCGGCGCGCGGTGGTCGAGCGCGCCGGGATCCCGCTCCCCGAATATCTGGCCCGGGAGCTTTCCCCCTGACCCCACCCACCGATCTTGCCCGCTTTCGCATCCGTCCCCGCCGCGATGGGGCCGTTCGATGCCGAAGGCTGAGGTCCCGGTGGAACGGCACGCCCGGTACCTGCTACTCGGTTCCGGATACGCTGGGGATCGCGTCACATCGAACGTCTCGTAGGTCGAGGAGGACGACGTTCGCGCGATCATCGACCCCGTTCGGGTCCGGGACCGGTCGGCGGTGCTCGGGCCCCTCACCCGCCGGGGAGTGCGCCCCTTCTCGATCACGGGCATCGTCTATTCGCCCCGTTCGACCTCGACCACGGTCGATTCTATGACGCGTACGTGGAGTACTTTGGCCGCCTCGGGAACACACGCGTCCTGACCTCCCCATCGCGCCCGCTTCCCGAGCGCGCCCGTTTCGTGTGCTCGAACCCACGGAGGTCGGGGAGCTCGGGTTGGCCGGTTCACTGAACGAGCCGCAGAGGCCTCGGAGCCGAAGCGACATGGACCGGTCCCGACGCGGTGAGATCCGGGTGATGCTCGGCCGCCCACGACGATGTCCCACAGGAAAGCTCCCAGGCCGGCCGGGTCGTTCCCCCCGAGAGCGCTCCGGCCCGGACGGCGGGGTCGCGGTAGATCCGCACGGAGGCGGCGATCGCCGTGGATCCCCAGCTGCGGGCTCGTTCGAGCTCGTGGTGGGGGACTTCGCCGTCCGGCTCGTTCGAGAAGAAGCTCTCGGGGGCGAGGACCAAGCGTCCTCCGCGATGCTCCACCGCCCGGCGCAGCCGACGGACCCCCGACCCGGCGATCGCCGGCACTCGGTCCGTACGGGAATCGAAGACGGCCCAATTGAGCTGGTACATGGTGCGGTCGGTCAGCCCGTCGAGGAAGTGCCGGATGGTCCGGTCCAATTCGGAGCCCCCCGAAGCGCAGCCGAGAAAGACGAGCCCTGGGCCGCGCACCTCGCTCGGCCGGACCTCGGAGACCGGGCGGGCGCCATGTTCGTTCGACCACTCGACCGCGCTCGCGATCGAACGCGCGATTCGTGCGGTACTTTCGGAGCGTGATCCATAGAGGACGTAGACCCACACGGCCGTACTCCGACCGGGGCTGGGTCGGGGCGTTATTTCAGTGGGTAGTGAATCCGGTTTGACGGAATCCCGACGCAAGCGCGGCCGTACGGGTGACCCTCGGTTACTCGAAATGGGCGGTGCGACCCGGAAGGCTCACCGCTCGCTCGGGGAGGAAGTGGTCGGATCCTCGGTCGGACCATCCATCCCTCGCGACGAGGGAAAGGCCTGGCCCGGTTCAGGAAGCAGGTCCTTCGCTCCAGGGGTTGGACGCGCTTGAGCCGGGCCCGCCAGCCGCCCGGGCGCTCGGGGGGGCGAGCTCGGCGAGCCAGGGGAGCGTCGCGACCGCCTCGGCCATGGCAGCGGAGCGCCCATCGAACTGGCGCCACCGCCGCGGCGTGAGGGAGTCAAACCCCTCCACCGATTTCTCAAACCCGATTCCAAAGGCGAGGACGCTCACGGAGAAGAACAGCAGTACGATCGTCGGGAGGAGGAGAACGATGGCGACGTAGTTGACCCAGACGGTGCCGGTCGTGAAGCTGAGCCCCCACAGCACCGCCGCGGCCAGCGCGAAGCCGGCGCCCCACAGCGCGGGACCCGCGGCATACGAGTGCACCCGCCCGTGTCGGCGCATCTCGTCCGCCGATTGAGCATACTCCTTGAGGACCCGGCCGAGGGGAGAGTCCGATTCAGGAGCTTGTCCCGATCCGCTATGGACCGCGACGGTCCGCGCGAGTTCGAGCTCGACCAATCGGACCCGGGCGAAGTCCGCACCGAGCATGCTGCCGAGCCCGAACGCGACGAAGGTTCCGAGGATCAGAACGAGGGGAAGCCAGGCAGAATCCTGGTCCGCGAGCGGGGTGTTGACGCCCAGGAGAAGTAGTACGTAGACGACTCCCGCGAACAGCGCCACGATGAGCGCGCGGCCTTCCCGGCTGTCGGGAGCGGGGACGGTAGGGATCCTGCGGGCGATACCAGCGAGCGATGAGGTCACTTTGCTCGAGGCGGACACGGAGCGCAAGAGGGGAGGAAGAGGTTAAAGAACCCTTGGGCGCACCGCGGCCCCCGGTTGGGCAGAAGGGGCGGCGCTCGGCGGCGACCGACCGTGCCGGCCGAGGAAAGGATTCTAATGCTACCACGTCACACGGGGAACAATGCCCTCCGTTCTTCACCCGTGCCCCGGATGCGGACACGATTCGATGGACGCGTGCTGGGCGGCCTCGAAGGAGATGCTGAAGCGCCATCGGGGGATCTGCCTCGAGTGTCACGACGAGTGCTTGCCGAAACCGGGCACCCCGCACGCTAAGCCGAGGGCCCGCAAGCGGCCCGCCTCGGACGGGCCCGACCCGCGGCTTTTCTTTGCCTCGCCCCACGCGTGATGGTTCCGCTACCCGAAGCGCACCGTGCGTTGCCTGGCGCCTTGCCGGCGATCTCGCGGCTGGAGCGACCCTAAGCGATCAACGCGTGGCTCGGGTACCGTCGGGCTCGAACGGCGGCAAAGAGCGTCCGCCCTCCTACGGTCTTCCCGCGAAGAGCGCCGAATGCTCGTCGGTCGACGCTCGTCATCACTTCCGTCCGCGGCGGGTTCGTCCCCTCGGCGCGGTGCGGCCGCGAGCCTTGGCGCTGGTCTTGGAGCGCGTGGAGGCAGGTGCCCTGCGTCGGGTCTCGGCTTGGATGAACGCGGTCGGAGCGCCAAGGAGCCAGTAGACGTTCCCGTCCGGATCGGCGAACTTGGCTATCCCTCCCCAGGACTCCTTCCTGAGCGGCTCCGGGAACGCGACCCCCCCAGCTTCCATACGGTGCACCAGGTCCTCCAGATCGTCCGACACGAAGGCGATCCCCGTGTTCCCGGGTTGAACCGGCTCGAATCCCTCGCACAGGTGCAGTACGAAGCGGTCTCCCGGGGGAGCTACCATCACCGCATGGTCGCCCGTGCCCACCGTGTGCACGGCGAATCCGAGCTTTTCCTTCCACCATTCTGAGGCCTTCCGGGCGTTCGACACGGTCACAGCGCAGTCGGCGATCGCGATCATCGTCGGTCCTCGGTCCGAGGAACGCGAGACGGGGGATTTAGCCGCTCCCAAGGGGTCGTGCAACGGTAGCGGCGAGGGGGGCAAGGAGGTCGACCACCGATGCCGAACCGGGCCGACGGTGTCGGGGAGGGCGCGGCGCAGGCCCGCGTTCGGACCCCGAGCTCGGCGGCCGGAGCTACCCCCTGGCGCTGGGCCGAGGCGGTCACTCCTCCCGCCCTTCGGAAAGGGGAGCTCGAGCATCAACGGCAGTTGACCACACGGTTTTCTCCCGGGGCGGGCCCTCTCCCGGACGGGAGAGACGCGCTCTCTCGGGAACGAAGAAACATGGCGGGAATGGCGGAAGCGGAGATGCACGAGCCAGCGCACTTCGGCATCGAAGAAGCGAGGACCGAGGCGAACGGGATGTCGATGGTGGTCTTCTCGGGCGATCTCGACAAAGCGATCGCGGCGTTCATCATCGCGAACGGCGCGGCCGCGATGGACCTGCCGGTCTCGATGTTCTTCACGTTCTGGGGGCTCAACATCCTTCGACGGGAAGGGCCGGTCGCGCTGCCGGCCGCGAAGACGAGCACCGAGAAGATGTTCGGTCGCATGATGCCCCGGGGCCCGCGGCAGCTCAAGCTCTCGCAGATGAACCTCGCGGGGTTCGGCACCCGCATGATCAAGCGGCGGATGAGCGACAAGCACGTGATGGACCTTCCTCATCTCATCCAAGCTGCGCGCGACCAGGGGGTGCGCTTGATCGCCTGCACGATGACGATGGACCTGATGGGCATTCGCAAGGAGGAGCTGCTGGACGGGATCGACTTCGGCGGCGTCGGTACGTTCGTCGATTCCGCCGACCGTAGCCGGTCGACGCTGTTCGTCTAGCGGACCGTTCGGCGCCTCCGTTCCCCCCGCTCCCCGTTCGGGCGCTCGCTCGGGGCGGGGTCGAACGGAGACGCCGGCTCGCAGGGGCCGAAGAACCTCTTCCGCAGTTCGTGAGAGAGGGGCCGGGTTCGGGAAGGGCCTCGAGCGCGAGGTGCTTATTCCTTCGAGGTGAAGCGCACTTTACACCGAGATACCGGCGAGGTCATGCCGGGTCCACTTTCCTCTCTTATCGTGGCCGCCGCCTGAAGCCGCTCGAGGAGCCGATGACGATGGACGTAGAGCAGCTTCGCCACCTGAAGGTCGACAAGACGATCGATGCGCGCGGGGTCGCGTGCCCGGGCCCCCTCCTCGAAGCGAAGCGCGCGGTGACCGGCGTCCCGCTGCACGGGGTGATGGAGGTCATCTCCTCGGACGAGGGGACGACCGAGGACGTTCCGCTCTGGGCCCGGAAAGTGGGACACGACTACCTCGGAACGGTCCCGGATGCGGGGCTCTGGCACGTGTACGTTCGGAAGGAAAAGTGACGGCCCCCGCCACCTCCGTGGGTCGCGGTCCCCGGGTGCTCGTCTTCTCGACGAACGCCATCTCGGACATGGGGATCGACCTCGCGGGAAGCTCCCACCTCGACTACCCCTCCGGGGTCGAGGTGATCCCGGTTCCCTGCTCGAGCGGGATCAATCCTCGCTGGATCCTCCACGCGATCCGGGCGGGGTTCGACGGGGTCTTCATCGCGGCCGACGGTCCCGAGTGCTCCTACCTCTCCGATTGCGTCGC
Source organism: bacterium (assembly GCA_027309555.1). Lineage (GTDB taxonomy): Archaea > Thermoplasmatota > Thermoplasmata > Lutacidiplasmatales > UBA184 > Lutacidiplasma. The sequence continues at coordinate 30,327 of DAIDCO010000014.1, forward strand.
CCGGACGGGGCATGTGGTCGACCAGGCCCAGGAGCTCCTGCGGCAGAACGGGCTCGACCCCTCGCGGGTCAAGACCTCCGCCATCTGCTCGGTCTGCTCCGAGCCGTTCGTCAGCCACATGAGACAGTTCACGAAAGCGCTCGCGGGCCTTGCCTCCGTGCCCGGGACCCCTTCGGCCGTCGCGGCGGGGGCGGCATGAACGCCGCATCCCCGGCGACCCGGTACGATGTCCTGGTCCTCGGTGCCGGGGTCGGGGGGATGGAGTCGGCGCTCACGCTCGGGGACATGGGGTACCAGGTCCTCGTCGTCGAGAAGGAGCCGAGCGTCGGCGGCCGGATGATCCTCCTCAGCAAGGTCTTCCCGACGCTCGACTGCGCGAGCTGCATCTCGACCCCCAAGATGGCGGCCGTGAACAACCACCCCCACGTACGGGCCCTCGTCTCCTCCGAAGTGAACGACATCACGCCACGGCCCGAAGGCGGATTTCTCGTCCACCTGACGCGCAAGCCGACGTTCGTGGACGCGGCGAAGTGCACGGGCTGCGCCCTCTGCGAGTCCGCGTGCACCGTCGCGGTCCCGGACGAGTTCAACTACGACCTGACGGCACGCCGGGCGGCGCACATCGCCTTCCCGCAGGCGGTTCCGAAGAAGGCGGTCATCACGCGCCGGGGCTCTTCCCCCTGTTCGTTCACCTGCCCCGCCGGCGTGAAGCCGCACGGCTACGTCTCGCTCGTGCGGTCCGGACAGTACGACGAGGCGTTCCGGCAGCATCTCGACGACGCTCCGCTCGTGGGGGTCCTGAGCCGCGCGTGCTACGCGCCGTGCGAGGAGGCCTGCTCGCGGAAGGAGCTCGAAGGACCGGTCTCCATCCGCGGGATCAAGCGGTTCATGTCGGACCGCTACTACGCCGCCCATCCCGTGCCCGAGTACGGGCCCCCCTCGGAGCGGAAAGGCGCCCGGGTCGCCATCGTGGGCAGCGGTCCGAGCGGGCTCGCGGCCGCCTTCGTCCTCGGACGGGCCGGGTACGACGTCACGGTCTTCGAGGCCGAGCAGGAGGCCGGCGGCATCCTGCGCTGGGGGATCCCTTCCTATCGCCTCCCGAAGGACGTGGTGGCGCGGGACCTCGCGAACATCACCGCGCTCGGGGTGAAGATCGAGACCGGCCACCGGGTGACCTCCCTCGCCGAGCTCCAAGGGGCGGGATTCGGGGCGGTCTACCTCGCGACCGGCGATCGGGGCGGCCGCAAGCTCTCCGTGCCCGGCGAGGATCTCGCGGGCGTCTACGACGCGGTCGACTACCTGCACGAGCTCAACGCCGACCGCCCCCCCGACTTCTCGGGAAAGACGGTCATCGTGATCGGCGGGGGCAACGTCGCGATCGATTCGGCGCGCAGCGCCCGGCGCCTCGGCGCGCGGTCGGTCGAGCTCTTCTGCCTCGAGTCGAGGGCCGAGATGCCCGCCCACCCCTGGGAGATCCAGGAGGCGGAAGAGGAGGGGGTCGTCGTCACGAACTCCTGGGGCGTCGGCCAGGTCCTCGGCTACGACCGCAAGGTCCTGGGAGTCGAGCTCGTCCGTTGCACCTCCGTCTTCGACGCGGAGCACCGGTTCCGGCCGACCTTCGACTCCTCCGTGCGCCAGAGCGTCCACGGCGAGGTCGTGATCACCGCGATCGGGCTCGCGCCCAACACGGGCGCCTTCGCCTCTCAGGTGGAGCTTCAGCGCAACGGCACCGTCAAGGTGGACCCCGAGACGCTCGCGACGAGCGTTCCGGGCGTCTTCGCGGGGGGCGACGCCGTCACGGGTCCAGCGATGATCGTGACCGCGATCGGCCAGGGAAAGCGCGCGGCGTTCTACATCGAACGGTTCCTGCGCGGGGAGCCGCTCGAGGGAGCCAAGTTCGACGACCGGCTGCCCGAGGTCGATGCCTCGACGGTCGCCGCCGAGGCGCGCCGCGACGCGGTGCCCCGACCGCCCGTTCCGATCCCGCGCCGGCCGGCCCTCGAGCGGGTCACGTCGTTCGAGCCGTACGAGGCCGTGCTGAGCGAGACCGAAGCGCGCACGAGCGCGAACCGGTGCTTGGACTGCGGCGTCTGCTCGGAGTGCCGCGAGTGCGTCCGCGCCTGCCCCGCGAACGCGATCGACCTTGACATGCGGGCGCGGACGGAGACGGTCGTGGTCCAGTCCGTCGCCCTCGCCACGGGATTCACCCCGTTCGATGCCCGCCAGAAGCCCGCGTTCGGCTTCGGTCGGTTCGCGAACGTGATCAACGGGCCGCAGATGGACCGGATCCTGGCCCCGACGCGCCCGTTCAACGCGGTCGTGCGACCCTCCGACGGGAAGGCGCCGAGCAACGTCGCGTTCGTCCTCTGCACCGGATCGCGGGACGAACAGGTCGGCAACCGGCTCTGCTCGCGCGTCTGCTGCATGTACTCGATGAAGCAGGCGCAGCTCCTCCTCGGCTCGTTGCCGCTCGCGGACGTCACGATCTACTACATCGACCTCCGCGCGTTCGGCAAGGGATACGAGGAGTTCCTCCAGCAGACGAAGGGCATGGGCGTGATCTTCCGCAAGGGGAAGGTCTCGCGGGTCGAAGAGACGGACGACCACGACCTCCTCGTCCACTACGAGGATATCGAAGGCGGCGGCGGGTCGACGGTCGCGCGGCACGACCTCGTGGTGCTCTCGACCGGCCTCCTCCCGAACCCGGGCGCCTTGGCCCTGTTCCCGAAGGGAGGTCTCGAGAAGGACGCGTACTCCTACGTCCGGGAGGTCAACGAGGAGCTCGAGCCGGGGAAGACGACCCTCGAGGGGGTCTTCGTCATCGGGTCGGCGACCGCGGTCCGGGACATCCCGGACACGATCGTCCACTCCGAAGCGGCCTCCGCGCAGATCGCGGCGTACCTCAAGCGCGAGGGGGCGAAGGCATGACCGGCCGCAAGATCGGCGTCGTCGTCTGCGAGTGCGGCGGCAACATCTCCGACTACGTCGACACCGAGAAGGTGCGCGCGGCGATTGCGCAGGAAGGGGACGTCGTCTCCTCCCACGTCCAGATGTTCGCCTGCTCGGACGCGGCCCAGCAGGACGCGATCCGCGAGATCCGGGAAAAGAAGCTCGACGGGATCGTCGTCTGCTCTTGCTCGCCGAAGCTTCACACGGCGACGTTCCGCGCGATGGCGGAACGGGCCGGGCTGAACCCGTACGAGTACACCCAGGTCAACATCCGCGAGCAGGACTCCTGGGCGCACACGCACGACCGCGAGGGGGCTACGGAAAAAGCGATCGAGCTCGCCCGGGCGGGCGTCGCGAAGACCGCGCTCTCCGAGCCGCTCGTCCGCCGACGGGTGGAGACGCTGCCGCAGGCGGTGGTAGTGGGGGCCGGGATCGCGGGCCTGCGGGCCGCGGTCGCCCTTTCCGACCTCGGTGTCTCCGTCCACTTGGTCGAAAAGGCAACCGCCCCCGGAGGGCAGGTCGCTCGATGGGGGAGCCTCTTCCCGAACGACAAGGTCGGCCGGGGGCTCGTCGACGAGCTCCTCAACGAGGTGCGCCGCCGCGAGAACATCCAGCTTTACCTTTCGACCGAGCTGGTCGAGAAGTCAGGGCGCCTCGGCGCCTTCGACGTCACGCTCCGGACCGCGACCGGGGCGGTCATACCGCTCAAGGTCGGCGCGATCGTGGTCGCGACCGGCTTCGACCCCTACGCCCCGTCCACCGGGGAGTTCGGCTACGGACTCGACGGCGTGGTCACGCTACCGGAGTTCAAGGAGCTCCTCGCGGCCCATCCCGCCCGCCTGACCTACCGGGGCCGGGACGTCCGGACGGTCGCGTACGTCTACTGCGTGGGGTCGCGCGAGACCGCACCCGGTTCTCCCCGGACCTACTGCTCCCGCTACTGCTGCAGCGCCACCTCGCACATCGCGACGGTCGTCAACGGGCTCGACCCCTCGGTCCACCAGTTCCACCTCTTCCGGGACATCCGGACCTACGGCAAGTACGAGGCGCTCTACGAGAAGGCGCTCCGGGGCGGGTCGGTGTACCTCCGCTACTCGGAGGAGAGCCCGCCGACCGTGACCGAGGAGAACGGCGGTCTGGTCGTGAAGGTCCGCGATCAACTGCTGGCGGGGGAGGAAGTGGAGATCCGTCCCGACCTTGTCGTCCTCGTCACCGGCATGGTCCCCCGCGCGAACGACCCGCTCGTTCATGCGCTCAAGCTTCCGGTCGGCCAGGACGGGTTCTTCCGCGAAGTGCACGTCAAGCTGCGACCGGTCGAGACGGTCCTCGACGGGGTCTTCATCGTGGGCGCGTCGCAGGGTCCGAAGAACGTCGCGGAGAGCGTCGCCTCCTCCCTCGCGGGGGTCGCGAAGACCGGGGCGCTGCTCCTCAAGGGGTACGTCGATCTCGACCCGTTGGTCGCCCGGGTGGAACCGAACCTCTGCGCATGGTGCGACGAGTGCACGAAGGCCTGCCCGTACGGCGCGATCGACCGCGTGCGCCAGGGCGAGACGGAGGTCGCCGAGGTCAATGGGGTCCTCTGCAAGGGCGAAGGGGCGTGCGTGCCGGCCTGCCCGAAGGAGGCGATCAGCCTCCTCGGCTACTCGAACGCGCAGATCTCCTCGATGATCGACGCGCTCGTGAAGGAGGCGACATGACAGGAAAGGCGAACTTGAGGAACCTTCGCGAGGTCCTCCGGGACGAGATGGTCGAGCGCGACCGCGTCGCCGAGCTCCTGCGCGGGGGCGCGAAGACCCTTCCCGAGATCGCCTCGGCGCTCGGCGCGCCCGAGGAGGAGGTCACGAAGTGGGTGATGGCGATGCGCCGATACGGCCGGATCCACGACCTCCCGAAAGCGCGCGCCGACGACTACTACCGCTACGAGCTCACGGGAGGTCCGAAATGAAGGTCGATCCCGATTTCCTCACAGCGCTGAACCTCGGCGGAGGGTTCGACGCGCGGATGTGCATGAACTGCGGCACCTGCACGGCGCTCTGCCCGCTCGGCGTCGAGCTCCTGCCCCGGAAGCTGTTCCGGTACGCGCTGCTCGGCGATCGCGACCGGGTCCTCGGCCAGACGGAGACGATCTTCAGCTGCCTGCTCTGCCGCATGTGCGAGTCGAACTGCCCCGCCGGCGTGCACATCGCGGAGAACGTACGGACGCTCCGGACGTACATCAATCGCGAGATACACGCGCTCGCGGAGGCGTGAGGCGACCATGCCCGTTCCGATCAAGAGCACCCTCGGGATCCTCGGGGATAATCTCCGGAAGCGCCACAGCGCGCTCCCCCTCGGCCGGCGCAAGGTCACCGCCTGGACCCGCGGCCTCGGGATCCCTCGCGGCGGCAAGACCGTCCTCTACACTGGCCAGATGTGGCAGATGGTGCCCGCGATCAACGCCATGAGCCGTCAGCTCGCGAAGTACGAGCACTCCCGCATGGGTTTCCTCTTCGGCTTCGCGCGGTCGATGAACAAGCTGGTCAACCTGACCCCGCTCCTGGCCCGCACGAGCGCCCGAGAGCGGGAGGAGTACGACCGGCGCCTGCGGAACATCGCTCGCCTGCTCAAGGCAGCCGGGGTCGAGTTCGGCTACCTCTACGAGAACGACCTCTATGCGGGGGGTCTCGCCCATGACGAGGGGCTCGACCGGGGGTTCGTCGCGCACGCCGAGCGGGTCTCCGAAAACCTCCGGCGCGCCGGCGTCGAGCGCGTGATCACCGTCGACCCCCACACGACCAACATGCTGCGGAGTGTCTATCCCAAGGTCGTGCCCGGTTTCTCGATCGCGGTGAAGAGCTATCTCGAAGTGCTCGCGGAGCGGGATTTCGCCCGGCGACGGTCGGTGGACCGCACCGCCACGATCCACGACTCCTGTGTCTACGCCCGCTACGAAGGGGTCGTCGACCAGCCCCGGAAGCTTCTGGCGGGAGCGGGGGTCCGCCTCTCCGAGCCCGAGCTCTCGGGAACGCTCACGTTCTGCTGCGGCGGGCCGCTCGAGACGCTCTTCCCGGGAAAGTCGGCCGAGATCGCGACGCGCCGTATCGAGCAGTTGGGGTCGGTGAACCGCCAGGTCGTGACGGCCTGCCCGCTCTGCCTCGCGAACCTCTCCCGCGTCGCGCCGCCCGAGACCGAGGTTCGGGACATCTCCGACTACCTGGCCGAGGCCTACTGTCCGACGGAGGCCCCCGCGTAAGGGGCTGCCCGGATGGGCCGGACGGCGATGCTTCGGCAGGCCCCGCTGCTCCCGTCGAGAAGCTCTGGCGCGGCCCACGCGATCCCATGGGCAGGCGGGGCACAACTCGGGGTCCGGTCGGTCAGCGCAAACGTCGGAGAGGGGACCTCACTCGATCGTTCCCACTTCCCTCTCTACGGCCGCGAGGCGCCCGTCAGGGTCCCACCTCACCCACGATCGGCAGCCGCCCGGAGCGGTCCGCTCTCGGCTCGAAACCGAAGCGCCCCCGCGGTGGCGACATCGATATGCGGCCCCACTATTCTTGTTTCTACGGACCTACTCTTCGGTGACCGGTCCCCGCCCCTCCCGGGACCGGATCGGAGGAGCTCCGCCGGGGAGGCCTCCGCGAGGCTGTGCGGGGGGAGAGCGGAGGATTTCCCATCGCCCCAAGGCGTCGTCGGATCCGGGCCCGACGGGAATGTCCCCACCGGGTCAACTACCGCGACGTTCGACCGGAAGCGCCTATGGCGGATCGAGGCCATCGCCCTCGATGCCGGAATCCCTGGCAGGGAAATGTAGACCCCCAGTGCTTGGCTTTATCTCCCCGAGAGACGGTGGAGGGCGGTCGATGCCATCGCTGGAATGGAATATCGATGAGTGCCATCCTCGACCTCCCGACTGAGGTCTACACATTCCTCAGCCGGCCGGCGCCGCAGACGATGCTCCTCCGGGGCCCTCCGGGTTCCGGGAAGACGACCCTCTCGCTCTCGTTGCTCGAGAACTTCCGGGGGGGTCGCTTCCTCATCTCGAGCCGGGTTTCGGCCGACGAGCTAGCACGCGAGTTTCCCTGGGTCGCGAATGGTAGCAGCATCCAGCTCGTCGACGTCACCCAGCGTTCCGGTACGCTCAAGGAGGCGGGACAGGTCATCTCCCACCTCGGCGACCTGATTCACGATCCGGACAAGGAGGAGGGTCTCCGGGGCCTGTGGCTTCCCCAACCCGTCCAGGAGGCGTGGAGCCGCGCCGACCCGGGCCACCCCTGCATGATCGTCATCGATTCCTGGGACGCGCTCGTCGAGCGGTACCTGGGAACCGCTGTTACGGGAAACGAACTTCCCGACCGGAGCGAGCTGGAGCGTCTCCTGCTCGACCAGATGAGCCGGGGTCCGATCTTCCTGGTGCTGGTCGTCGAGCGATCCGAGCGATCCCAACTCGACTACCTGGTCAACGCGGTCCTCGAGAGCGCCTCCAACGGCCAGACGGGACGCCCCGAGCGCTGGCTCTACCTCCGCAAGCTCCGGGGGACTCGAATCGACAGCCCGGTCTATCCGTTCACGCTCGATGGAGCCCGGTTCCAGTGCATCGCACCGATGCCGGCGGGCCTGCTCGGCCGTAACCTCCTCCCCGAGGCCGAACCGGAGGTTGTTCCCGGGACCCTCTGGCCCGGATGCTCGGACTTTGCCGCTGCCTTTGGCCGTCTTCGGGTCGGCCACCTCACGCTGGTGGAGCGGGACCTCTCCGTGCCGACCGAAGCGCTGACCTTGCTGGTCCGCCCGATGGCGGGCCACGTGGCCCGAAACGGAGGACGCGTTCTCCACATCCTGCCCCCTAACATCGGAACGGAGGAGGTGCTCCGGATGTACCGGGAGCTCCTTACCCGCGAGCAGATAGTCCGGCAGGTCCGGTTCCAGCTGAGCGCCCCCTTCCCGGACGTGCCGGAGGATCTGGCCAGGACGGTCATCCCTCCCCCGGTCTCCGACAGTCGAGGGACCGAGCCCCGGACTCCCGAGGCGGCCCGATTCCTGCAGGAGGCCGGCCGGCCGGGGTCGGCCAACCTTTCCATCGTCTGGGTCTCGGCGCTCCGGGCATTCGCCGCCGCCCGGGGCATCGACTACAGCCCGGATACGCTGCCCGGGCAGGCCTTCGCCTACTTGTCCGGCGCCCCTGCCCACTCGGTCTTCCTCGGACCGGACAACGACCCGCTGACCGCCTGCCTCCGAACGATGGCGGCGATCCGGATCCGCTTGACGTCGAACGCGGGCCGAGTTTTTGCCTGGGGAGAGCAACCCACGACGCCGTCGTTCGTCCTCTCCGAGGGAGACGACGCCACGGGGAAGCCCTACCGCCTTCTCCGGGTCGTCTGACCCGGCCAGCTTTCCGGCTGGGTCCTCGCACCGTACACGTCCGCGGTTGCGGATGCCACGCGAGGCCCGCGACGGAGGACGGGCGGGCCTGTTCGAGATTCGGTACCGTCACCCCAGATTCCGTGGTGCGATGGACCGGTGCGAGCCGACCGGATGTCGGGGAGTAGCGTTTCCTGCGACCGTCCACGAACCCGACGCTGGGGAGCAAGGGCGCGTGGGTCTGCGATGGGTGACTGCCCGCGGCCGCGGGGAGACTGAACTCGCCGCCGAGTATCCGGGGCCGGGCCCTACCGTCCCGGTCCGAAAGAGCCCGTTGCTGAAGCGCCCCGTGAGAAGCGAGAAGTATCGCCGCCGGATCGCGGACTCGGTGACCGGGGTTGGATCGAGAGGAACCCGGAGTCCGGTGGCTCCTCCGGTCGAAAGACCCGTCCGTGCGGTACCTGACCCTCACCGACATTCTCGGAGAGTCCGAGGAATCCCATGAGGTGCGTGCGGCGAAGAAGCAGATTCGGAAGGGAGCTCGTCTTCGAGCGCTCCTTTCCGGCCAGCGAGCCGACGGAGGGTTTGGCGTCCACTGGTACAAGAAGTGGGCCGGCGCGACCTGGCGTCTCGTCTCCGCGGTCGAGCTGGAGGTCCCTCCCGATAGCGCCGTCGCCCACCGGGCGGCGGATCTCGTGCTCGCCCGGCTCCCCTTGGCCCGGGCCGAACCTCACAAGGTCCGGGGCCGATACCGAGTTCACGCCTCCGTGTTCGGCAACCCTTTGGGTGCCTGCGCTCGGCTCGGCATGGCCGACGACCCTCGGGTCCGGCGTATCGCCCATTCGCTCGTCCGCTGGCAATGGCCGGATGGCGGGTGGAACTGCGACTCTTCGGAGGGGGCCCGGCACTCCTCCTTCTACGAGAGCCTCGCGACGCTCTGGGGACTGAACGAATACCTACGGGCCGCAAGGGACGACGCCGTCCGCCTGGCGGTCCGCCGGGCCGCCGAGCTCTTCCTGACCCATCGACTATTCCGGTCCTGCCACGGGGACGCGGTGATCGATCCGCGGTGGACGCGGCTCCACTACCCGGTCTACTGGCACTACGACATCCTGCAGGCGCTTCGAGTGCTGGATCGGGCCGGTAAGCTGGGCGACCCGCGTACGCGGGAGGCCCTCGACCTCATCGAGTCCAAGCGGGGGAAAGACGGCACCTGGCACGCGGAAGGACGCTTCTGGCGCCCGGGTCCCGTGAAGGCCGCCAATACCGAGGTCGTTGACTGGGGGGGAAGCGGGCCCAACGAAATGATCACGCTGAACGCTCTCCGGGTTCTCATCGGGTCGGGCCGGATCCCGTGAGACGGGACCGCCGGATGCTTCGGGCAATGGGATGCGTCGCTCTGCCGTGCCGCGGCCAAACAGAAATGCCTTCGGTCCGTGCCCTCCCCCATCGCATCGGCGCGGACGTTCGGGAGATCCCATTCCTCTCTCCCGGATAATCGGAGTGGGGCCTAGGAGCCTGTGGCACAGCTCCGAACCGGCTTCGAGGAGCCTCGGTGCTGCTCGCTGTCTCGCCGATCGATGAGCGGGACGGTCCCGGTACGCCCTATCCGAGCTGTGCTCGGTAGAGCTTCGTCAGGTTGTGGGTCAGGGCCCACAGCCTCCACTCCCCTCGAACCTTCTCGATCCCTCTCGTCAGGAACTGCCGCAGCCCTCGCCCTTGCTTGATCTGCCCGAAGGCCGGCTCCACGATGCACTTTCGTCGGCCGTAGTGGGCCCGTCCCCTCTCGCTCCGGACCTTCCGTTTCATCCGTTGGGTGAAGGTCTCATCGAGCGGCGGCCGCCCTCGGGGACACCTCTCCCGCTCGGCCTTCTTGCCCCGCTCCGGCGGACAGTAGACGTCGATCCCCCGCCCCTCCACCGCGCGAATGGCCTCCTCGCTGAAGTATCCGGCATCCGCCACGATCTCTCCGGGCGGCGCTCCCAGGTGGGCGACCGTCATCTCCGTCATCGGGACCAGCTGTCGCTGGTCCTGCGGCGCCTGCGTGGCCTCGGCAGCCACGATGATCTGGGCCTTTTCGTCCACCATCGCTTGACAATTATAC
>DAIDCO010000015.1 GCA_027309555.1 bacterium
ATCCGGTAGTCTGCCCGAAGGGCGCTGAGTTCGTCGGGCACGGGCCCGGGTCCGGTCTCGAGCGCACGACCGATCCGGATCCCGTTCCCCTCGATAGCGTCGAGCCGACGAAGCGTTTCGCCCGGGAGCGTTCGCACCTGGCCCAACGCGTCGACCTCCCCGAGGACGAACCCGACGTAGGAGAGACGTTGGGCGCGGGCCTCCGCGACGAGGCGGTCCACCTGCGTCGGCGACGCGACCGGGGCGAGGTGCACATGGAGGTCGCCGACCCGATCGTCCTCCGTTACCAGCCGGGGGAGCTCGCCCCGGGCGGCCGCGTCGATCTCGCCGTGGTCCTCCCGCAGCTCGGGCGGGATCCAGGGGAGCCCGAGGCTCGCGTAGACCTCCTCTTCGGTCCCCCCGCCGACGCGCTCCTCTTCGCGGAAGACCCCGTACTCGTTGATCTTGAGACCGCGCGCCCGGGCGATCGACCGGAGATGGACGTTGTGCTCCTTCGAGCCGGTGAAGTACTGGAGAGCCGCGCCGAACGACGACGGCTCGACGACCCGCAGGTCGACCTGGAGACCGTTCGCGAGCACGACGGTCTCCTTCGTGTCGCCCCGGGCGCGGACCTCGCGGACCTCGGGCAGGGCGGAGAACGCGTCGAAGACCTTCGCGGGGGCGGCCGAAGTGACGAGGATGTCGAGGTCGCCGACCGTCTCGCGCCGCCGGCGAAAGCTCCCCGCCGCCTCGACCCGGTCGGTCCCCGGCACCCCCCTCAGGGCACGGGCGATCCGCTCGGCGAGCGGGTAGGCCCGCTCGATCGGGAGGCGTCCTCCGCCCTCGGCCGGAGCGGTTCGGGCCGCGCGCAAGGTTGCGCGGATCTGCTCGATCTTCTTCGGGCCGAACCCTTTGACCCCGTCGAGCCGCCCTCGGTCGATCGCATCGGAGAGCTCCGCGGGACCTTCGAGGCCGAGCTCTACCCAGAAGCGCCGTGCGGTCTTCGGGCCGAGCCCGGAGAGCCGCATCAGCTCGACGACCCCCGGAGGCACCTCGCGGCGCAATCGCTCGTAGTACGCGACGGTCCCATGGGCCAGATACTCCCGAATCTTCTCCGAGATCGCCTCCCCCACGCCCGGGATCGTGCGCAGCTCGTCGCGCGCCGCGACGCGGGCGAGCTCCTCGGTAAGCGACTCGATCGAGCGGGCGGCCCGTCGGTACGCCTCCGGCTTGAACTTCTCCCCGAGCACGTCGAGCAGGTCGGCGATGTTCCGGAATATCTCCGAGGCTTCGGCGTTCGACGGCACGGTGCGTCCGGCCGGGGGCCAGGCACCCGAGCCGAGATAGTCGTTGGGATGGGTCAGGGAGCGAGCCCCGCCCCGAGGTCGACCCAGATCCGGCGGTCGACCGGGCGGAACGAGAGCCGCTCGTAGAGCGCACGGGCCGCCGCTCGGTCCTCCCGGACGTAGAGCGCGACGCGCGCGTGCGCGGCGGCCGCCGCTCGGAGCGCGGCCCCGACGAGCTCGCGACCCCATCCCTGGCCCCGGGACTCGTCGTGGACGTAGACGCCCCCGAGGATCCAGACCCGCGGGAGGCGCACCTCCGCGCGGACGACCCCGACGAGCCGCTCGCCGTCGAACGCGCCCCACATCAGCTCGGCCTCGGGGTCGAGGAACGGATACTCGGCGACGACCGGGTCGCTCTGGCGCCGAGCCCACGTCGAGAGGAGCGGCACGTCGGTGCGCCGGAGGGGCCGCACCGCCCCTCCCGGGCGCGGCGGAGCGATCGGGGCGTCCGCATCCCGGGCGAGAACGAGCACGGAGTACCGGCGTCCCGGGCCGCGCGCCGCCTCTACCGTCGGCACCGCTTCCTCGGGAACGATCGCGACGCACGGGCGCCCGGGGAGCACGTCCGCGAGCGCTCGGGCGTCGGTCCCGCGGCCGAACCAGTGGACGATCGGGGCGACCGGGTGGCCGAGCCATACGAGCAGGTAGCCGATCGTCGTGGGGCCGCGGACCGCCGAAAAGAACCGAATGCGGTCCGGATTCCGATCGAGGTCCCACAGCGCGAAGGCGTGACTCACCGGGTCCTCGGCGCTAGCCCCTTCGAGCCACGTCCGGTCGATCGTCGGCCGGACCTCGACCGCGGCTCCGGTCATGACCGGGGGCACGGCACGCGCGTAGTTAGTTTGCTCGACCCGGAGTCGCGCGCAACCGTAAATCCGAGCGCGGGGTCGCGACGTCGTGCGCGCCCACCGGCCGACCCCCGAGTTCCCGCACCACCTCGCGCTCCTCTACGCGCGGTTTCCCTTTGAGCGCTCGCTCGCGGACGACCCGATATCGGTGCTCCGCCCGCTCGGCCGGGACCGCCGGCGCGCCGAGATCGCGGGGGTCGTTGGTTCGACGCTGGCGATCGGGAACACGACCGCGATCCGCGGGGCGATCGGTCGCCTCGCCGGCATCACGGACGGGGATCTCGCGCGTTTGGTCGATCCGTCATGGGCCGCGGAGCGCTCGCGGCGCCTCGCGTCCTTCCGCCACCGGTGGATCCGAGGGGACCAGCTCGACCATCTCGCCGAGGTGCTGACCGACTACTATGCGGATCGGCCATCGCTCGAGACGGCGTTCCTAGGAGGCTGGGAGCGGGGCGGGTTCGCCGCGGGACTCGACGCACTGGCCCGGACGCTGCGCGGCTCGGGCCGAGCGCCCGCCGGGTACCGCGCCCTGTTTCCGAGCCCGCTCGATGCCTCCGCGAGCCCGTGCAAGCGCCTCACGCTGTTCCTGCGGTGGATGGTGCGGACCGAGTACCCCGACTTCGGACTCTGGAGCCGGGTGCCGACGGGAGCGCTCTGCATCCCGCTCGATCAGCACGTCCACTGGATCGCCTACCACCTGGGGCTCACTTCCCGTCGGACGCGGTCGTGGGCGGCCGTCGAGGAGGTCAGTGAGGCGTTGCGTCGGATCGACCCGATCGATCCGACGAGGTACGACTTCGTGCTCTGCCACACCGGGATCTCGGGAGACTGCCCGAAGCACCGGGACCTCTCGGTCTGCGGGCCCTGCTCGGTGCGCCCGGACTGCCGGCTCTGGCAGGGGCGGGGGATTGCGGTATGACCGACGGACCGCTGCCGATCGACGCCGGACTCCTCGCACGCTTCCGCGCTGCCGGCGCGACGATCGCCTGGCGGCCGGCCCCCCCGAAAGGGCGGCCGCCCCGGGGACGCCGAGCGCGCATCGCGCACCTCCACGACGAGGAAGCGCGGGTCGAGACGTGGGGGCGGGAGCCCGAGGGCGGGATCGAGGTCGACTCGGGCCCGCTCGGCGCCCTCGTCCTCCTGCTCGAAGCAGACCGACGGGGCGCGCTGCCGGCGGTCGACGCGCGGGAAGCCGGGACCGACATCGGGTTCGCCGCGGGGGCGCTTCGGGCGGTCTGGGGTTCGGGGCCCACTGCTTCTCTAGGTCCGACCGTGCGCGATCTGGTCGAGCTCGCCCGATACGCCCTCGCGTGAGCCGTGGCGGGAATGCGCCGATCCCCCGCCCGTCGGACCGATGTGCCGTTAGATAGTCGAACGAAATCGGTGCGGCGAGGCCTCATGCCCCCGGTCCGTTCGATTCTGTCGCTCACCGCCGGCCCCGGAGCCGAAGAGCTCGACGCGGTCCGTGACGTCCTGCGGGCGACCGTCCTCCGGTGGATCCCCCACGGGGCCGCCCCGGGCCTCGGTTGCCCGGCGTTCTGGCCGCCCACCTACCCCGGGCGCGGCCCCGAGCACCTTCCGGGCGCGCGGGACGGGAGACTCGCCGCCTCCCTCGCGGGGCCGATCGGGGCGCCGGCCCCGTCGGACGTCTCGCTCACCGCGCGCCCCCGGCGCACGCTCGCGGACCGGCCGGGGTCCGAAGCGACGGCCGGGCCGGCGGGGAACCGACCGTGAACGCTCCCAACGACCACCTCGCCCGCACCGCGGCCGGGACGCCGTACGATGCCCGCGCCGCGCGGGCGGTCCTGCTCATCCTCGCCCTGATGGCGCTCATGGTCACCTACGTGGAGACGATGGTGCTGCCCGCGTTCAAGTCGTTCGCCCAGTTCTTCGACTTTCCCCCATCGACGACCATCGTGTGGATCATTTCCGCGTACCTGCTCGTCGGGACCGTCGCGACCCCGATCTTCGGAAAGCTCGGGGACAAGTACGGCAAGAAGCGAGTGATCCTCTCGGTGATGGGACTCTACGCGATCGCCGTGAGCGTCGCGGGGTTCACGCCCGAAATCGGCGCCGCGTTCGGGATCGACCGGGCGAACCAGATCTACGTGCTGATCGTCGTGCGGGCATTCCAGGGGCTCGGGATGGGGATGTTCCCGCTCGCCTTCGCGATGATCCCCGAAGTCTTCCCCGCCGCCCGGGTCGGTCAGGCCCAGGGGGTCATCGGGGGCATGTTCGCGGCGGGCGCCGCAATCGGGCTCGTCGGCGGGGGCTACATCGCCTTTCAGTTCGGCTGGCAGCTCACCTACCACACCGTGATCCCGCTCTCGGTGGTCCTGGTCGTCCTCGCCCACTTCGTTCTGCGCGAATCCCCCCACCTCTCCCCCAACCCGATCGACTTTCCCGGCATCAGCAGCCTCGGCTTCGCGCTCGGCACCGCCATGTTCGGTCTCACCGAAGGGACGTACTGGGGGTGGACGGACCTCGCGGCCGTCCGCCTCGGCGTCGTCCCCTTCGGGGTCCCGGAGCTCTTCCTCCTCGCCCTCGCGGCGGCCGTCTTCTTCGTTGGTTGGGAGCGGCGGGCCGCGAACCCCGTGGTCTCGTTCACCGCGATGCGGCAGCGGAACATCTGGGTGTCGAACGTCAACGGGATCTTCGTGGGCATGGGGATGTTCCTGATCTTCGTCTCGATGGTGCTCTTGGTCGAGTACCCGGTGGCGCCCGGGTTCGGCTACAACGAGTTTCAAATGGGGCTGGTCGCGCTCCCGTCCGCGCTCAGCATGCTCGCCCTCGCGCCGCTCTGGGGCCGCTGGGCGGCGGCTCGAGGACCGAAGCCGGTCATGATCGCCGGGTTCGCGATCATGGGCCTCGGCGCGACCGGGCTGCTCGTCTTTCACGCGAACGTCTACGAGCTACTGCTGCTCTCGATCCCCTCGCTCGTGGGAAACGTCGCGGTCCTGATCGCGATGTCGAACATCATCGTGCTCTCCGTCTCCCCGAGGGAGCTCGGGATCCAGACCGGTATGAACCAGACGTTCCGCAATCTCGGCAGCGCGGTCGGGCCGGTCATCGCGGCGACCGTGACCGCGAGCTTTCTGACCGAGACGGTCTACGGCCCCCCGGGGAGCGCCGTCGTGAGGTCGACGTACTCGATCGTCGGCTTCGAGGTCGTCTTCGGCATTACCGCGGCGATCGCGGCCGTGGGGCTCGTGCTCTCGCTCGCGCTTCGCAACTTCCGCTTCCTGGCGGACGGTCGGCGCACCGGCTCCTCCGACGAGACCTCTCCAGTCCCCGCGCGGCCCGGGGAGGAGCCCGGGGTCGCGGTCCCTGCTTCCTAGCGCGCGATCACGAGCAACCGCTCGTGGACCCGCAGACGGTGCACGCATAGCACGTGCCCGAGCGCATCATGATCCCGCCGCAGACGGCGCAGGAGGGGGCGTCCTCGCTCGAGGCGCCCGCGCTCGACGACTCCGGGGCGAACGCATCCAGGGGTCGGGTCTCGAACTTCACCGTCTGGCTCGCCGGGACGCCCGGCTTCGTGGCGGCCGGGGCCGGTGCATGGCCGTTCCCGTTCCCTTCGGCCGGACCTTCGAGCCCGATCGCGCGCCGCTCATCCTCCGTGAGGAACTCGAGCGCCAGCCAGCGCGCGACGTAGTCAGGGATCGACTTCGCGAAGCGGATCTTCGAGTTGTTCGTCGCGCCGGCGGGCTCGAAACGGAGGTGCGCGAGCTTCCGCACGAGGTCCCGGAGCGGCACTCCGTGCTGGAGCGCCATCGACATCGAGATCCCGAGGGAGTCCATGAGGCCGTTGACGGTCGACCCCTCCTTCGTGACCCGGAAGAACACCTCGCCCGGGCGACCGTCCGGGTACAGCCCGACCGTCACGTAGCCGTCGTGCCCCCCGACCGAGAAGTGGTGCGTGATCGCCTTGCGCTCGTCCGGCAGTCGCTCGCGCGCCGGACCCCGAGGTCCGACGGGCGCGCCGGCCCGGCCCTTGCCGGTCTCGAACGGTTGGGAGGCCTTGCAGCCGTCGCGGTAGAGCGCGACCGACTTGATCCCGAGGCGCCACGCCTCGAGGTAGATCTTCTCGATGTCCTCGACGGTCGCCTCGTTGGGGAGATTGATCGTCTTCGAGGCCCCGCCCGAAAGGAACGGCTGGACGGCGCCGAGCATCTTCAGGTGGCCCATCGGTGGGATCGTGCGGACCCCTCCGGCCGGCGCGAGCGCGCAGTCGAAGACGGTGAGGTCATCCGGGTCGAGCCCGGGGGCGCCCTCGATCGTCCCGACTTTCTCCACGTGCTCGGTGATCGCCCGGATCTCCGCGGGCGAGTAGTCGAGCGCTGCGAGGCCATCGGGCACCGTGCGGTTCACCATCCGCAGCACGCCGCCCCCCACGAGGTTCTTCACCTTCACGAGCGAGAGCTCGGGCTCGAGTCCGAGGGTGTCGCAGCCCATCAGGAGCCCAATCGTGCCGGTCGGGGCGATGACGCTGATCTGGGCGTTGCGATAGCCCCAGAGCTCGCCGGCCTTCACGGTGTCGTGCCAGCGGTCGACGGAAGCCTGCACGAGCGCCGTCAGGCGCGCGTCGTTGAGCGGGATCCCCGCTGCGGCCTTCGCGTGCTTGCCCATGACGCGGAGCATCGGGGCCCGGTTCTTCTCGAAGCCCGCGAACGGAGCCATCCGCTTCGCGATCTCGCTCGACATGTGGTAACCTTCCGCGGAAAGGAACGCCGAGATACCGGCGGCCAGCGTGCGCCCCTCCTCCGAGTCGTACGCGAGCCCGTAGTGCATCAGGAGCGCGCCGAGGTTGGCGTAGCCGAGCCCGAGGGGACGGTAGTCGTGGGAGTTCTGGGCGATCGAGGCCGTGGGGTAGCTCGATGCGTCGACGATGATCTCCATCGCAAGGATCATGGTTCGGACGGCCTGACGGAAGAGCTCGACGTCGAGCTGGCCCTTGGCGTCGAGGAACTTCATCAGGTTGATCGACGCGAGGTTGCACGCCGAGTCGTCCAGGAACAAGTACTCGCTACAGGGGTTGGAGGCGTTGATCCGGGCGGTGTTCGGACAGGTATGCCAATCGTTCGTGATGTCGTCGAACTGGACGCCGGGGTCGCCGCAGCGCCAAGCGGCGTAGGCGAGCTTGCGCCACAGCTCGCGGGCACGGAACGTTCCCCCGACTGTGTGGTCGGTCCGGTTGAAGGTCTTCCATTCCCCGTCCCGGACGACGGCGTCCATGAACGAGTCCGGGATCCGGACGGAGTGGTTCGCGTTCTGGTAGGCGATCGAGGCGTAGGCGCTGTCGGGGTCGGTCCCGTCGAAGTTCGACGAGTAGCCTTCTCGAATAAGGGCGAGCGCTTTGTCTTCCTCCCGGACCTTGCAATCGATGAAGTCGACGACGTCGGGGTGGTCCATGTTGAGGATCACCATCTTGGCGGCCCGACGGGTCGTACCGCCGGACTTGATGACCCCGGCGAGCGCGTCGAACGCGCGCATGAACGAGACGGGTCCCGACGCGATCCCTCCGCCGGCGAGCTTCTCGTGGCTGCCCCGCAGGGGGGAGAGGTTGGTGCCGGTACCGCTGCCGCCCTTGAACAACCGGCCCTCGCTCGTCGCGAGGTTGAGGATCGAATCCATGTCGTCTGCGACCGACTGGATGAAGCACGCGGAGCACTGGGGCGGTTCGCGAACGCCGACGTTGAACCAGACGGGGCTGTTGAACGCCGCCATCTGCTGGACCATGAGGTAGGAAAGGCTCTCCTCGAACGTCGTGGCCTCGTCGGGCGTGTCGAGATAGCCGAGGTCGAGCCCCCGTTGGGCCATGAAGTGGCAGACCCGCCGGATCATGCCATCGATCGAGCTCTCGCGACGTCCTTGGATGATGCGGAAGTACTTCGACGCGGAGATGTTGATGCTCGTGTCCGACCAGGAGGTCGGCGCCCGGATCCCTTTCTGCTCGAAAATGGCCCGGCCATCGGCATTCTTGATGACCGCGTCGTGGCTACGCCACTGGACGGTGTCGAAGGCGGTCTTGCCGCGGGGCACGAGACGAGGGATCGGAATTGGTTCGCGTCCGATCCGGGCCGGCCGAGAGGCAAGCTCGTCGGAGGCGGGCATCGCGCGCTTTTTGGCAACAGCCATCGAGGCTCACTCCTTGGAAGGGCCGCAGAGACGTCCGTCGAGTCGACCGTACCATGCCGCGGGCGCCTATCCCTCGCGCGGCCGGGCGCTGAAACACCCTCGGAGCAGGGCCGTTTCTCGCCGGTCGGCGACGGGCGACGACGCGGATGGTGTCGCTCGGGACACCGTGAAAACCCTCCGGGTGCCGCCAACTGTCCGTTAGTATAAGGTTACTCGGTTCGACGACCGCCGCGCGCGCCCCGGTGCGCGTCGTCCGAAGCGCTCAACGCGTGTCTTGGTAAGAGCGATTGCGCGTTTCGGCGTGGCGGTCCTCGCAGCTCTCTCCGGCCGCGCCGGGCAGGGATGGCGCCCCCCGTGTGGGTCCGCCGGGGGGCGACGATCGTCGAGCGGTGCTACCTACGTACGACCCGCTCCCACCCTCGAGCCTCCCAGGGCAGCCCCGGTACCGCTAGGGGCACCGAGTTTCGGCCGAGCGGCCCCGTTCTTCCGTCGGCACCCGGACCTCCTTCTCCTCGCCCTCACGCGAAGGATCCTCCAGTACCTCGCGGCTCCTCGTCAGCTCACGCGGCCTATCGTGCTCGTAGCGGCTCTCGTCTTCGGTCGATCATCCGCGCGTCCCGGGAGCCGCTACCCACCCGGGGGGGCCCGTGCGGCCGCTTCTCTGTGGCCCCGGGCGGGCTCGAGCAGCAACGGGGGCTTCAGCCGCATCGTGCACGGCATCAGCGACCCGCAGTCACCGCAGTAGAGACCCTCGTCAGCGACCCAGAGGAAGGCACCGCACCGTTCGCACTTGCGGGGATCGTCGGGGTCGTTCCGGCAGACCATCGGGAAGGATCGGAGGGCTCGTGGGGTATTATAATCCGTACGGGCGACCGGCTGGGGAAAGCGGAAAAAAGGGGGACGGGGAGCCTCGAAAAGCTCCCCGAAAGAGTAGGGGCGCCGTTCAGGCGTTCTTCATCTTGGCGCGAGAAATGAAGCCCTTCTTGTCCAGGAAGTACATGTAGCCATCCTGGCGGGTGATCTTCTCCGTTCCGACGCGCGACTTCTTGCCGGACTTGTTCAGCTTGGTCGGGGTCTTCCAGAGATACCCATCCTTGCCGAGATAGTACAGGTAGCCCTTCTCTCGCTTGATTTGCTCCTTGCCTACGCGCTCCGCCATGTTGGCGACCTCTATCGGCGAGAAGAAAGGCCCTCCTATTTAGATGTACTGACGGAGTTACGGCGAAGAAATCGATTTTCCCTGACGGAAAACAAGCGTCGGGACGGCTTCGAAACGATAGCCGAGGTGGTCGGCCGATGGGAGGTCGAAGACCGAGAAGTCGGCCGGGAATCCCGGCACGATCCGTCCCGCGTCCGCGATCCCCGAGGCGTGCGCGGCGTTCACCGTAGCGGCGGTGAGTGCTTCGGCCGGGGTGAGGTGAGCGCCGTGCACGGCGTGGGCGAGGACGAGGGGCATCGACTCGACCCAGGAGTTCGGCGAGCAGTCGCTGCCGAGAGCGACCGGTACGCCCGAGTCGACGAACTCCCGGCCCGGACTGCGGTGGGCCGGGGTCGCCGAGAACGCCGTGAGCGGGAGCAGGACGGCGGTGACGCCGGCGGCGGCGAGCCGGGTGCGGTCGGCTTCGGTCGATCGCAAGAGGTGGTCGGCCGACCGCGCTCGAAGCCGGGCCGCGAGGCGGGCACCGCCCGAGAGGACGAACTCGTCCGCGTGGATCTTGACCTCGAGTCCGAGGGAGAGGGCGGCGCGCAGGAGCCGTTCCGACTGGGCGACCGTGAAGAACCCCGGCTCGCAGAAAACGTCGCAGAACCGGGCGAGCTTCTCGCGCGCGACGACGGGCAGCGTACGGCGGACCATTTGCTCGACGTAGCCGTCCGGACGCGTGCGGAACTCGGGGGGGATCGCGTGGGCCCCGAGATACGTCGGAACGAGGCGCAGTCCGGTCCGTCGGGCGAGGCGGGGGATGAGCCGCAGCAGGCGGAGCTCGCCCGCGAGGGTGAGCGCGTAGCCGCTCTTCACCTCGATCGTCGTGCTTCCCGACCGGGCCATGTGCCCGAGTCGACCGGCGGTCGTGGAGAGCAGCTCCGCATCCGAGGCACGCCGAGTAGCCCGTACGGTCGCGTAGAGGCCGCCGCCCCGGCGGGCGATTTCGGAGTAGCTCTTGCCGGCGATCTTGAGGGGGAGCTCGAACGCACGATCCCCGGCGAAGAGGGCATGCGTGTGGGCATCGACGAACCCGGGGACCAACGTGCCGCCTCGGCCGTCGATCCGGGTGCCGCCCCGGCACAGATGCACCGAGCGGAGGAGGGCTCGCTCGGGCCCCACCGCGACGAACCGGCCATCCCGGACCGCGACGGCTCCGTGCGGGATGCGGTCGATCTCGCGCATCGCCGGTCCGACGCGCGGGACGGGCCCCACCGCGAGCGTTACGACCTCGGCGAGGTTCGTGACCAAGAGGTCGACCGCCGTCATGGCTGGCGGATCAGGTGGTCGAGGAGGTCCCGCGCGACCTCCGCGCCGGGGAAGACGAGGCGGGCCTCGCCCGCCAAGGGCTCGAGGTCCTTGTACCGGGCCGAGAAGTGGGTGAGATAGAGCGCGGCGACTTCGGCGGCGCGCGCGAGCTCCGCGGCCTGCCGCGCGGAGGAGTGCCCCCACTGGTTGGCCTCGGTCTCGAGCTCTTGCCCGGTCGTCGATTCGTGAATGAGCAGGGTCGCTCCGTGGGCGAGCTTGCGGACCTCCTCGGACGGAGCGGTGTCACCGGAGTAGACGACCGAACGCCCGGGTCGCGGGGGGCCCATCACGTCCGCGGGGTGAACGGTGTGGGGGCCCACGTGAACCGACTCCCCGGCCTCGAGCCGGGCGAAGTCGCGGCCCTGGATACCGAGGGCGCGCGCTCGCGCCCCGTCGAACCGTCCGCGTTTCGCTCCCTCCTCGACGCGATAGGCGAGGGCCGGGACCGGGTGGTCGGCGCAGGCGGTCCGGACCGAGTAGTCAGCGAGCTCGACCGTCGACCCCGGCGTCAGCGCGTGCACCGCGACCGGGAAGCGGAGCGTGAAGTAGCCCATGCGGAGAGCGCGGCCGATCATCTCCTCGGCATCGGGCGGGCCATAGATGTCAAGGGGTTCCGTCCGATTGTTGAGGTTCATGCTCTGGATGAGGCCCGGGAGGCCGAGAAAGTGGTCGCCGTGGAAGTGCGTGAGGAAGATCCGCCGCACGCGCATGAACGACACCCCCGACTGGAAGAACTGGCGTTGGGTGCCCTCCCCGCAATCGAGCAGCACGAGCTCCTTCTCGAGATCGAGCGCGATCGCGCTCGCCGACCGGTCCTTCGTCGGCCAGGAGCCGGCGGTGCCGAGGAAGGTGAGGTGCATCGCCCCGTGGCACTCGTCGGCGTCTAAAAGGTGGAGGGGGGACCGGGGCAGGTCGCGGTGCGTACCGGGAAGGGGTCACCTTCCCTCAACCGAAACGGGAAGGGGCGGGAGCGCCCGGTGCGGAGCGATGGTCGACTGGGACCGGGCCGAGGCGCTTCGCACCCGGGGCTGGGATTGGGAGCGCATCGCGAGCGATTCGAAGGTCGGAATCCATCCCGACGACTCCGTCCGCGAGCGGGGACGGGCACCGCGGGGCCTCATCCACCGAGAACGCTCCCGCGAGCACCGGCGTCCGAGTTCCCCGGGCGTCCCCTCGAAGCGAGCGGCGGTGGAACGCGAGCGTCGCTGGGGTCCTCCCGGGTCGGGTACTTATTGAACCCGGTGTTCGGGGTCTGGTCCGCCGCCGCCTTCCGAGGGGCCCGGTCGTGTCCCGACGCGCGGACCGGGGGCAAAAGAGGAAAAGGGGCCCTGGGCTCGCGGGTCCGTGGTCGACTGGGACCGGGTCGAAGAGCTCCGGGACAAAGGGTGGGACTGGGACCGGATCTCGGAAGACTCGAAGGTCGGTTTCCATCCGGACGCCTCGATGCGCGAGCCCGGCCGCGCCCTACGCGGCCTCTACCACCGGCAACGATCCCGGCGGCGTCGCGAGGAGCCGACGACGGCGGCGAAGTCGAAGAAGATCGCCGAGGCACGCGAACGGCGCTGGTCGCTCGCGCGGTGGGGCTTTCTCCTCACGCCGATCCTCGGGATCTGGTTTGCGATCGCGTACTTGGCCCCCTCCCCCGTCGGGCTCATCCTGCCCGCGTTCCCGTATCTGGCGCTCGGCCTCGCGATCGCGGCGTTCCTTCTCGTCTTCGGACTGTGGCGCTCGAGCGCAGCGCGCTGGACCAAGGTGTTCCGCACGACGCTCGTCACGGGCATCGTCCTCGGCCTCGTGCTCTCCTCCATGATCGCGCTCGGAGGCATCCTGTTCTTCGGCTGCCCGTACCTCCCCTCGGCTGCGACGGCCGCGCCCCAGCCGGGCGGCCAGGGGTGGACGTCGGTCAGCGTTTCCCCGTGGCAGGACGGGGGAAAGCCGGTCTTCTACTACTACGGGGCCATCTGGTGCCCGTACTGCTCGGCGAGTAGCTGGCCGTTGTACAAGGCGCTGAGCTCGTTCGGTAGCCTCTCGGGGACGTACCTGGCGTACTCCAGCACCGCCCCGACCGAGCCGTACCCCGCCACCCCGGAGATCGTCCTCGGCCAGGCCACGCTGAGCTCCCAATGGATCTCGTTCCAGGTCAGCATGTACACCGGCAGCCAGGACTCGGTGTTCCCGGCCACGAGCAACTGCTACCAGCAGGCCTACGTCGGGGCCTACTCCGGAAGCTCGATTCCCTTCGTCGTGATCAACGGGCAGTACGTCCACGGCGGGAGCAGCTTGGTCAATCCCGCGCAGTTGAGCAGTTACGCCGGCTCCGGCGCCCAGACCGTGCTCAACCAGGTCAACAGCGAGAGCGGCCCGGCCTGGTCGACCATCAGCTCCCAGGCCTGGTGGATGATGGCGTTCATGGCGAAATCGACCGGTGCGACCTCCTCCAACGTGGCGAGCCAGGCGTACGCTTCGGGATGGACCGTGGCCGACAAGACGAACGTTGCAAGCGACCTCGCACTGCTCTAGGGGCGACCGTGCGAACCCGGACCGTCCGGACCCTGATCTACCTCGCCGCCGGGCTCGGTCTGATCGTTTCGATCTTCGCGGCGCTCGAGTTCTACGAGGCGTCGCTCCGCAGCCTCTGCTCGATCAACGCCTTCTTCTCGTGCTCGACGGTCGATACGAGCGGACGGACCACCACGCTCTGGATCCCGGACTATTTGTGGGGGATCGGGGGCTTCCTCCTCACCCTCGCCTTCGCGGGGGTCGCGGAATCGCGCCCCCGCGACCGACGGTGGACCTACGCCCTGCTCGGGCTGACCTCGCTGGGCGTGGGATTGTCGCTCTACTTCGTCTACGTGGAGCTCGCCCTCATCGGGGCATTCTGCGTCGTCTGTGCGACCGCCTACGTCTTCGGCGGGATCGCGTGGGGGGGCGCCCTCGCCCTCGCGACCCGTCCCCCCCGAGGCTCGGAGCCCACGGTCCATCGACGTCGTCCCCGCCCCTCGGCCCCGGCCGAAGACGAGCCCGTGGCGCTTGAAGAGGACTGAGCGGGACCGCCACCTCCTCGCCCGAGCTCGGTTTTCCCTCGGCCGGTGAGCCCGGGGCAGGGGCGGTTATATATCCGACCTTGCTCGGCCGCCCCGGTTAGCCTATGGCAGTAGACCCCTACGCAACGCTGGCCGCGGGAATCGCGATCGCGGGTGGACTGATCGGCACGGGCATGGCCCAGTCCGGCATCGGAGCCGCCGGCATGGGGATCATCGCCGAGAAGCCGGAGAAGTTCGGTCAGGTGCTGTTCTTCTTCGTCATTCCCGAAACGCTCTGGATCATCGGGTTCGTTCTGGGGATCATCCTCCTGCTCGGGGTCATCTCCTAGGGCCGCGCTCGAGCCCCTCTGCCATGACCCTCGAAAGCCTGGTGGAGGAGATCCGCCGGCGCGGGCAGGCCGAGCTCGACTCGATCGAGAGGTCCCGGGACGCCGAAACGACCCGCATCGCTGCCGATCGCGATCGCCGGGTCGCCGAGATCCGGACGGAGTCGGCCCGGGCGACCGAGGGCGAAGCCGCCCGCGAACGGGCCCAGCGCCTCGCGGCCGCGAAGCTGCGGGCCCGTAAGCTCCTCTACGAAGCGCGCGAAGCGCGGCTGCAGGCGGCGATGGTCGATACCCGGGCACTCCTCGAGCGATTCGCATCCTCCGCCGCCTACGCGCCCGCGCTCAAGCGGATGTTCGCGGTCGCGACCGAGACGCTCGGTAAGTCGGTGCGGGTGCGCGGCCGCTCCGAGGACGCGCCGCTCCTCCAGAAGCTCGCCGGCAAGGCCTTCGACCCGACCCCGGAGCCGATCCTGGGCGGGCTCGTCGCCGAGACCGTGGACGGTGCGCGGCGGCTGACCCTGTCGTTCGACGAGCTCTTGCGCCTGCGCGAGGACCAGGTCCGCGAGCTCTTGGCCTAGCGGGGGCGGCGGCGATGGCGGGCTCCCCGTACGCGAGCGCCCTCGGGCGCCTGAAGCCCGAGTTCTCCCAGTTCCTCGGGCGCGACGCCTACGCTTCCCTCGTCGCGGCGAAGGAGCCGAACGAACTCGCGAAACTCCTTGAGACGACGCCCTACACCGTCGACATCGCCCGGGCGCGGGCGACCCTCACGGGGGCGACGATGGTCGAGGTCGCCATCAATCGCACCTTCGTGCGGCGCAACCGCCACGCCTACGAGGCGGCGCCTTTCGCCGGACGGGCGATCGTCGCAGCGTATCTCGGCCGCTGGGACATTCAGAACATCGAGATGATCCTCTCGGCGAAGGTGCTCGGCCGCACCATCACCGAGACCGAGGACCACCTGGTCTCGAGCCGTGAGATCCCGGCCGGCCTGTACGCCGGAGTGATGACGCTCGACGACTTCCGCATCGTGCTCGGCCAGCCGACGGTGGAGGCGACCGTCGCCCATCTCGTAAAGCACGGCTACGGGGGAACGATCCTCCCGCTCCTCGAGGCGTTCGAACGGACGCACGACATCTTCCCCGTCCTCCAGGCGCTCGACCGGCAGTACTACCGCTCGGTTCTCGAAGCCGCCCGGTTCTTCCAGGGCGACGAGTGGGTCGTCCGCGCGTTCGTCCAGAGCGAGATCGACGTGCGGAACACGATGCTGTTGCTCAAGGGGAAGGCCGCGGAGCTCGGCGTCGAGGCGGTCCTTGCCCGCTGGCTCGACGGCGGGACGCTCACCTCGGCGCAGGCGCCGGACCTCTATGCGGCGCGCGGGGTCCCCGAGCTCGCCGAGCGGCTCGCGACCCGGTTTCCGTCGATCACGGAAGGGAACGCGGAGCACGCGAACGGGGAGAGCCTTTCCGGCTACGAGGTGGCGATCCAGCGCGACCGCGCGCTCACCGAGCTCAAGCGGATGCGGACCTACCCCCTTTCCCTCGCGGTGATCTTCGCCTATCTCCTGATGGCCGAGCTCGAGCGGGCCGACCTGCGGCGGATCGTCTTCGGTCGGCTCTACGGCTTCTCGCCCGAACGCCTGACTCCGTTGCTCATCTCCCCGCGCCTGTAGCACCCTCGCCGCTCGCTAGGTCGGGGGGCCCTGAACGAACGGCTCCGCCACAACCCGGCCGTCCGGCCCGATTGAGCTCAGCGTGTGCGTCCGAGGCGCGCCGAACGGCCGGAACGCCCGGCCGTTCCCGGAGTAGAACTTCGAGAAGTACTCGACGAAGATCAGCCGCGCGCCCTGGATGCCGGGCTCGAAGACCCCGAGGATCACGTTGAACGTCTGGCCGACGAGCAGGATGACGATGCCGGCGATCACCCCGACGACCGCCCCGCCGTAGACGAGCCCGCTGCCGATCGTGTTGATCACGAGCGCGAGGATGACGCTCGCGAGCAGGATCCCGACGAGCCGAGTGTAGGACAGAATGTGGCTCACCACTTCGATGAGCCCCATCATCCCCATCTGGATCCCCTCCCCGAAGACGAGCAGTCCGAGCCCGACCGCGAGCAGGACGAGGTAGAGGTCGAAGAGCGGGTTCGAGAGGGAGTACTGCCGGTGGATGACCGCAAGGCCGAAGAACGCGACCCCGAAGGCGAAAAGGATCCCGCCGAACTTCCCAAGGACGCCCCGCCGGCGGTGGTGGAAGTACTCCTTGAGGGCCCCGAAGGCGAACCCGAGGACGACCATCCCGAGCCCGACGTACCCGGCGAAGAGGAGGAGGATGGGGACGCCCGCCTTGCTCGCCGGATCGAGGGGGGACGCGTAGCCGAAGAGGAGATGGAGCAAGTGGAAGCCGAAGAACTCGTCCCAGACGAGACCGAGTCCGATCGCGAGGGCGCAGCCGGGAAGGAGCGCGTAGGCGAGCTGCTGCATGCCTCTTGGTCCCATGATCATCTTCACGAAGTTGCGGCCGAACTTCGGAAGGAAGCGGGCGCCGGGGAAGCCCGCGATCATCCAGAGGGAGATGAGCAGGATGACGAGCCCGTAGCCCCAGTCCCCCAGCATGAACCCGAAAAAGATGGGAAAGACGATTGCGAAG
The DNA here is from genome assembly GCA_027309555.1 of bacterium. Lineage (GTDB taxonomy): Archaea > Thermoplasmatota > Thermoplasmata > Lutacidiplasmatales > UBA184 > Lutacidiplasma. The sequence goes on from DAIDCO010000015.1 coordinate 16,833, forward strand.
ACGAGCGTGGGGTCCCACTCGGTCGCCTGCGGCAGCGAGTAGAACCGGATGAAGAACTCGAACCGGCGCACCCCTCTCGGGTTGCTCATCAAGGTCGGAGGCTCCTCAGGAGTGGGAACGTCGTAGAAGTGGACCCGTCCCGCGGTCGCCGCCGCGACGACCGAGCGCAAACGGTCCACGTCGCGCTGGGGGACCCAGGCCTCGAGCGCGAACGTCGCCCGGCTCGCACCGAGCTTCGCGAGCACCTCCGCCTTGCGGTTCTCGATCTCGAGCGCCTCGTCGATCGCGGCGACCGTCGGGTACCACGCGCCCGCGATCGTGCGCAGCCGTTCGTCGATCTCGGCTCGTCGGCGGTCGATCGCGTCCCGGCGCGCGCGCCGTTCGACGAGCTCCTCGGTCGGGGTGCCGCGCAGCGCCGGCACGGCGACCAGGCGCACCCCGTGACCCTGGGCCGCTCGGCTGAGCGCCTCCGCGCCTGCGGGGCGGGTGATGACGAGGAATCGGACGGTCTCTCCCGCCGGACCGAGGAGGAAGCGGGCGTCCGCCTCGGGGGGAAGCGCATGCTCGACCTCGCCGAACGCATCGGCCGGGGCCTGCCCGAAGAACGTGAGGTAGTTCGCCGAGCGGAGGTACTCGAGACGCTCGGGGTAGAACGAAAGCTGCTCGAGGAGTTCGACCGTGTCCTGCGTGGCCTTCTTCTCGGTGAGCAGGCGGTCGTCCTCCCGCTTGAGCTCGCCGACCTCGGCGTCGATCGGAACCGATTCCGCGGCCCGGAAGATCTCCGAGAGCGAGTCGAACCGCCGCGGGGTCGTCATCCCGGTCCGGGGCAAGGCGCTCAGAAGTCCCCGGAACCGGAGGGTCTCGTCCCCGACGCGGCGTAAAGTCTCCGAGCCGCGCTCGGGCGCGAGTTCCGCCATCGCTTCGGGGCGGAGGGGCTCGACCTGCGCGACCCTCAGGTCGTGGAGGACGGTGAGGACCCGCTCCTCGTCCTCCCGAAGGCCGAAGAGGCCGACCTTCGCCATCCGCACCGGACGCAGCACCATCGGACCCGATCCTTCCGTCAGTCGGTCGCGAAGCGCCCGAGGAGGACCGCGAGAAGCTCTTCTTTGCGGTCAGCCACGCCCTTCCCCGCGCCGCGAGCGACGGCCGCGGCCTCCCGCTCGCCGTCCGCAATGATCTGCCGGGCCTCGGCATCGGCCGTGGCCCGGGCCGCGTCGACGGCCCGCGCCCGTTCCGCGTCCGTCACCTCGCGGGCCGTGGCGATCGCCGTTTCGGTCTCTGAGCTCGTCCGCTTCCGCGCCGCCTCGGCCTCCCGTCGGGCCTCCGCGAGCCGTGCGTCCCACTCGTCTTCGACGGCCTTGATCCGCTTCAATGCCTCGATCGTACCGGTGTCGGCCGACCGGGGCTTTCCTTCCGAATCGTTCATCCGATCCCTCCCGCGAGCTTGAGAACGAGCAGGAGGAAGAGGGCGAGCGCGACGACCTTGATCGTGACGCTCACCGTCCAGAGCGCTGCGAACCGCGAGACCGCGTTACGCGACGGCGACACCCGAACCCTCCTGCTCCATCTTGCGCTTGACGGCCTTCAGCATGCTGAACGCGTCGCGCTCCATCTCGTCGAAGCGGAACTTGATGTAGCGTACGATCGCATCGAGGCGGGGGATCAGGACGTTCTCGATCGCGCTCGCCCGCCGCTTCGTCTTCTCGATCTCCTTGAGCAGCCGGCGAAGGGCGTTCTCCTTTTCCGCGATGTCGAGGACGACCTGGTAGATCCCCTGGAAGTGGCGGATCGACTCCTGGACGGACGTCGGGAGGTCGAGGAGGGCGCTCGCCTCCGTCGGGGCGTAGCCCCCCCGGTCGATGCGGGGGGTGCGCACGCCCATCACGTTCTTCGTGGAGACCGCGACCGGCCGCACGTCGGGCAGTAGCATGGAGATGTTCTCGAGCCGGGTCGGCCCCTCCATCATCTCGGCGTTGCGGATCGACTCGTAGCCACGGGCGATCCGTGCCTGGAGGTCGCCGCGCAGTCGCAGCGCCTCCCGCGAGATGGCGAAAAACTCGGCGATGAGCGCCGAGCGCTTCAGTTTGAGGAGGTTCAGTCCGCGTTTTGCGACGCCGATCCGCCGACGGGTGCGCAGGAGCTCGAGGCGAGTCGGCCGGACGTTCTCGAGCGCCATGGGGTCTCCTTTTCCCGTCCTAGGAGTCCGCGACGGGCGGGTGGGCGCGGAACTGCGAGATGAACTCGGGACGGATCCGCTTGAGCTCGGAGTCGGGGAAGTCGGAGAGGATGTCCCAGGCAAGCGCGAGGCTCTGGTCGATCGTCCGGTCCTCGTCCGGCCGTTGGTTGACGAACTCCTTCTCGTAGCGGTCGGCGGCTCGCAAGTAGATCCGGTCCGTGGCGCTGAGCGCCTCCTCCCCGACGATCGCCGAGAGCGCCCGCTGGTCCTTGCCGGTCGCGTACGCCGCGAACAACTGGTCGGAGACGCCCCGGTGGTCCTCTCGCGTACGTCCCTTCCCGATCCCGAGGCTCATGAGGCGGGAGAGGCTCGGCAGGACGTCGATCGGCGGGTAGATGCCTTTGCGTTGAAGCTCGCGGCTGACGTAGACCTGGCCCTCCGTGATGTACCCTGTGAGGTCGGGGATCGGGTGGGTGACGTCGTCGGCGGGCATCGTCAGGATCGGCAATTGCGTGATCGACCCCTTGCGGCCGTGGATCTTCCCGGCCCGCTCGTAGAGCGTCGCGAGGTCGGTGTAGAGATACCCCGGATACCCGCGGCGCCCCGGCACCTCCTCCCGGGCGGCCGAGACCTCTCGCAATGCCTCGCAATAGCTCGTCATGTCGGTGAGGATGACGAGGACGTGCAGGTTCCTCTCGTACGCGAGAAACTCGGCGGCGGTGAGCGCCATCCGCGGCGTCACGACGCGCTCCATCGACGGGTCGGAGGAGAGGTTCAGGAACACCACGGCGCGCTCGAGCGCCCCGGTCGACTCGAACTGCCGGAGGAAGTAGTTCGCCTCTTCGCTCGTGATCCCCATGGCTGCGAAGACGATCGCGAACCCCTCGGTCGAGTCGCGAAGCTTCGCCTGCCGGACGATCTGCGCGGCGATCTGGTTGTGCGGAAGTCCCGCCGCCGAGAAGATCGGGAGCTTCTGGCCGCGGACGAGCGTGTTGTTGACATCGATGGTCGAGATCCCGGTCTGGATGAACTCGCTCGGCTCCTCGCGCGAGTACGGGTTCATCGCGTTCCCGACGATCTCGAGCCGCGTGTCGCTGACGATCTTCGGACCGCCGTCGCGAGGCTCGCCGAGCCCATTGAAGACCCGCCCGAGGAGCTCGTCCGAGACCGCGAGGGTCGCGACCTCGCCGAGGAACTTCACGCTGGTCTGCTCGATGTTGATCCCCATCGTTGGGCCGAAGACCTGGACGATCGCGAGCCCCTTGCGGGAGTCGAGCACCTGGCCCTGTCGGCGCTCGCCGTTCGGGAGGGCGATCTCGACGATCTCCCCGTAGGCGGCATTCGCGACATCGCGCACGAAGATCAGCGGGCCCGACACCCGGTCGATCGTGCGGTAGTCGACGGGGACGTCGCGGGGAGTCTTCGGGGCGTTCGCGCCTTTCGTCGCCATCTACGCCCCTCCGGCCGAGGCGACGGCTTCGGCCATCTCGGCCTCGAGCTGGTCGAACTGGTTCTTCAGGTCCGCCTCGGGGATCCACTTCATCCGCGAGAGCTTCGTCCGGACGGGAAGCCGCTGCAGCTGGGCGACGGTCGCGCCCTTCCCGATCGCATCCTGTTCCCGGTCGCCGAACGAGAGGATCGCGCGCAGCATGCGCAGCTGCTTCTGGATCGACGTGTAGGTATCGACCTCGTCGAACGCGCTCTGCTGCAGGTAATCCTCGCGCAGCATCCGCGCGACGTCGAGTGTCGCCTTTTCGCGCTCGGGCAGCGCGTCGACTCCGACTAGCTGCACGATCTCTTGGAGCTCCGACTCCTTCTGGAGCGTTTCGAGGGCGCGCTGGCGCAAGGCGACGAACTCCTTCGAGAGCTCCTTGCGGTACCAGGGCTCGAGGTCGTTGAGGTAGAGGGAATAGCTCTGCAGCCAGTTGATCGAGGGGAAGTGACGCCGCGACGCGAGCGACGCATCGAGGGCCCAGAAGACGCGCGCGACCCGCAGCGTGTTCTGGCTGACGGGCTCGGAGGTATCCCCCCCCGGGGGCGAGACGGCGCCGACGACCGTCACCGAGCCGGTCCGTCCTTCGGGGGACAGGGTGATGACCCGACCGGCGCGCTCGTAGAACTCAGCGATGCGTCGGCCGAGGTAGGCGGGATATCCTTCCTCACCGGGCATCTCCTCGAGGCGGCCGGAGATCTCGCGCATCGCTTCCGCCCAGCGGCTCGTCGAGTCGGCCATCAGCGCGACGTCATAGCCCATGTCGCGGTAGTACTCGGCGATCGTGATCCCGGTGTAAACGCTTGCCTCCCGGGCGGCGACCGGCATGTTGGAGGTGTTCGCGATCAGGATCGTCCGCTCCATGAGCGGGCGCTTCGACTTCGGGTCCTGGAGGTTGGGGAACGTCGCAAGAACCTCCGTCATCTCATTGCCGCGCTCGCCGCAGCCGACGTAGACGACGATGTCGGAATCGGCCCACTTCGCGAGCTGCTGCTGAGTGACCGTCTTCCCGGACCCGAACGGGCCCGGGATGGCGGCCGTCCCGCCCTTCGCGACCGGAAAGAACGAGTCGATGACGCGTTGGCCGGTGATGAGCGGGACTTGGGGCGGAAGCTTCTGGGCGACGGGCCGCGCGACGCGGACCACCCACTTCTGGGAAAGCGCGAGGGGGACGGCGCCGTTCGGTGTCGCGACCGATCCGATCGGGTCGTGGACCGTGTAGGTCCCGCTCTGAAGCTCCTTCAGGGTTCCGCGAAGTCCGGGAGGGACCATGATCTTGTGCAAGATGAGGGCGGTCTCCTGGACGGTCCCGAGAACGGCGCCCGGCGTGACTTCGCTCCCCACCTTCGCGGTCGCGGTGAACTCCCACTTCGTGGTCGGGTCGAGCGGGGGAACGGAGAAGCCTCGAGTGATGAAATCCCCGACGCTCTTCTGGATGACGTCGAGCGGGCGCTGGACGCCGTCGTAGATGGACTTGAGGAGCCCCGGCCCGAGCTCGACGCTCAGCGCTTGACCGGTGTTCTCGACGGGGTCCCCAGGGCGGATGCCCGTGGTGTCTTCGTAGACCTGAACGGTCGCCGTGCCGGCGACGAGGCGGATGATCTCTCCCACGAGGCCGAGCGCGCCGACGCGCACGACGTCGTACATCTTGGCATTCGTGAGGCCTTCGGCGATAACCACCGGACCGGAAACCCGCGCGATGACCCCTGCCATCTTCCTCTCCTACGTCGGAACCTGAAGCGTGACCCCGAGAACCCGCTTCGCGAGCGCGTTGATGCTCTCGACCTCAAACTCGCCGGTCGGCGTCGGGACGAAGACCGTCAGCGGTTCGAGGGAGGCGTCGGCGTTCGCGCGCTGGGCCTCGGAGAGGGAGGCACGGACCGACTGGCTCGCGATGACGAGGCTGTACTGTCCCTCGTTCATCACCCGTTGGAACTCCTCGACGGAGTTCTCGGGGGTCACTTCGATGACATTCTTGAGCCCGATCAGGCGGAATCCGATGGCGAGCTCACGCTCGCCGAGCACGACGGTGGGTCCCGGTTCCTGTGGGGTCTCGGGCACGGCGTTGCCCGCGGGGTTCCGGCGTATTTAAGAACTGCCCCGGGCGGGCGGACGTCCCGGCGACCGGGGAGCTCCGGCCCTCGGCCGGGAGCTCACTTGTAGACCGAGTTGTGGACGTGGCCCTCTTCGTCGGTGATCAGGATGCACTCGCCCTCGCACTCGAACAGGCAGGCCTCGCAGACGATGCAATCCGGGCCGTGGAGGGAGACGGACTTCTCGCCGCGGAACTGGAACTTCGCCCCGACCGCCGGGTCATCGATGAGGTCGGGCAGCTCGTCCCGCGGGCGTAGCTCGAAGACGTTGACCGGGCAGACGTCGCGGCAGTGCGAACAGCCCGTACACTTGGCGAGGTCGATATCGACCGTGACCATCGCGCTTCTCCGTCCGCGAAATCCACCAGCGTCCCCTATTTAGGATTGCGAACCACGCTACCGGCCGTGGCCTCGCGGGCGCGAAAGGACCTCACCTCCCTGCCTTGGGCGGGGAGCCGACTCCCGCCCGACGGGACAAACCTCTTTGAGCCGGACGTGTCGCTGGGCCGGCGGGGAACGAATTCCTCGAGGGGGTAGCTCCGATTCCGATCGCGCTCGTGTGGGACGCCGCTTTTCTGGCCGGCCTCGTGCCGGTCGTTTTCCTGCTGGTCAATGCGCTCCTCTCCCGCCGACGGGCGTCGGGGGGACGGGTTCGCGCACTCCCTCCGAAGGAGGTCACGATCGTCATCCCCGTTCACGCCGAGCGGCCGGAACGATTCGAGGAGTGCCTCCGCTCGGCCGTTCGCCAGGGCAGCCGTGTGGTGGTGGTCGGCGACGGCTGCGAGGAACCGTATCGTTCCCTCGCGCGCCAGGCGGCGGCCGAGTTCATCCACCTGCCCGAGCAGGGAGGGAAGAAGCGAGCATTGGCCGCCGGACTACGCGAGGTGACGACTCCGTTCGTCCTCTTCGTCGACAGCGACACCGAGCTCCCCGAGCACGCCGTCCGGGACCTGTCGACGTACTTCGAAGCCGGGGTCGGCGGCGTGGGGGCGAACCTCTTCGTCCGGGCCAGCGGCTCTCCCGCGGCCCGGGCCGCCGAGTTCGTCGAGCGGGCGCGGGAGGTCGTGCTGCGGGCGATGTCCTCGCGGGGGAACGTTCTCTACCTCGACGGTGCGTGCATGATGTTCCGCACCGAAGTGGTTCGTCCGTACGTCCTATCGGACGAATTCCAGCGCCTCACCGTCCTCGGCCGCCCGACCCGGCTCGGGGACGACTGGCAGCTCACCGACTATGTCCTCCGCCAGGGTCTGCGCACGGTGAAAGCGTATCCCGTCGCGGTCGTGACCGAGCGGCCCGAGACCCTGGCCGACTTCGTCCGGCAGAACGTCCGCTGGTCCCGCTCGGGCTGGATCCGCGTCGGCCGCTACCTGCGCGGCGAGGGTCCGCAGAACCCGGGGCTGTTCTACCGTTTCGAGCTGGTGGGAACCTACGCGCTCCCCCTTTTGGCCCTCGCGCTCGGCATCGTACGGCTGCCGGCCTACCTGCACATGGTCGAGCGGTTCCTGGACCCCTTTACCGACGCCGTCATGGGGCTGGTCCCGTCGTCGCCCGTCTTCCATGTCTCCCCGCTTGTGCGAGCCTTCTTCTCCGTACAGGTCGCGGTGGGCGGGCTCGCCGCGGGCGCGTTCGGATGGGCGGTGGCTCGTCGGCTTCCGCCCGGTGACCGCGCCCGGACGCTGGCCTGGGGGATGCTGGGGTCGGTGCTCCTCCTTCCCACGACGATCTACGCCCTCCTCACGTTCTGGCGTTCCCCGGTCTGGCGCGGTTCCGCTCGGGGGCGATCGGACGGGTCGATCGTGCCGACCTCGGCGCTTCCTCCGGGCCCCGCCGGAAGGTCGCCGCTGCTGCCGCGCTGATCTCCGCGGGACCCACCCGAGCCGGGAGGAGCCGTTAACCGGCCCCGGGCCCTGGGGCGGTGGCAGGCCGTGAGCGATATCCTGCTCGGGACCAGCGGTTGGGATTACTCGGAGTGGCTCGGCCGCGTCTATCCCCCGCGCGGGGTCTCTGACCGCCTGGCCTACTACGCCAAGCTGTTCCCGATCGTCGAGGTCAACTCGACGTTCTACCGGCTCCCGCCCCCGTCCGTCGCCGCCTCGTGGGTGCGTCGGACACCCGCCCGGTTCCGGTTCGCCGCGAAGTTCCCGCAGACGATCACCCACGATCTTCGCCTCGTCGGGACCGACGAAGAGCTCACCCGCTTCCTCGCGGTGCTCCGTCCGATCCGCGAGGCCGGCAAGTTCGTCGCCGCGCTCCTACAGCTCCCGCCGTCGCTCCCGTTCGAAGCGGCGACCGTGCGCCGGTTCTACGAGACGCTCCCCCGCGACCTTCCGGTCGCGGTCGAGTTCCGGGAGCGCTCGTGGCTCGTCCGAGAGTCGTACGCGCTCCTGCGGGAGTTCGGGCTCGCCCACGTGATCGTCGACGGGCCCCACCTTCCGATCGCACTCGAGGTGACGGCCCCGTTCGCGTACGTCCGCTGGCACGGCCACGGAAGCCCGCTCTGGTACGACTACCTGTATGGCCCTGCGGAGCTCTTCGCCTGGGTCCCGCGGGTCCGCACCCTCACCGAGCACGTCACGACCGTCTACGGGTTCTTCAACAACCACTTCCGCGGGGACGCTGCCGTGAACTGCCGCACGCTCTCGGAGGAGCTCGGGCTCCCGCTGCCGGCCGGAAGCGGGCGGCTCGACGCACCCGAACCCGCGCGGAAACCGTAGCCGCCCTCTCCCTCCTCCCAGGGGCTCGACGGGGGGTCGGCTCGGGCCGGGGATCTGCGAAGGACCCCGCCGGGCCCCGCGGAGATCCGTGCGGAACCGCTACAGCGGTTATCGCTGGAGGCCGGCGCTCTGACGCCGGCCTTCCGCAATCCCTGTCGCGTGAGGGCTCGAACGCGGTACCCCATCGACGCAGGGCTCGCGGTGACGCTCGGTCGAAGCTCCCGAAGCTCGAATCGCGGTACGGGCCGCAGATGTCCATAGTCAGGAACACGCGGCCGGCTGCGTTCGCGGCGAGATTCTCGAACGAAGCGCAGTGTAATGCAGCTCTTGAAAGTGAGGGCCGAAGGAGGAGGTGCTGGTAGCGGGCCCCATCCGAGACCGGCGGCGGGCGGGGTGGCTCTAAGCAACGTTTGGGATCACGGAAGCAATGTTCGTACGCGGGGTTCCGGCCGAGGAGATTGGAACGGACAGGAGCTTAGCACGGCTGATCCGAGTTCCCGGTAACGGGCCCGCGGAGGGCCGTGCGCGGGCGGCGGCCACACGCCCCGAGGAGGCGCCGATTCCGGAGGCTGCTGCACAGGGCTATCTAGGCGCGTCCATTGGTCTTGGTGGCGATTACGCGTGCGGTCACGGTCAGCGGAGACGGCGGAGACGCTCATCCTGATCGGGCTGATCTTCCAGGGGCTCACGGTCCTCGTGCTCTTGGGAGCGGGATTGTTCCTCCTGATCGTTCCCGTAATCGGAGGCATCCTCCTCTTTCTCGCGCTCCTCGCGTTCGTCTGGCTAATCCTCGTCTATGCCTACTCGTACGCGCGCACCCGGGACGGGGACTACGAAGGGGCTCGGACGCCAACCTTGGTGTTTGGCATTCTGGCCTTGATAACGGGCGGGATCATCTCGGGTATCCTCTACATCGTAGCCGGCGTGAAGCTGGGAGATGCGGCCGACGAGAAGGAGGCAAGAAGGTCACGGCCCTTCTCACCATCGGGTCCTGCAACAGACTCACCGTTCACGCGATCCCCTTACACTCCTACGACTTCCACGCCGTTGGCGCCCGCAAACTCTCCTCCCGCCTCCACTCCGGTGACCTCCGGCTCGAGCTTCTGCCCGAACTGTGGTCGACCAACGCCGATGCCGGCCCATTTCTGCCGAAGTTGCGGGGCGTCACTTCAGTAAGGGGTACCGACGGAGACCGCCGCCGCGATTACCCACGGATCAGCGTACAAGGTTCGAGATCCCCGTCGGGCGCTCGTGGGGCAGCCAAGTGTGCCGCACGCCCGCGTCCAGTCGACGCGCGCTATCGTGGCGACCATGCCGGGCCCCGCGGAGATCCTCGCGAGTGACTGGCGGAAGGCGGGGCGGATCTACGCGCGGTACGGAGCTGCGCTAGAGATGATGCGGAGGGCCGCGCGCCCGGGAGCGGCCATGGTGGATTCTCCCGCCCCGGGGAGGGCCCGGCCCGAAAGGCCTCTTCACCCCTGCTCGGTTTCCCGGTCTCTGCGGGCTTCGGACTCGGCGCGTGACCCCGCGAAACTCTCCCGGTTCGTCGCGCGGCGTTTCGCGACGTTCAAATAGATTTTCCTCCATATAGCGGGAGGGGGAAGGAGACGGGAGTGGACGCGAGGGCTTCTGTGGAGCTCGATCAACGGAGCCTCCGTCCGAAGCGACGCCGACCTCGGGTGGTCGTCGCCCTCGTGATCGCGGCGATCGTGGTGTTGGCTGCGCTGGCCTCGGCGATGACCTTCGGATGGGGGCCTTTCGCTCGTCCCGGGCCCGTGCCTTCCGGTCCACTGGGTCCTGGGGTTGCGATTCAGGTCGATCCCCCGGCGATCGCGGCCATCGCCCAGGAGCCTTTCGCCACGGTGGCCGGCTCCGTGGTCATCCAGATTTCGTCGGTCGTGCCCGCCTCGACCGGGTATCTGGCCGAGAACCTGAGCGGAATCAACGCCACAACGAATCCATACACCGATCTTCTCTTCCAAGGCGCGCCGGGAATCTCGGGCATCGCATCGGGGAACCTGTCCGCGCAGTTCTACTCGATCGACCAGAGCTGGCTCACTCAGGCTAGCCCCCTCACCCAAACGGTCAGTCTCCAACTACATGCCGAGCTGAACGTCGTCCGCAACGGCACGGACGAGGTCTACACCTACTTCGACAATCTCCCGTACGATCCGCACGCGCCGCCGCTGGTCTTCACCGCTAAGATCAGCTTCCCGAGCACGCCGATGTTTGCGGTTCCTGCCACTACCCCGGCGGCGGGAGCCCCGCTCTCTCCGGACGGGAAGACCCCTCCTCCCTGCAACGTAGGGTACTACTGGGTGCAGTGGAACTCGACATACATCTCGAACGGAGTGCTGCCACTGGCGATCGGCAATGCGAATCAGTCTCCGGCGGGAGCCGAACTCTCGTACGGCATCTCTTTCGCGCAGTCGGCGCTCCAGTTGAGCTTCACGAGCGACACGGCGTACACCTCCTATTCGAGCCTCTCCGGCCTGCAGATGAGTCAGAACCCTTCCTGGTCGGGCAATGACACCACCTTCCAAGGGGCCATCGAGACCAGCACGGCCACTTCGGGAGGAAACTCCGTCACCATGATCGGGCTGACGGGGGTTGAAATGACCGTGACGAACTATCGGTACGTCCACGTCTGGGGGACGTCCGGTAACTGCAACGACCAATGGTATGACAAGTACATGGAGTCGGTCCAGGTCGACGGGTTCTCCGGAGGTTCGAGTTTCACTTTCGGAGCCCCCGCTCTCCCCAGCTTTTTCAGCGGACTCATGAACGACATGAGTGACTGGGGTTTGCTGGCGAGCGAGAACCTGAAGTGGGGCGGGAGCGGATTCGAGCTGTATTCCGTCATGGTCACCGCGACAGGATACAACAGCGCCAGCAACGCGGAGGGCCAGGCGGAGGCAGCGCTGTCGACCCTCTCCTTCTGTCTCGGAACGATGCTCTTGGCCGATGACGTGTTGGGTTTCTTTCCGGGATTCGGAGATGTCGGGAGCACTGCGATCGCTCTCGAGGCAATAGCGGAGGTTGCGGGGGACGCGGCGATGTTCATGACGATGTTCAACTCGATCAGCTTCTCGACTTCGGAACACACGTCCGTCGAGCAGTTCGGTGTCAGTGTTGGAACGGGCGGCACACAGACCAATCTCGTGGCGGATGTCTACGCGGCCACCCAACAGGCCGAGCTGACCCTCGGGGGCGGGAACTCCTACTACCCCAACATGCCGCTGGTCTACGTGGTGGCGACCTGAACCTGCGGAGGGGTCGGAATCGAAGTGAGGGTGGCGGGAGCAGGGCGCCGGTAACGGCATCTGCGCCGGCCCGCCCCTGACGACGCGCGCACCCGCGCCTCGGCGCGGGTCGCGTATCGCGACCAGGACGGGGACGCGGAGGAGTCTCCGACTCCGAGCCACCGATTCTCTGCCGTTGGGATCACCAGTGGATTCTTGGATGACACCCGAGAAGAGGACGAGCGTCAGGTCGAGCGGCGCCTCCGCGAGTTGCGCGCTCGAGTGAAGGCGGCGCGCGCGGCCGTGGCGACCACACCGGGACTCGCGGAGATCCTCCGGCGTGCCTAGTGGGCCGTAACTGACAGACGTTGTATTTTGCGGACCTTTCGCAGGATCGTCTCGGCATCCTTGGTCCACACGAACGGTTGGGCCCTCTCATTGCTGATCTCGGCATACTCCTCGATCGCGCGCTTCAACGCCGTCACATTACGAAAACTCCCTCGAAGGAGCGCCTTCTTGGTGAGCTTCGAGAACCATCCCTCCACGGCGTTCAGCAGGGATGATCCCGTCGGGACTTGGTGCAACTGGAACCGCACATGCCGTCGGAGCCACCGCTCCACCTCCTTGGTCAGGTGCGAGCTCGCGTTGTCCATGATCACGTGCACCGCGAGATCGGAGGGAGTTCGATCGTCGAGCCTCTGGAGGAAGGAGAAGAACTCTTGGTGCCGATGCCGATGGTGGATCTCGGTCACCACCGTCCCGTCGAGGACATTGAGCGCCGCGAACAGGTCGATCGTTCCATGGCGGGCGTAGTCATGCGGCCGACCTTCCGGAAAGTTCGGGCCCATGGGCAGTACCGCCTGAGTGCGTTCCAGTGCCTGGACCTGGGGCTTCTCGTCCACCGAGAAGACGATCGCCCTCTCGGGAGGATTGCGGTAAAGCCCGACCACGTCGACCAGCTTCTCCTCCAAGCGAGGGTCCGTACTGAGCTTGAACGATCTTACGCGGCGGGGTTGGAGGTGGTGGTTCGTCCAGACTCGATGAACGGTCATGTGGCTCACGCCGAGCTCGGCGGCGAGCGTGCGGGTCGACCAGTGGGTCTCCCCGCGGGGCTTGGTGTGCAGAGTTCGGTCGATGATCCGACGTACGAGTTCGGGAGGGAGTTCGGGCCGTCGGCCCGGGCGGGGAGCATCTTGGCGGATACCCGGGATACGAAGGAGGGCGAAGCGGGAGCGCCATCGGCCGACCGTGATGGGGTTGGTGTGGAGGTCGACGACGATCTGGTGGTTGGTCTGTCCCTCGGCGGCCCGCAACACGATCTGAGAACGGAGGACCAATCGCTGGGGGATGGATCGGCCGCGGGACCAGTGCTCGAGTTCGATACGTTCTTCGGGGGCGAGCACGATCGAGGGGGCGAGGCGCATGGAGGGCTGTAACGCAAGCAGGTACAATAATGTACCTACTTCAGTTACGGTCCACTAGCGGAGGGCGGCGTGGTTCTACGCGCGTTTCGGGGTCAGGAGACCTCAGCACGGCACGGGGTCCCCGATGCATCGATCGGAGAGGAGAACGGCATGGGAGGACCAATCTGTTCGAGAGCCGGCGGAACCTGCGAAACGCGCGTGCGGGCGACTCTCCGCTCGTCTTCCGATTGACGATAGACCCCTCTCGGAAGGTTTATGCCGCTCGGGCCAGCATAGCCCCATCGGCCGGGATTTATGGGAGCCGCCATCGACCTTCCGACCGAACTGGTTCACTTTCTGAATCGCCCTGCGCCCCAGGCGCTGCTGGTGCGAGGGGCGCCCGGCACGGGGAAGACGATGCTGGCCTTGGCCCTTCTTCGCGCGTTCCGCGGAAGGCGGATCTACGTTTCAAGTCGAGTTCGCCGGGCCGATCTCGACCTCGATTTCCCCTCTCTTCACCAGGCGAACCAGACCGGTCCGCTATCGATCGTCGACGTGACCGCCGCCGGTCCCGATCTCCGCGATGCCTCGCGGGCCCTGGGGACCTCCCAAGCGCTGATCAGGGCGGACGCCTCGAGCCGCGGCCTCCGTGCGCTCCTCTTGCCTCCGGAAGTTCTGGCGGCCTGGAGCCAGACCTCACCGGCCACGCCCGCCCTCATTGTGCTGGACTCGTGGGATGCGCTCGTCGAACGGCATGTCGGGAGCGCAAGCCGAGCCGACGAGGGTCTCCCCTCGCGCGCAGAGGTCGAGCGGATTGCGCTCGCGCAGATGGCCGAAGGTCCGGTCTTCCTCGTATTCGTGGTGGAACATCGCGAAGCCAGCCAGCTCGAGTATCTTGTCAACGGCGTCGTGACAATGGAGCGGGAGACCCGCAACGACCGAGTGGAACGCTGGCTGCGCATCGACAAGCTTCGGGGGACGCGCATCACCCATCCGTCGTATCCGTTCTCGTTGGAAGGGGGTCGATTCCAGTGCATCACGCCTCTGCGGCACGACCTGCCGCCTTCCTTCAGCCGCATCGATCCGGAGCCCGGCCGTTCGCCGGGTCAGATATGGCCGGGCTCGGCCGACTATGCTTCGTTGTTCGGATGGCTTCCCATCCACAAACTGACGCTCATCGAACACGATGCCGAGGTCCCGCTGGCCGCCGTGAACCTGCTGCTGAATCCGATCCAGAGCCACGTCTTCCAGCGGGGGGGCCGCATCTTTCTCGTGCCCCCACCCGGTATCCATCCGGTCGATGTATGGAACCTCTACAAGGAACGGGTCCCGAAGGAGGCATTCCTTCGCCAAGTGCGGATTCTCGGCATGCTGGCGCGCGATGAATCGGAGGACCTCGCCCCTGTGATGCTCCCGCTTCCATCCGGGAACGTGGACGGCTACAACCCCCGGACTCCCGAGGCCGCGAAGTTCTTGCGTGAGGATTCCAACCCCGAGACCCCTAGCCTCGGGCTCATTTGGATCTCGGGCTTGAAGTCCATCAACTCGTTGGTGCCCGGTACGTACACCGCCGAAACGCTCCGTTCTCGCGCCGTTTCAACGTCTCCCGAGCCGCCGCTTTAGAGCGCTCCCGGCGCTCGATCCCCCGGAGGCCTCATCGCTCATGCTCGTCGATCCGTCGTCCGTACCCGGGGGCGTGCCGGACACGCCGGAGCTTTGGGACCCGCTCCCGTACGAGGCCTCCGATAGCCCCGTCCTCCCGTTCCCTCTCCGCGTCCGACCCGTCCGGCGCCCCCGGGGGAGCCGGACCGCGCCCCTCCTACCGTCCGAGCCGGCGCTGTTCCCCTGGCTCGCCCGCCGGCTCGCTCCCGGAGAGGCGACGCTCTGGACCGGCCCCCGGGTCGCGATCGAACCGGTCCTCGAGCTCCTCTACGCGGGAAACGCGGTGGTCCACGGCCGGATCTCCCTCCTCGAAGGGGCGAACCGATTTCATCCGTACCGCATCGGCGAACTCGGACGGGCGTTCGGGGTCGATGCCGCCCGGACGCTCGAGGGGATCCGGCTCGCCCGGGCGTTCACCGTCTACCAGATGGTCGCCCTGGTCGACGGCTGGGCCGCCGAGGCGCGTCGCCACCCGCCGACCCTGCTCGTCGGCCACGACCTCCCCGCGCTCTTCGCGGACGCCGAGGTCCCGGTCGAAGAGCGGGCGGCGCTCCTCCGCCACATCGCCCGCGCGCTCCTTCCGCTCCTGGAGGCGGTCCGCGTCCCTCTGCTCCTTACGCTCGGGCCCGACGGATTCGCCGGGTTCCCCGGCCTCGCGGACGAGGGACCCCGCTGGGCGGATGTCGTCACGTTCGCCCGTGGGCCGGCCGGCTTGCATCTGCGCGCGCTCCGGGACGACGCCCGGCTCTCGCTCGTGCCGCGACCGGCCGGCCAGCGCGGGATCGACGAGTTCGGCGGCGGGTCCGCCGAGGAGGTGATCCCGTGGGACGTACCGCCCCGACCTACCGTCAGGCGCTCGAAGAGCGGATGAAGCGCTGGGATGAGTTCGCGCGGCTCCTGACGACGCCCGAGGAGCGCGCCGCGTTCGAGCTCGTCCGCACCGGGGCTCGACGCTACGCTGCCCAGGCGACGTACGTCGGCAGCCCCGATCTTCTCGAGTCGATCCTCCTCTCCGTCCTCACCGACCTCGCCGCGCGGATCCGCGTCGAGCCTCCGGAGCGGGCGGCGCACCGCTAACGGGGGAGGGGGCGACGCCGACGCCCGACGGCTGGCTCCTCGATATCACCGAGAGCGAGGACGGCCGCTCGGTCGTCCTCTGGGTGAAGTCGCGACGGACCGGACGGGTTCGCCGCACCGCGGTCGAGTACCGCCCGCCGTTCCTCGTCACCGGGGCGCGCCCGGCGCTCGCCGACCTCGCCCGGCACCTCGCGCGCCGACCGACCGTCGCGCGCGTCGACCTCGGGTCGGGCCGCCCGTCGCTCTTCGACCGACGCCGTTCCCCGGTCCTCACCGTGACGGCCGAGCGGAACCCGGACCGCCGGACGCTCGCCCGGGAGGTCGACGCGTTCGGTCGCTACGAAACGTTCTCGCTCTACGACGTCGACCTCGCCCCGCCGCAGCTCTATCACCTCGACCACGCGCTCTATCCGTTCGCCCCCGTCACGGGAGCGGGCGCAGCGCTCGTCGCGACCGAACCGCCCGAGACGATCGACTACGCCCCGCCCCCGCTCCGCCTCGCGCGGCTCGAGGTCCGCCTCGCCGGGCAGCGCCGGGGCCGCCTTCCCCCGCCGGACGGCCGGATCGGGTCGGTCCGGCTCGGGGAGACCACCCTCGAGGGACCCGAGGAGGATCTGCTGCGCGCGCTCGTCGACGAGGTCGCGCGGAGCGACCCGGACATCCTGCTCACACAGGGCGGCGATTCCTTCGACCTTCCGTGGCTCTACCGTCGGGCGGCAGCCTGTGGGCTCTCCCCGGCCGAGTTCGCCCTCGGCCGGGAACGGGTCGGCTTCCGGCCGTCCCGGCCCGCCGGCGCGTTCGAATCGTACGGTCGGGTCCTCTACCGGTCCGCGTCGTTCCCGCTGCCCGGCCGGTTCCACATCGACCGGGAGAACTCGTTCCTCTACGACGACGCCGAGATCGCCGGTCTCGTCGATGCCGCCCGGCTCTCCCGCCTCTCGCTCGCGACCGTGGTCCGCCAGTCTCCGGGGACCTGCTTCACGGCGATGGAGATGGCCCACGCGCTCGCGCTCGGCGCGCACGTGCCGTGGAAGAAGAACCGCCCCGAAGGGTTCCGCCGGGCGGACCGTCTGGTCGCCGCCGACCGCGGCGGCGTGATCTTCCTCCCGCCGGTCGGTGTCCACGACCACGTCGACGAGTTCGACTTCGCGAGCCTCTACCCGCACATCATGGTACGAAAGAACCTCTCGGCGGAGACGCTCGAGTGCCGCTGCTGCCCGAGGAGCCCGATCCGGGCGCCGGGGCTCGGCTACCGCTCCTGCACCCGGCGCGTCGGGCTCATTCCCCGTACCCTCGCGCCGCTGCTCGCCCGGCGGCTTGCCTACAAGGCGGCCCTGAAGCGGCCCGGCCTCCCCGCGGAGGAGGCGTACCGTCTCCGTCGCCGCGTGAAGATGCTGAAGTGGATCCTCGTGACGGCGTTCGGCTATCAGGGCTACCGCAACGCCCGCTTCGGCCGGATCGAGTGCCACGAAGCGATCAACGCCTACGCACGGGAGCTCATTGCGTCGCTCCTCCCCCCGGCCGAGCGGGCCGGCTACTCGGTCCTGCACGGGATCGTCGATTCCCTGTGGCTTCGGCCGACCGACCTCGCACGGCCGCCGGACCCCGAGCGGTTCGCCGCCCGGATGAGCGAACGCTTCGACCTGCCGCTCGGCTACGAGGGCCGCTACCGCTGGATCGTGTTCCTGCCGGCGGTGACGCACGGGCTCGGGGTGCCGAACCGGTACTACGGGCTCTACGAGCACGGAGAGTTCAAGCTCCGCGGGATCGGCGGCCGTCGTCACGACACTCCCGGGCTCGTCCGGCGGTTCGAGAGCGAGGTGCTCTCCCTGTTCCGGGCGGCGCGGGACGCGGACGGGGTGCGGGCGCTGCTCCCCCGGGCGCTCGCCCGTGCCGACCTCATCGCCGCTCGTCTCGCGGCGGGCGATTGGCCCGTCGAGGAGCTCCTCGTGAGCCACCGGGTCGGTCAGGCGCCCGAGGCGTTCGTCACCTTCACCGATTCGGTCGCGGCGCTCCGCCAGCTCGCCGACGCGGGCGCCCCGCGGGGAGCGGGAGAGGTCGTCCGCTTCGTCCTGCTCGATCGAGAGAGCCGCTCGTTCCGCCGCCGGGTGCGCGTCGCGGAGATGCTCACGGGGGACGAGCGGTACGACGCGGGGGCGTACCTCGACCTCCTCGCGCGGGACGCCGAGACCCTTCTCGCCCCTCTCGGGGTCGACCGAGCGACGCTGCTCGAGCGCTGGGGCGCCGACGAGGCCTCGCCGCGCGGCCCGTACCGTTCGCCCGAGCGGGCCGGGCAACTCGAGCTCGCGTCCGCGTCGGGCCCCGAGCGGACCTTTTAGTCCCCCGCACGGTCCGGCGTCCGTGCCGGACCGCGGGCGCCGACGTACCTCGCGGTCCCGCTCGCGGGTCCGCATCCGCCGTCGGACGCCCGGAGGAGCGACCGCGGTACGGTCCCCCGCGGAGCGGGCCGTGTCGATCCGCGCGAGCGTGGAGTGCGGGCTTGTGTCGGACCTCGGCCCCCTCCTCGCCGCCCTGAACGACCCGGTGCCCGGGATCCGCGAGACCGCCGCGGTCGCGCTGGGGATCCTCAAGGACCCGCGGGGACGTTCGTCGCTCTCGGCCGCACTCTCCGACCCGGACGCAAAGGTCCGCGCCGCCGCCGCCGACGCGCTCGGGGCGATCGGCCACGGCGAGAGCCGGGGCGCGCTCGAGTCGGCGCTCGAGGACCCCGCGCCGGGCGTGCGCGTGAGCGCGGGATACGCGCTGGCCCGGCTCGCAGACCCGCGCTCGGTGGCCCCGCTCTCCGCCCGGGTGGACGACGCGATGCCCGAGGTGCGCCGGGCGGTCGCGGCCGCGCTCGGCCAGGGCGGGACCCCCGAAGCGCGGCGCCTGCTCGAGCCCTTGCTCGAGGACCCGCAGGACCGGGTGCGGCGGGAGGCGCTGCTCGCCTTCGGACGCTCGGCGGGGCCCGCGGAGCTCCCGACGATCCGGGCCCGCCTCTCGGCCCGTTCCCGACGGGTCCGCGTCGCGGCCGCGATCACCCTCGGCCGACACCGCGACGCCGAGAGCGTCACGGCGCTCCTCGGTCTTCTCCACGCGCGCGAGACGTGGGAGAAGCCCGCGGTCCTGGTCGCCCTAGGGCGGATCGGCTCCCCCGCGGCCGTCCCCGAACTCGCCCGCGCGGCCGACCACCCGGCGCACTGGGTCCGGGTCTGCGCGATCCACGCCCTCGGCGAGATGCGGGCTCCCGAGGCCCGGTCCGTCGCCCTCGCCCATCTCACCGATACCGCGTGGTCCGTACGAGGCGCCTCGGCCGTGGCGCTCGGCGAGGTCGGGTGGCCCGCGGACCTCTCCGTGCTGCTCGCCCGTCTCCGAGACGAGCACCCATGGCCCCGCCGGGGCGCGATCTACGCCCTCGGCCGCCTCGGCCTTACGGAGGCGGCTCCCCGCATCCGCGAGGAGCTCGGTGATGCGGCGGCCGAGGTACGGCTCGCGGCGGTATGGGCGCTCGGCTGTCTCGCGGACGACGGCGCTCGGGAGGAGCTCGTGCGACTCCTCTACGAGTCCCACCCGGTCGACCGCGCGACCCCAGCCCCTCGGGCCGAGGAGGAGAGCTCACTTCGGTCCGACGCGGAGAGCCGGCTCTTCGACGCGGCCGTCCAGGCGCTCGGGCGCCTCGCCCACGGCGTGCCCGACGCCCTGATCCACCGGGCGCTCGTCGACGCGCGGGGGCGCCTGACCGAGGAGGAGCTCGACCGGGCGGCGCGACTTCCGCTCCCCGAGATCGGTGCCGACCGGCCCCCCCCGACTGTGCGTCTCCTCTTCGATGCGGCGATCCCGAGCTCGGGGGAGGACGACGACTCGTGAAGGTGCGCGAGCTCCGCGCGGCGGACGCCGCCGACCTCCTCGGATTCCTCCAGCGTGACTTTCCCGAGGAGGAGGCCCTCCTCGGCACCCGCCCCGAGGGGTTCCAGGAGGTCGTCCGCCGGGTCTTCCGATGGGATGTGCGGCTCGTCCTCGGGCTCTTGCGGCTCGTCGGCCGGCCGATCTTCCGGTTCTTCGTGATCGAGGAAGGGGGTCGGCTCGCCGCGACAACGCTCCTTACCTATTCACCGCGCGCCGGCTACGTGAGCATGGTCGTGGTCGCCCCGGAGCATCGGCGCCGGGGGTTCGCCCGCACGCTCCTCGAGGAAGCTCGTCGCGCGGCCCGGGCGCGGGGCCGACGCTACGTCGTGCTGGACGTCCTCGCCGCCAACACGCCGGCGCGAACGCTCTACGAGCGGCTCGGATACCGGACCTTGCGGAGCACGGCCTACTTCGTCCACGACCGGCCGTCGGCCCTCCCGCCCGCGCCGGGGGGCGGCGTGACGGGACAGCGGCCGTTCCGTCCTCGCGACGCCCGGGAGCTCGCTCGAATCGACGCTCGCTCCCGCCCGGCCGACGTCGTGCGGGTGCTGCCGACGAGCCCCCGGGATTTCACCGGATCGGCCTGGGAAAGCGGGCTCCTCGCCAGCGAGCGCGCGGCCTGGGTGATCGACGACGGGGAGGGTCCCCGGGCCTGGGTCTCGGCGACGATCTCGAAGGCGACCGAAGCGGGACATCTGTCGAACCCGATCGTCGACGGATCGGTGACGCCCGAGCGAGTCGAAGCGCTCGTCCGGACCGCCGCGGCCTGGTGTGCCACGCGCGGTGCGCCGCGACTGCTCGCGATGGTTCCCGAGGAGAACGAACGAGGTCGGGCCGCCCTGACGGCCACGGGGTTCCGCGATGTCCTACCGGTCCTCACGCTCTACCGGACCGTCGACTGATCCGGGCCGCGCCCGCCGCGGGGGCGCGGACGTCTACCTCTTCCCGGCCGTGGTCGGTGGAGGCCTCGGGGACATCGAGGAGGTGCTCGCCGCGGGGCGATGTCTCGCCAGGGCCGGGTTCCCGATCTTCCTCTACCGAGGGCGGGACCGGCCGCTCCCCCGGTCGGTCGAAGGTCCCTGGGATTGGCCACCGCTAACGAGGATCGACCAGCTTCGCCCCACCGCCTCCGCAGCGCTCACCGTCAGCCCGTCGTTCGGCCTCAGCGCGGCCCGCCACCGTCCGGGTCCCCTCGGCCGGGAGGGGCCATGGGCCGTCGAGGCCCAGGAGGTCGAGGCCTCGTACGGGCCCGGTCGCACCCTCCATGTGAGCCTCGAAGAGTTCGCTCGCACGCTCACGAGCCGCGAGGAGACGCGCGAACGGCTGCGCGAAGGGGGCGTGCGATCCCGGGCGCTTGCCGCGGGCGCTCGGCGGGCGCGCGCGGCCCAGGAGGAGGCGACGTTCCGGGTCGCGTTCGAACGGTTCCGCGCGTTCGAGCGCGCGGACGTCCTTCATCTCTACGCCACGTTCCGCCCGAATCCTGCGTTCGCCCGGGAGTTCCCCTCGGCGGTGCAAGTCGGCCCCCTCTGGTCGGAGGGTCGTGGCCGGGTCCGCCGTGGAAAGGTGGGAGAGAACCGCGAATGGGTATGGTACGCGAGCCCCGCGAGCGCCGAGCGGATCGCACCGTCGGTCGCCGCGGGCCTGCACGGTAGCGGGACTTCCGTACGCGTGCACGTTCGCTCGCCCCGCCCCTGGCACTCCGTTCCGGCCGAGTCGACCTGGAGCTTCGCTACCCTCCCGGAGCCGTCCGCGGCCTGGCGGCGCCGGTTCGCCGAGGCGGAGGTGCGGATCGTCACCGGCAGCCGCTCGCTCCTCGAAGCGATCGAGGTCGGAGGACCGTTTCTGTACTTCAACGGGATCCTCGGCGAAGGGTCCCGCGCCCGACGACACCGCCCCGAGAAGCTCCGGGCCCTGCTCGACTTCGCCCGCACCGCGGGCCTCCCGGACGACGTGCGACGCGACCTTGCCGACTTCGGACGGGGACGGCGCGTGGCCGACGTGGTGGGTCGCGTGGCGTCCCACTCCGGGGGCTGGCGGCATTTCGCGCTCGCGCCGCGGTCGGTCGATTTCCGACCCCCGTTCCACGATGCGGGGGCGCTCGTGGTCGCGGTCGCCCGCTCGCTCGCGCGATCCGAGGCCGTCGCCTCGGAGGTCGTCGCGCGGGTGCGCCGGGGCTCGAATCCTTAATCGGGGGACGCCCCTCCGTACCGCGATGCCGGCCGACCAGGCCAGTCCTCCCGCGGTCGCCCGGGCGATCGTCGGGAGCGCGCTCGGGGTCCGCCGGGGAGAGCACGTCGCGGTGGTGACGTGGAACCACACGCTCGCCTGGGCGGCCGCCGTGGTGGCCGAGGTTCGGCGGGTCGGCGGGCGGCCGTTCCTCCTCCTCGAGGACGAGGGGGCGTTCTGGAAGAGCCTCGACCTCGCCCCGTCGGCCCGGGCCTGGTCGGGGCTCACGGCTCCGGTCCGGTCCGCGATCGCGCACTCGAACGCGCTCGTCTACTTCCCCGGGCCGGCCGACCGGCCGCGCCTCCACGCGCTGCCCCCGCACCTGCTCTCTCCGTTCCTCGGCAGCGACGACGAGTGGTTGCGCCGCTGCCGCTCCGCCCGGGTGCGAGGGGTTCGATGCCTGCTGGGGTACGCCTCGGACGCCCAGGCCGAGCCGTGGGGGCTCCCCGGCGCGACGTGGCGCAGCCAGCTGATCCGCGGGATCACCGAGGTCGACTACGGCGCACTCCGTACGAGGGCCGCTCGGGCGGCCCGACTCCTGGCCCACGGGCGCGAGCTCCGGGTGATGGCCGCGAACGGCACCGACCTGCGCGTGCGCCTGCGCGGACGCCGCCCGTGGGTCGACGACGGCCGGGTCGATCGCGAGGACCTGCGCACGGGCCGCAACCTCGCGACGGCGCCGGCCGGGTCGATCGCCGTCGCGATCGACGAACGGAGCGCCGAGGGAACGGTGATCGCGAACCGGCCGAGCTTCCTCCCGGGGGGCCGTGCGGAAGGCGGTCAGTGGGAGGTCGAGGGCGGACGGCTACGCAACTACTGGTACACGGAAGGAGGAGAGGCGTTCGAGACGGAGTTCGTGGCTGCGCCCCGGGGGCGCGCCACGCTCGCGCTCTTCGCGCTCGGTCTCAACTCCGCGCTCGCCCCCGGGGTCCCCCAGGCCGAGGACCAGGAAGAGGGGGCCGTAACGATAGGGATCGGGGGGAACACGCTGTACGGGGGACGGAACCGGTGCCGGTACCTCTCCTGGCTCGCCGTCGGGGAGGCGACGGTCGCCGTCGATGGG
>DAIDCO010000016.1:0-5721 GCA_027309555.1 bacterium
CGGCCGGCGGCTGTGCCGGCGTGGGCCCGTGCCATGGGGCGGCCGGCGGCCGCCCCATGATCTCAGCCGAGGAAGCGGGCGAGGAAGTGGTCGAGCGGTCCGAGGGCGAGCTCTTGAGGGGTCCGGTCCGCCCGGACCCGTCCCGACTCGAGGACGACCACCCGCGAGGCGAGGGCGAACGCGGTGGTCGGGTCGTGGGTCACGAGGAGCAGCGGGATCCGCTCGGTCTCGAGCCGGTCGCGCAACAGCCGGACGAGCGCGTCCCGGCTCTCGACGTCGAGCGCGGCGAGCGGCTCGTCCCAGAGCAGGGCCTTCGGCTCCGCGGCGAGCGCCCGCGCCATCGCCACCCGCTGGCGCTCGCCCGAGCTCAACTCGTGCGGATAGCGGTCTGCGAGCGCCCCGAGCCCGAATCGCTCGAGCCAGTCGGCGGTCTTCGCGCCCGAACCGGGGTCCCCGCGCAGCCGCAACGGGTAGCGCACGTTCTCGCGGACGCACCGCTGGGGAAAGAGCCCGAGGTTCGGTGGTACGAAGCCGAAGTCCCGTCGCTCGGGCGGCCGGTTCTCCACCGGATCGCCGTCGACATGCACGTGACCGGCCGTGAGCGGTAGGAAACCGGCGATCGCGCGCAGGAGCGTCGTCTTCCCCGCGCCCGACGGGCCGAGGAGCACGGTCGCGGTCCCGGCCGGTACGTCGAAGTCGACCGGGCCGAGGCGGAAGGCGCCCCGCTCCGCTCGAAGGCCGACCAGTTCGAGGCGGCTCACGGGCCCCCCCCTCCCCCAATCCAGTCGAGCCCGCTGCGGTCGAGAAGGCGCACTCCGAGGAAGATCACGAGCGCGACCAACACGAGGACGGCGGAAGCGCCGGCCGCGTCGGCCGGGTTGATCTGCCAGTAGCCGAAGATCCAGACCGACGCGGGCTGTGTGACCGGTCCGGTCCACGGCGGGCTCGGGTAGACCGAAGCGGCGAGGATGAGGAACGCGCCGACCTCGCTGACCCCTCGCGCCCACATCAGGAGCGCGCCCGTGAGGATCCCGCGCGCGGCCGAGGGAAGGGTCACGGTGGCGAACGCCTCTCCCGGACCCGCTCCGAGCGAGCGGGCGGACTCGAGGACCTCCGGGTCGACCGACCGGAACGCGGCCGCGCTCGAGAGCACGACGTAGGAGGAGCCCACGTACAGCATCACGAGCACGACCCCTCCGATCGCATCGAAGACCGGGATCCCGAGCGACGCGGTGAACGCACCGACCGGTCCCGTGGGCGCGAACAGGAGCAGGAGCGCGATCCCGACCACCAGGTGCGGGACCACGACCGGGACCGTCACGATCGACTCGACCCAGCTCTTGCCGGGGAACCGGTAGCGCGCGAGAACGTAGCCGAGCGGAACCCCCGCCCCCACTCCGATCGCGACCGCGAGCCCCGACGCGAGCAGGGTGAATTCGAGGGAGGTGCGGAACCCACCGTCCCGAAAGGCGAAGGAGAGTCCGCCCCCACCCGCGTAGAAGACCAGCGCGAACAGCGGAAGAACGAAGAGCCCGAGCAGGGAGGCGGAGAGGACCGCGGCGAGGGTGCGCCCGGCGAGGGCGGTCCGGTCCAAGAGCCGGCGGCTCCCCGGTCCGCTCACGCGATGAGGGAGGAGAGGTAAGGGGGAAGCGGGGCGACTCCCGTCGGGCCCGTCCCCGCGAGCGCCGCGGGAAGCGACGCCGGAGCGTCGGTCCACAGGGGAGCGAGGGGCATGAAGCCGTCGGAGGCCCAGATAGCGGCCGTCGCGTTCGAAGCGAGGTAATCGGCGAATGCGACGCCGAGCGGAAACTCCGGCGCGCTCAGCGGGACCGTGAGCGCGAAAAGCACGGGGGCCCCCTTCACGACCGAGGTCGAGGAGCCGGCGAGCACGGTCGAGCTCACGGAGCCGTAACGGGCGACGTCCGGTGCCGCGACCGACCCGAGGTCGACCGAGTCGTTGAGTGCGACGTAGGAAAGATGGTTCGCGAGCGCATACGACCGGTACGTGAAGTACGTCGAGACCTGGTCGGTCGCGAGCGCGGTCGCGGCGAAGTTCTCCGCCACGGTCCGGGTCGCCGCGGTCGGGATCGCGAATCCACCGATCCCTCCGGCGAAGAAGTGACCGTAGAGCCCCCCCGACTGGCCGGTGAGCTCATCCGTGAGCTCGAGCGCGAATACGACGTTCGCCCCGAGCGGGTCCGTGCTCGCATTCGGGGCGCCGAGGAGGATCCCGGGGGTCACGATCTTCTCGTACCAGTTGGAAGAGTTCAGGCCCTGGAGCCCGGCCACTCCGGGCGCGTAGGCCAGGACGAGCGGGTCGGCGGCGAAGACGATCTCCCAGCTCGCGACCGTCGCGCTCGGCCGCTCGAGATGCTGCGGAATCACGCGGAAGTCGGCCGCAACGAACAGGTCGTACGGCTGGCCGGGCAAGGTGAGGGCGGTCGCGGCGGCGGTGCTCCCCTCGTAGAGCTCGGCCGCGGTGGGTGCGCTTACGCCGGGGGTCGCTGCCGCGAACGCTGCGGCCATCGACGGGAGGACGGGGGCGAGCGTACCGGCGGCGATGAGCGACAGGGTCGTCGATCCGGGCGACGTCGAGGCCGGGGTCGAATCCGCACGCCAGTACCAGCCTCCGGCGAGCCCGGCCGTGAGGGCGACCCCGACCACGACGATTACGAGGGCAGTGCGGCCAACGGGGCGCATCGATGTGGCATTATGCCACATCACTTAAACGTGTCGCGGTGGGATCGGACCCCGGCGCGGCCCGGGGGCGTAGCGGTACCAGACGACGCCGATCACCGCGGCCTCGGGGAGGTCGCCGAACTGCCGGCTGTCGCGGCTCGCACCGGCGTTGTCTCCCTCGACATGCACGGTTCCTTCCCCCCCCGGGGGGGCGTCGTGCACGGACTCAACTCCGATCCGGACGACCCGCTTCAGTAGGAGCCGGCCCGCGTGCTCGGGGTCCCAGAGGGCGATCACGTCGCCCGGCGCGATCGGGCGGTCGGGCGTCGGGTCGACGTACAGCCGGTCGCCCGGAACGAAGGCGGGTCGCATGGAGTCGTCACGGACCACCAATCGTCGGCTGCGCCATCGCCGCCGGAGTTCTCCGGCTCCGCGGGCCTCGCGGGCGGTTCCCTCCGGCAACCTTATCCTCCGCCCGAGGTATGCTCGGCCATGCCCGCCTTCCCCCCCGTCCGCAACTGGCTGATCGAGCTTCGGGACACCGTCGCACCGCCCGAACCCGTCTACGCGCACTGCGACATTCCCTGCGGTATTTATGACCCGCACGAGGCGCAGATCGCGGCGCTCACGGTGATCCGCATGGACCAGCTGATCGGGGAGCTCGGGGCGCCCCCGATGGACGCGAAGCCCGAGGACCGCGCGGCGTACGTATCGAAGCTCGCCCGTTACACCGCGGTCAAGGAGCAGCACGCCGAGAAGGCGAAGCACGAGGTTCGCGTGATCTGGGGCGACTACTTCACGCCCGACCACGCGAAGCAGTTCCCACAGGCCCACGAGCTGGTCTTCCGGATCCTGAAGCAGGCGTCGAAGTGTCGCCAAGGTACCGCCCTCGCCGACGCCCAGGAGCTGCTCAGGCTCGTCCAAGAGTTCGCTGAGATCTTCTGGCAGACGAAGGGCGCGAAGACGAAGAAGCAGCCGTCGATGCAGAAGTCGGGCGGCGACCTCGTCGTGCCGGTGTCGGCGTAAGGCGGTCGGGAACGGGCCGTCGCCCGCCCCGGACCGGGAGCGCGGATCCGATGACCGAGACCCTACCGATCGACGGACGCTCCCTCACGCTGGAACAGTTCCTCGCCGTCGCCCGGGGGAACTGCGGCGTCTCGCTCTCCCCGTCGGCGCGGACGGAGGTCGCGGCGAGTCGTCGCGCGGTCGAACGGGCGGTCGCGGCCGAACGTCCGGTCTATGGGGTGACGACCGGCTTCGGCGCGTTCTCGGACCGGGCGATCCCGCGCGCCCAGGCCCGGGAACTCCAGGCGTCGCTCGTGCGCAGCCATGCGAGCGGTACCGGTCCGGCGCTTCCTACCGATGTCGTTCGCGGCATGACGTTGTTGCGTCTCAACTCCCTCGCGCGGGGGCACTCGGGCGTGCGGCCCGAGGTCCTCGACCTCCTCCTCGAACTGCTCAACCGAGGGCTCGTGCCCTGGATCCCCGAGCAGGGCTCGGTCGGTGCATCGGGAGACCTCGCGCCCCTCGCCCACCTCGCGGCCGCGCTGACCGGAGAAGGAGCGTTCGCGGTACGGGGTCGGGCGGAGCCCGTTCCGGCCGCAGAGGTTCTCGCACGCGAGGGGATCGCTCCGCTCGTACCGGCCGAGAAGGAAGGGGTTTCCCTCCTCAACGGCACCGCGCTCATGGCCTCCTACCTCGCGCTCGCGGTCGCGGACGGCCGGGAGCTCCTCGACGCCGCGCTCGTCGCCGCCGCACTCTCCTACGATGCCCTCGAGGGGAACCCGGCGTCGCTCGACGACCGGCTCGGGGAGCTGCGGAATTCGGAGGAGCAGCGCAGCATCGCCCGCACCCTGCGCGCGCTACTCGAGGGGAGCGCGCTCGTGACGGTCCGGTCGAAGTGGTCGGGCCAGGACCCGTACACGCTGCGCTGCCTCCCCCAGGTGCTCGCCGCCGTTCGGCTGGGGCTGGGCCTTGCAGAACGGGTCGTCGCGGCCGAGCTGAACGCCGTCACAGACAACCCGGTGGTCTTCGAGGGCGACGAGTTCGTGAGCGGCGGCAACTTCCACGGCCAACCGCTCGCCCTCGCCCTCGACACGCTCGCCCTCGCGATCCACTACGTCGCAGCGTTCTCCGAACGACGGATCGCCCGGCTCGTGCACCCGGCCCTGAACCGGGGGCTGCCGGGGTTCCTCGCCCCCGAGCCCGGGGTCAGCTCGGGTTTCATGGTTCCCCAGTACCTTGCCGCGGCGCTCGTCAATGAGAATCAGACGCTCGTGCACCCGGCGAGCGCCGCAAGCCTCCCGACGTCCGCCGACCAGGAGGACTTCGTCTCGATGGGCCCGTGGGCCGGTGCGAAACTGCGCCGGGTCCTTGCGAACACCCGCCGCGTCCTTGCGGTCGAGTGGATCGTCGCCGGGCAGGCCCTCGAGCTCCGTCGTCCGCGCGCGGGAGGTCGCGGCAGCGAGGCGGCGCTCCGCGCACTGCGCGCGCGCGTGGCCCCCTGGTCGCGCGACCGGATGCCGTCGCCGGATATCGAGCGCGTCGCGGCGGCGCTCGAGGATGGCGCGCTCGTGCGCGAGGTACGTTCCTCGGTCCCGTTCTAGCGCGGGGCTAGGCCGGCGGCGCCGCCGGGGCGGCCCCGGGAACCGAGGTCGCCGGGAAGCGGACGAGTTGCCCGCAGCTCGGGCAGCCGTACTCGCTCAGGCTTCGATGCCGCAGCGGAGTGCGACACTTCGGGCACGGGATCGGCTTCGACGTCACGTACGCGGCGAAGAGCTCCTGGGCGTTGCGGTCGGAGAGCGAGAGGGTCCGCACGGAGCCGGTGACGGCCGGAGGAGCGCCGGCGGCCCCCGACGCGGCGGTCTCCGCGGCAGGCGATAGGGTTCGAGGAGTGGCGAGGCGGCCGCAACTGGGGCAGACGGCGAGGTTGGTCGACCCCGTCGCGAGTAGTGGCACGCGGCAGTGGGGACAGAGGGTCTTGAGCCCTGACCCGGTCAGGGCCGGGGTAGGGGCCCGCGGAGCGCGGACGGGTACTCCGAG